>JAKONK010000116.1 GCA_022701985.1 Actinomycetales bacterium
GAGGAGTTCACCAACGACTTCATCAACTCGATCCGCGACGACCAGAAGAACTCGTTCCTGCGCCGCTACCGCGACGTCGACTTCCTCATGGTCGACGACATCCAGTTCCTGTCGAACAAGGTGCAGACGCAGGAGGAGTTCTTCCACACGTTCAACGTGCTGCACAACGCCAACAAGCAGGTGATCATCACCTCCGACCAGCCGCCCAAGAACCTCTTCGGGTTCGAGGAGCGGATGCGCTCGCGCTTCGAGTGGGGCCTGACCACCGACGTCCAGCCGCCCGACCTGGAGACGCGCATCGCGATCCTGTCGAAGAAGGCGATCACCGACCGCATCTCGGTGCCCTACGAGGTGCTGGAGTTCATCGGCTCCCAGATCTCCACGAACATCCGCGAGCTCGAGGGGGCCCTGATCCGCGTCACGGCCTTCGCGAACCTGAACCGGGCCGCGGTGGACCTGTCGCTGGCCGAGGTCGTCCTGAAGGACCTCCTGACCGGTGAGACGGCCCAGATCTCCCTGGCGACGGTCATGGCCCAGACGGCCGACTACTTCAAGGTGACCATCGAGGACCTGTGCGGCCCCGCGCGCGGCCGCGCCGTCGTCAACGCCCGCCAGGTCGCCATGTACCTCTGCCGCGAGCTCACCGAGCTCAGCCTGCCCAAGATCGGGCAGGCCTTCGGCGGCCGCGACCACACCACGGTGATGCACGCCAACCGCAAGGTGCGCGAGCAGCTGACGGAGCGGCGGCAGACCTACAACGAGGTCACCGAGCTGACGAACCGCATCAAGCTCCAGCACCGGGCCTGACGGCGACGGGCCCGCTCCACGGCGCTGACCTGGGGCGACGTCAGTTGTCCACAGGCTCTGTCCACACGTGGGGGCGGTCTGCGGGCATCCACAGGACCTGTGGACAACCTTGTCCACAGGTCCTGTGGAAAAGCCCCTCAAAGCTGTGGAGAACTTGTGGACAACCGAGGGTCGTTCTGTGGACGGGCTGTGGACGGTTTTCAGCCGTCCACAGGAGGCCGTAGTTTTCCCACATTTCGTCCACAGGTCTGTCCACAGGTGTGAACAACCTCCGACCTGCGAAGACGAGGGTTGTCCACAGTATCCACAGGCCCTATGACTACTACGGAACTCTCTAGTCAGCGGATCGATCAGCGCACCAACATCTGGCCCGAGCGCCCCGACCGCGCCCCGACCGGGGCCCGTGGGTCGGCGGGAGGACGGGACCCCCGGGATCGGTACCCTCGCCGTCACGGCCCTTCCCCGGGCGGTGACGGGCTGCACCGCAGCGCCGGCGGCCCGCCGCCGGAGACCAGCAAGCACTGCATGGAGGTGGACCCGTGAAGTTCGGGGTCGAGCGCGACGTCCTGGCCGAGGCCGTCGGGTGGACGGCGCGGACGCTGCCCGCGCGCCCCCCGGTGCCCGTCCTCGCGGGCGTGCTCCTGGAGGCGGCCGAGCCCGGCGTCCTGAAGCTCTCGAGCTTCGACTACGAGGTCTCCGCCCACGTGGAGGTGCCCGCCGAGGTCCACGAGCCGGGCCGCGTCCTGGTCTCGGGCCGCCTCCTCGCCGACATCGCCCGCTCGCTGCCGGCCCAGCCCGTGCAGGTCTCCGTCCAGGGCCCCCGGGTGGTCGTCGTGTGCGGCTCCAGCCGCTTCACCCTGCTGACGATGCCGGTGGAGGACTACCCCGCCCTGCCCGCGATGCCCGCGGTGCTCGGCAGCGTCGCCGGGGACGTCTTCGCCTCCGCCGTCGCCCAGGTGGTCGTCGCCGCCAGCCGCGACGAGACCCTGCCGGTGCTCACCGGCGTGCGCGTGGAGATCGAGGACGGCGAGGTCACCCTCCTCGCCACCGACCGGTACCGCCTGGCGGTGCGCACCCTGCCCTGGAGCGGCGGCGAGGACCGCCCCTCCGCCACGGCCCTGGTGCGGGCGCGCACCCTGTCGGAGGTCGCCCGGTCGATGGGCAGCGGCGAGGTCGTCCTCGCGCTGTCCCCGGAGGCCGAGGGCGAGCCGGGGCGGGGCCGCAGCGCGTCCGGCCTGGTCGGGTTCGAGGCCGGCGGCCGCCGCACCACGTCGCTGCTGGTCGACGGCGACTACCCCAAGGTTCGCTCGCTCTTCCCGCCGGAGTCGCCCATCTCCGCCGTCGTCGCCGTGCCGGCGCTCGTCGAGGCGGTGCGCCGCGTGGCCCTGGTGGCCGAGCGCAGCAGGCCCGTGCGCCTGTCCTTCACCCAGGGCCAGGTCGTCCTCGAGGCCGGTGACGGCGAGGACGCGCAGGCCTCGGAGGCGATCGAGGCGAAGCTCGAGGGCGACGACATCTCCATCGCCTTCAACCCGCAGTTCCTGCTCGACGGCCTGGGCGCGCTCAACGTGCCGTACGTCAGGCTGTCCTTCACGCTTCCGACGAAGCCCGCCGTCCTCACCGGACAGACCGAGGCCGACGGCGAGCCGGTCGACGACTACCGCTACCTGCTCATGCCCGTGCGCATGGCCGGCTGAAGCCCGGCCCCGGCACTGCCGAGACACCACGTGAGCACCTCGACACGCAACGCTGGAGGAACCATGCACATCGGTCTGGTCGGCCTGGGCAAGATGGGCGGCAACATGCGGACCCGCCTGCGCCGCGGGGGCATCGAGGTCACGGGGTTCGACAACAACCCCGACCTGTCGGACGTCCCCAGCATGGAGGCGCTCGTCGAGGCGCTCCCGGCGCCCCGCGCGGTCTGGGTGATGGTCCCCGCGGGCGAGGTCACCCACGCCGTGATCGCCCAGCTCAAGGGCCTGCTGTCCGAGGGTGACGTCGTCATCGACGGCGGCAACTCGAAGTACACCGACGACGCCGCGCACGCGGAGTCGCTCGCCGAGCGGGGCGTCGGCTTCGTCGACTGCGGCGTCTCGGGCGGCATCTGGGGCCTGGACAACGGCTACGGCCTCATGTGCGGCGGCGACGCCGAGCTGGTCGAGCGCCTGCTGCCCGTCTTCGACGCGCTGCGCCCGGAGGGCCCCCGCGAGGAGGGCTTCGTCCACGCGGGCGCCGTGGGCGCCGGCCACTACGCGAAGATGGTCCACAACGGCATCGAGTACGGCCTGATGCAGGCCTACGCCGAGGGCTTCGAGCTGCTCACGGCCAAGGACATCGTCACCGACGTCACGGGGTCCTTCAAGGCGTGGACGCGCGGCACCGTCGTCCGCTCCTGGCTCCTGGACCTGCTGGTCAGGGCCCTCGAGGCCGAGGGCACCAGCCTGGGCTCCATCCGCGGGTACGTGAACGACTCGGGCGAGGGCCGCTGGACGGTCGAGGAGGCCATCAACGAGTCGGTCCCGATGCCGGCGATCACCGCGGCGCTGTTCGCCCGCTTCGCCTCCCGCCAGGACGACTCCCCGGCGATGAAGATGGTCGCGGCCCTGCGCAACCAGTTCGGCGGCCACGCGGTGGAGTCGCTCGGCGGTGACGACGCCTCGGCCGACCAGACCAGCGGCGGACGGCCCGAGGAGGGCGTCCAGGAGGCGTCGGCGGCCGAGGCCGGTCCGAGCTCCGGCTCGGGCTCCACCTCGCGCTGACGGGCGGGGCCGGGTGCACGTCACGCACCTGTCCCTGGTCGACTTCCGCAACTACGCCGAGGCGGAGGTCGAGCTCGGCCCGGGCCCGACCGCCCTGGTCGGGCCCAACGGGCAGGGCAAGACCAACCTCGTCGAGGCGATCGGGTACGTGGCCTCCCTCGGGAGCCACCGGGCCTCCACCGACGCCCCCCTGGTGCGCGCCGGCGCCGAGCGCGCCGTGGTGCGCACCAGGGTGCAGCGCGAGGAGCGCTCGACGCTCGTCGAGCTCGAGATCACGCCGGGGCGCGCCAACCGGGCGCGCCTGAACCGCGCCCAGCTGCCCCGGGCCAGGGACGTGCTGGGCACCCTGCGCACGGTGCTCTTCGCCCCCGAGGACCTCGCCCTGGTCAAGGGCGAGCCCGACGGGCGGCGCCGCTTCATGGACGAGGCCCTCGTCGCGCTCGCACCGCGCCTGGCGGGGGTCCGCTCCGACCTCGACCGCGTGCTGAAGCAGCGCGGGACGCTCCTGCGCCAGGCGGCGGCGGCCCGCCGGGGCTCCGGGGCTCCGGGACGCGGCTCGCGGGCGCGCGAGCGCGCCTCGCAGGCGGCCCGCGAGGCGGGCTGGGACGACCCGGCCGCCGCAGAGGCCGCGACCCTGGAGGTCTGGGACACCCACCTGGCCGCTGCGGGCGCGGAGCTGCTGGCCGCGCGCCTGCTGCTCGTGCAGCGCCTGCACCCGCACGTCAGCCGGGCCTACGCCGCCGTCAGCGGTCAGCCGGGCGCGGACGGCGCCGGGCCCGTGTCCCTGGGGTACCGCAGCTCCCTGCCGCTGCTGGCCGACCTGGACCTCTCCTCCCCGGAGGCCCCGCTGCCCCCGCGCGCCGAGCTCGCCCAGGCCCTGCTGGAGCAGATGGCCCAGGTCCGCGCCGACGAGCTCGAGCGGGGCACGTCCCTGGTCGGCCCCCAGCGCGACGACCTCGCCCTCGACCTGGGCGAGCTGCCGGCGCGCGGCTACGCGAGCCACGGCGAGTCGTGGTCGTACGCCCTGGCGCTGCGCCTGGGCCTGTACGAGCTGCTCTGCGGGGAGGGCCCGCGGGACCCGGGCACCGAGCCCGTGCTGGTCCTCGACGACGTCTTCGCCGAGCTCGACGCCGGGCGCCGCACGCGGCTCGCGGGCCTGGTGGCCGGTGCGGAGCAGGTGCTCGTGACCGCCGCCGTCGCCGAGGACGTGCCGCCCGAGCTGGCCGGGAACCGGCTGCACGTGCGGGCGGGCACCGTCACCGCCGCCACCCCGGACGCCCCGGGTGCCTGAGCAGCCCCCGGAGGGCGACGGGACCGCCGACGAGGGGCCCGACGCGGCGGCGACGGCGCTGCACCGCGCCCGGGCCGCCGCCCGCGCCCGGGGGGCCAGGCCCGGCCGACCGGGCTCGCTGACCCCCGCGCGGGGCACCGGAGCACCCGGCGCCGGCGGCGGCCAGCCCGGCGGAGGGGAGCGGGGGGCCGGTGGCCGCAGCGGCGCCCGGCCGGACGCCCGCGACCCCCAGACCGTGAGCTCGAGCATCGGGCGCCTCGTCAGCGAGCGCGGCTGGCGCACGCCCGTCGCCGTCGGCGGGGTGATGGGGCGGTGGGACCAGGTGGTCGGGGCCGAGGTCGCGGCCCACTGCGAGCCCGAGACCTTCGCCGAGGGCGAGCTGGTGGTGCGGGCCGACTCCACCGCCTGGGCCACCCAGGTGCGGCTGCTCGGCGCCGCGGTGCTGCGCCGGCTGGGCGAGGAGCTCGGGGAGGGCGTGGTCACCCGGCTGGTGGTGAAGGGCCCCGCGGGACCGTCCTGGCGCGCCGGCAGCCGCTCGGCGGGTGGGCGGGGGCCCCGCGACACCTACGGCTGAGCCGCAGCAGGGCCGCCGCGGAGCCCCCCGGTGGACCCGGGGGCCGCCAGGAGGGCTGCTGGGCCCGCAGAACGGCGTCCACGGGCCGCAGACGGGTGGGTCTGGAGCCGCGGAGCCGCGTCCGGGACGGGCTGTCGGAGGGCACCGCGTAAGATGGACACCCTGCGCGCCCCGCTGGGCGCGCTGATGCTCGAGGAGGACCGTGGCCGACCCCACCGACGACGCCGAGGGCGCGCAGCCCACCCCGGAGGCTCTGGTCGAGCCGCTGGCGGAGCCGCGCACGAGCACCCCGCCGCCGTCCACGTACGAGGCGAGCAACATCCAGATCCTGGAGGGTCTGGAGGCGGTGCGGAAGCGCCCCGGCATGTACATCGGCTCCACCGGTGAGCGGGGCCTGCACCACCTGGTCTGGGAGGTCGTCGACAACTCCGTCGACGAGGCCCTCGCCGGCCACGCCACCGCGATCGACGTGGCGCTCCTGGCCGACGGCGGCGTCCGCGTCGTCGACGACGGCCGCGGCATCCCCGTCGACGTCATCCCGTCCGAGGGCAAGCCGGCCGTCGAGGTCGTGCTCACCGTCCTGCACGCCGGCGGCAAGTTCGGCGGCGGCGGCTACGCCGTCTCCGGCGGCCTGCACGGCGTCGGCATCTCCGTGGTCAACGCCCTGTCGCAGCGCGTCGAGGTCGAGGTCCGCCGCCAGGGCCACGTCTGGCGCCAGGCCTACCGCCACGGCGTCCCCGAGGCCGCCCTGGAGAAGGGCGAGGCCAGCGACCAGACCGGCACCACGGTGACGTTCTGGCCCTCGGAGGAGACCTTCGAGACCGTCGTCTTCGACTACGAGACGCTCCGCGCGCGCCTGCAGCAGTACGCGTTCCTGAACCGCGGCCTGCAGATCCGCCTCACCGACGAGCGCCCCGCCCCCACCGAGGAGGGCGAGGACTACGACGAGTCCGTGAAGGCCCGCTCGGTCACCTACCGCTACGACGGCGGCCTGACCGACTACGTCCGGCACCTCAACAACCAGAAGCGCTCCGAGGCCGTCCACGAGTCCGTGATCGCCTTCGACGCCGAGGACCCCGACCGCGGGATGTCCCTCGAGGTCGCGATGCAGTGGACCACCGGCTACTCCGAGTCGGTCCACACCTACGCCAACGTCATCAACACCCACGAGGGCGGCACCCACGAGGAGGGCTTCCGCGCCGCGCTGACCGCCCTGGTCAACCGCTACGCGCGCGCCAACAACCTCCTCAAGGAGAAGGACGAGAACCTCACCGGCGACGACGTCCGCGAGGGTCTGACCGCCGTCATCTCCGTCAAGCTCGGCGAGCCGCAGTTCGAGGGGCAGACCAAGACCAAGCTGGGCAACACCGAGGTCAAGGGCTTCGTCCAGAACCGCATGACGGAGCACCTGTCCGACTGGCTCGAGCGGAACCCCGCCGAGGCCAAGGCCGTGGTGCGCAAGGGCATCAGCGCCTCCCTGGCCCGCCTGGCCGCGCGCAAGGCCCGCGAGGCCACCCGCCGCAAGAGCTTCCTCGACGGCGTCGGCCTGCCCGGCAAGCTCAAGGACTGCCAGAGCAACGACCCGGCGCGCTGCGAGGTCTTCATCGTCGAGGGAGACTCCGCCGGCGGCTCGGCCTCCAAGGGCCGCGACCCCGAGACCCAGGCCATCCTGCCGATCCGCGGCAAGATCCTGAACGTCGAGAAGGCGCGCCTCGACAAGGCCCTGGGCAACCAGGAGGTCCAGGCGCTGATCACGGCGTTCGGCACCGGCATCGGCGAGGAGTTCGACCTCGCGAAGCTGCGGTACCACAAGATCGTCCTCATGGCCGACGCCGACGTCGACGGCCAGCACATCACCACGCTGCTGCTGACGCTGCTGTTCCGGTACATGAGGCCGCTGGTCGAGGCCGGCCACGTCTACCTCGCCCAGCCCCCGCTGTACCGCGTCAAGTGGTCGAACCGCGAGCACGACTTCGTCTTCTCCGACCGGGAGCGCGACGCCGTCGTGGCCGACGGCACCGCGAACGGGGGCCGCCTGCCCAAGGAGGGCGCCGTCCAGCGGTACAAGGGCCTCGGCGAGATGAACTGGGACGAGCTCGCGACCACCACGATGGACCGCGCCCACCGCACGCTGCGGCAGGTCACCCTCGACGACGCCGCCGCCGCGGACACCATCTTCTCGGTGCTGATGGGCGAGGACGTCGAGTCGCGCCGCTCCTTCATCCAGCGCAACGCCCACGACGTGAGGTTCCTCGATGTCTGAGCCGCCCACCACGACCGCGGTCGCCGACAGCGGCGGTCCCGGCGACAGGATCGAGCAGATCGACCTGCAGCTGGAGATGCAGCGGTCCTACCTCGACTACGCCATGAGCGTCATCGTCAGCCGGGCGCTGCCCGACGTGCGCGACGGCCTCAAGCCGGTCCACCGCCGCGTGCTCTACGCGATGTACGACGGCGGGTACCGCCCCGACCGCCCGTACTCCAAGTGCGCGCGCGTCGTCGGCGACGTCATGGGCAACTACCACCCCCACGGCGACACGGCGATCTACGACGCGCTGGTCCGCCTCGCCCAGGACTGGTCGCTGCGCTACCCGCTGGTCGCCGGCCAGGGCAACTTCGGCTCGCCGGGCAACGACCCGGCCGCCGCTCCGCGGTACACCGAGTGCCGGATGGCGCCGCTGGCCCTGGAGATGGTGCGCGACATCGACGAGGAGACCGTCGACTTCTCGCCCAACTACGACGGGCGCGAGCTCGAGCCCGACGTCCTGCCCGCCAGGTTCCCGAACCTGCTGGTCAACGGCTCGGCGGGCATCGCCGTCGGCATGGCCACGAACATCCCGCCGCACAACCTGCGCGAGGTGGCCGACGGCGTGCAGTGGGCGCTCGCCCACCCCGACGCCACCGACGAGGAGCTGCTCGACGCGCTGCTGGTGCGCGTCCAGGGCCCCGACTTCCCGACCGCGGCGACGATCCTCGGCCGCTCGGGCATCGAGGACACCTACCGCACCGGCCGCGGCAGCATCACGATGCGCGCCGTCGTGCAGGTCGAGGAGGTCCAGAACCGGCAGTGCCTGGTCATCACCGAGCTGCCCTACCAGGTCAACCCCGACAACCTGGCCTCGAAGATCGCCGACCTCGTCCGCGACGGCCGCCTCGCCGGCATCGCCGACGTGCGCGACGAGAGCTCGGGCAAGACGGGCCAGCGCCTCGTCGTCGTGCTCAAGCGCGACGCCGTCGCGAAGGTGGTGCTGAACAACCTCTACAAGCACACCCCGCTGCAGGAGAACTTCAGCGCGAACATGCTGGCCCTGGTCGACGGCGTGCCCCGCACGCTGCCGATCAACGCCTTCGTCACGCACTGGATCACCCACCAGCTCGAGGTCATCGTCCGGCGCACGCAGTACCGCCTGCGCCGCGCGCAGCAGCGGGCGCACATCCTCATCGGCCAGCTGAAGGCCCTGGACGCCCTCGACGCCGTCATCTCCCTGATCCGGGCGTCGGCCACCACCGACGACGCGCGCACCGGCCTGATGGGCCTGCTCGACATCGACGAGCTGCAGGCCAACGCCATCCTCGAGATGCAGCTGCGCCGCCTGGCGGCCCTGGAGCGGCAGAAGATCATCGACGAGCACGACGCGCTCGTCGCCCAGATCGCCGACTTCGAGGACATCCTCGCCCGCCCGGCCCGCCAGCGGACGATCGTCGGCGAGGAGCTGTCCGAGATCGTCGCCAAGTACGGCGACGAGCGGCGCACGCGCATCGTGCCCTTCGAGGGCGACATGAGCATCGAGGACCTGATCCCCGAGGAGGACGTGGTCGTCACGATCACCTCGGGCGGGTACGCCAAGCGCACCCGGGTCGACGCCTACCGCGCCCAGCGCCGCGGGGGCAAGGGCGTGCGCGGTGCCGCCCTGCGGGCCGACGACGTGGTCAGCTCCTTCTTCACGACCACGACCCACCACTGGGTGCTCTTCTTCACCAACTTCGGCCGGGTCTACCGCGCCAAGGCCCACGAGCTGCCGGAGGGCGGCCGCGACGCCCGCGGCCAGCACGTGGCCAACCTCCTGGCGTTCCAGCCCGGCGAGACGATCGCCCAGGTGCTCGACCTGCGCGACTACGCCCAGGCCCCCTTCCTGGTGCTCGCCACCAAGAGCGGCCTGGTCAAGAAGACGCGGCTGACCGAGTACGACTCGCCCCGCTCGGGGGGCGTCGTCGCGATCAACCTGCGCGACGGCGACGAGCTCGTCTCGGCCCGGCTGGTGGGCGACGAGGACGACCTGCTCCTCGTCTCGCGCCAGGGCCAGTCGGTGCGCTTCACCGCCTCCGACGACGCGCTGCGCCCCATGGGCCGCGCGACCTCGGGCGTCACGGGGATGCGCTTCCGCGACGGTGACGAGCTCCTCGCGATGGACGTCGTGCGCGACTCCACCCCGGAGGACGTGTTCGTCGTCTTCGCCTCCGGCACGGCCAAGCGCACCGCGGTCGACCAGTACCGGGTGCAGGGCCGCGGCGGCTACGGCGTGCGGGTGGCCAAGCCCTCCGAGCGCGGCGGCGACCTCGCCGGCGTGCTGCTCGTGGGCGACGAGGACGAGGTCCTCGTGGTCATGGCCAGCGGCAAGGTCGTCCGCAGCCGCGCCGCCGAGGTGCGCGCGACGGGCCGCGACACGATGGGCGTCTCCTTCGCCCGCGTCGACGCGAAGGACCAGATCCTCCTGGTCGCCCGCAACGTCGAGCGCGCCGTCGAGGAGGAGATCAGCGAGGGTGACGACGCGCCCGGCGAGGCGTCCGCGGACGGGGCTGCCGAGGGGTCCGGCGAGGCACCCGGCACGGGTGGTCCGGATGCCGTAGCGTCGGGCGATCCCGACACCGGAGGTGGGGCGTGAGCCCGACGGAGAAGACCGACGCGCGCACCCCCGGCAGCGCTCCTGACGAGGGTGCGGGCTCCGCGGGGCAGTCCGCCCCCGGCGCCGGCGCCCCCGCGGCGTCCGCCTCCCGCCCGGCGGGCCAGGCGACCTCGTCCAGCGGCCCCGCTGGCGGGGCCGCCGGGGGCGCGGCGGGCGGTGCTCGCCCCGCAGCTGCGCCGGGAGGCGCTGCGGCGGCTCCCCGCACCTCGGTGAGCGCGGCGTCGACCGTGCGGCAGCCCCTGGTGTCCCCGGCGCGTCCCACCGCTGCGGCCCCGCGCCCCACGGGGGTGGGTGCCGGTGCCGCGCCGGCTGCGGCCACCCGGCCCGTCGCACGTCCCGCAGCGACGTCCGTCGCGGCGTCGAAGCCGGGCGAGAGCGCCACCCCGGCGGCGGCCGCCCCGCCGAGCGCGTCCGACGCCCCGCGCCGGGTGCGCCTGAGCCTGTCGAGGGTGAACCTCTGGTCGGTCGCGCGTCTGGCGTTCCTGCTGTCGGTGGCCCTCGGCATCGTCGGCGTCGTCGTCGTGACGCTGCTGTGGGCGATCCTCAACACGATGGGCGTCTTCACCCAGCTCGACAGCGTCATCAGCGACGTCGTCGGCACCGAGAGCGACTTCCGCCTCGCCGACCTGCTCAGCCTGCCCCGGGTGCTGTCGGTGACGGTGTTCCTGGCGGTCGTCGACGTCGTGCTGGTCACCCTGGTCACGACCATCGCCGCGCTGCTCTACAACCTCGCGAGCGGGCTGGTCGGCGGCGTCCGGCTGACCCTCAGCGACGACTGACCCCTCGGGTGCTGTAGCCTCGCTCCTGCCCGGTGCGAGTGCGCCCCGGAACGGGCCTATAGCTCAGTTGGTTAGAGCGCTTCCCTGATAAGGAAGAGGTCACAGGTTCAAATCCTGTTAGGCCCACCCAGAACGTGCCCGGGGACGTGGCGCAATTGGTAGCGCACCTGCTTTGCATGCAGGGGGTTAGGGGTTCGAGTCCCCTCGTCTCCACCACCACGTGACACGCCAGAGGGCCGGTCACCCCCACGGGGTGACCGGCCCTCTGGCGTGAGACCCGCCTCAGCGGCCGGTGGAACCCGGCTTCGGCTTCGGGGTCGGGGTGGCGACCGGCTTGGTGACGTCACCCAGCACGGAGTCGGCGCTGCCGGCGGAGGTGGCGCTCGTGCTGCGCACCGGCGGCTGCGTCGACGTCGAGCCCGAGCTCTTCGCGGAGTCCTCGGCCTTCGCCTCGTCGGCCTTGGCCTTCGCGGTCGAGGCGACGTCGTCCGCCTTGTCCTTGGCGCTCTCGGCGACGTCCTGGGCCTTGTCCTTCACGGTCTCGGCCGCGTCCTGGACCTTGCCCTTGAGGTCCTCGACGACGCCCTTGGCCTTGTCGGCCGCCTTCTGGCCGCCCTGCGGCGCGGCGGAGCCGTCAGGCGCGGGGGTGTCGACGTCGGACGTGGTGCTGGCGAGGCTGCCGCCGCCCAGGCCACCGCTGGCGGAGCCGGACGCACCGGGCGTCGCGGACGACAGGCGGCTCTGACCGGAGGGAGCGGTGCTCACCCCGGTGCCGGGCGCGGTCGCCGGGACCCACGGGTCGACGACGGCCTGCTGGCGGGACTTCCACACGGCGTACCCCGCACCGACGGCAGCGGCCGCGATGGTCCCGAACAGCACGACGCGCCGCAGGCGGCTGCGGCGCTGGCGCACCTGAGGCTGCAGGGCGCGAGCGCCCTTGCTGACGTCGGCCAGGCGGCTCGTGGTGCCGTGAGCGGCCACGTCGGTCGCCTCGCCAGCCTTGGCGGCCGCAGCGGCCGCTGCAGCGCTCACCGCGGCGACGGCACGGGGCAGCCACTCCTCGACGATGGTGTCGCGCGCGCTGTCGACCTTCGGCACCAGCGCGTCAGCGGCGTGCTCCACCTTGGGGGCGGCCACCTTGAGCGATCGGTCGCGGGCGTCCACGACGCGGGGAGCTGCCCACGCGTACGCCTCCTGGGCCTTCGGGCCCGCCCACTCGCGGGCCTGTCCGGCGTAGGTGCCCGCGGCCTCGCGCGCCTGCGCGGCGTAGGCGGCGGCGCTCTCCTTGGCGTGCGCCGCAGCGGGCCCCGCCTGGTCCTTCAGCTCACCGGCGTTCTTCGCCAGCTTGTGGGCACCCGTGAGGGCCCCTGCCGACAGCGCGGCACCCGTGGCCGCTGCTGCGTGGCCCTTCGCCTGCGCCGAGCGCTTCGCGCTGCGACCGGCTCCCCTGATCTCTCCGGCCGCTCGCGACGCCTTCTGCTCCGCGGTGGCGGCGATCGACGTCCCGGCCGCCTTCGTGGCGTGGCTGACCGCCGCGGCGGTCCGCTCGGCCCGGTTCTTGCTCCCGAACACGCGTCCTCCTCCCGGGCCCGGCTCCCGGACCGTCGCGACCATCCTGCCGAAGCGCGCGGTGATCCGCCCAGCGAGGGGGGCAGATCGCACCGGGTGCGAGGATGGGAGGCATGGAAGCGACGCTCCACACCAACCACGGGGACGTCCGCGTGACGCTCTTCCCCGACCACGCTCCGAAGACGGTGAAGAACTTCACCGGTCTCGCGACCGGCGAGAAGGAGTGGACCGACCCCCAGTCGGGCGCCAAGCGCACCGACCCGTTCTTCGACGGGCTGACGTTCCACCGCATCATCCCCGGGTTCATGATCCAGGGCGGTGACCCGGTCGGGAACGGCACCGGTGGTCCCGGCTACACCTTCGACGACGAGATCCACCCCGAGCTGACGTTCACCAAGCCCTACCTGCTGGCGATGGCCAACGCGGGCAAGCGCGGCGGTTCGGGCACCAACGGCTCGCAGTTCTTCATCACCGTCGCGGCCACCACGTGGCTGCAGGGCAAGCACACGATCTTCGGCGAGGTCGCCGACGAGGAGAGCCGCAAGGTCGTCGACGCCATCGCCGCCGTCCGCACCGGCGCCATGGACCGCCCGGTCGAGCCGGTGGTCGTCGAGTCCGTCGAGATCAGCGGCTGACCAGCCGATGACCGACCCGGTCGGGGGCGCCGCGGTGCCCGGCGGCGACCAGGGCCCGCAGGGGCCCCCCGTCTGCCCGCGGCACCCCGACCGGGAGTCCTACGTCCGCTGCCAGCGCTGCGAGCGGCCCGCCTGCCCCGAGTGCCAGCGGCCTGCGGCGGTCGGCGTCCACTGCGTCGACTGCGTCCGCGAGGCCAGCCGCACCGGCCGCCAGGCGCGGACGGCCTTCGGGGGGCAGGTGCGGCGCGGCCGGCCGGTGGTGACCCTCACGGTCATCGGCCTCTGCGTGGCGGTGTTCCTGCTGCAGATGGCCGCCCCCGGGATCACCTCCGACCTCGGCTTCGCCCCCGCTGCCGCCGGTGTCGAGCCGTGGCGGTTCCTCACCGCGGCGTTCCTGCACGGCGGCTGGATCCACATCGCGTTCAACATGTACGTGCTCTTCACCATCGGGACCTACCTCGAGCAGGTGCTCGGCAGGTCCCGCTTCGCGGCCGTGTACCTGGTCTCGGCGCTCGGCGGGTCGGTCGGTTCGCTCCTGCTGGCATCGCCGAGCACCACGTCCTGGTTCCAGCTGTCGGTGGGCGCCTCGGGTGCCGTGTTCGGCCTGTTCGGAGCACTCCTGGTGGTCCAGCGGAAGCTGCGGCAGAACCCCGGCCAGATCGTCGTCCTGATCCTCATCAACGGCGTCATCGGGTTCCTGGTGCCGAACATCGCCTGGCAGGCGCACCTGGGGGGCCTGGTCACCGGCGCCGCCCTGGGCGCGGTCATGGCCTTCGCACCCCAGCGGGTGCGCACCCCGGTGCAGCTGGTGGGCACCGGGGTGGTGCTCCTCGTGCTCCTGGTCTCCGCCGTCGCGAAGCTCGCGGCGACGGGCTACCTGGTGCTCTGACCCGCCCCCGGGGGAGCCGCGGGCGCGGTCAGCGCCAGCGGGTGGTCATCGCGAAGCCCACGAGCACGACGCCGAAGCCGGCCGCGAGGTTGCCCGCTCCCCACGAGGGGACGGGGTACTGGGTGCCGCTGATGTAGTAGACGACGATCCAGACGAGCCCGAGCAGCATCAGCCCGAGCATCACGGGAACCCACCACCGGGGGCTCGGGCGGGGGCCGGCGCTCTTCTCGCGCGGGGCTGTCCACGCGCGGCGGCGACGTATCCTCGACTCGGGCACGGGTCCTCCTCAGCAGGGCTGTACGCCCGCGAGGGTAGTCGCCCCGGACCGCGAAGGAGGGCACCCGTGCCGGACGAGCCGGGCCGCGCCCACCGCGCGCTCGCCGCGCTGCGCCGCACGCGGCCGGGCACCGTGGGCGTCGTCCTGGTGCTGGTGCTGGCCGGGGGCCTGTTCGCCACCAGCGCCCGCACCGCCGACGGCACCGACCTGCGCGCCAGCGGCAGCGACCTGCGCTCCCAGGTGGTGGCGCGCGAGCGCGACGTGGCCCAGGCGAGCGCCCGCCTCGCCCGGCTCCAGTCCGACGTCGACGCGCTCGGCCGCGAGGTCGACGACCCGCAGGCCCAGCAGCTGCAGGCCGAGCAGGAGGACCTCTCCGCACCCGCCGGCCTCGACGCCGTCTCCGGCGAGGGGCTCGTCATCACCCTGGACGACGCGCCCCGCGCGGCGGACGGCCCGGCGGCCACGGGCGTGAGCGCAGACACGCTGATCGTCCACCAGCAGGACCTGCAGGCCGTCGTCAACGCGCTCTGGGCGGGCGGCGCCACCGCCGTCGGCCTGCAGGACCAGCGCATCATCTCGACGTCCGCCGTCCGCTGCGTCGGCAACGTGCTGCGGCTCCAGGGACGCCTGTACGCCCCGCCCTACACCGTGAGGGCCGTGGGCGACCCGGCTGCGCTCCGGGCGGCTGTCGACTCGTCTCCGGCCGTCCAGGCCTACCTGGCGGACGCCTCCCGCGTGGGCCTGGGGTGGCAGCTGTCGCAGCAGCAGGTCGACGTGCCGGGCTACGACGGCCCGCTGCAGCTCGCTCACGCCACCGTCCCGCGCTGACGCCCGCCGACCGCGGGCTGGCCACGGGCTGACCGCAGAGCCCGGACCTGCGACGATGGGCGCATGAGCGAGTCGCAGGGCCCCGAGGTGCTGGTCGTCGACAACTACGACAGCTTCGTCTGGACCATCGTCGGCTACCTCGAGCAGCTGGGAGCCCGCTGCCGCGTCGTCCGCAACGACGACGCCTCCCTCGCGCTGGACGGGCTCGACGCCGTCGTCCGCGGGGTCGACGGCGTCCTCCTCTCCCCGGGGCCCGGGGCGCCCTCGCAGGCCGGGGCGAGCCCCGCGCTGGTGCGGGCCTGCGCCGAGGCCGCCACGCCGATGCTGGGCGTCTGCCTGGGCCACCAGGCGCTGGGCGAGGTCTTCGGCGCCACGGTCACCCACGCCGAGGAGCTGCTGCACGGGAAGACCAGCGACGTCGTCCACGAGGGCGGCGGGGTGCTCCGCGGGCTGCCGGAGCCCTTCACCGCCACCCGCTACCACTCCCTCGCCGTGGTCGCCTCGACCGTCCCCGACGAGCTCGAGGTCACGGGGCGCACGGCGGGCGGCGTGGTGATGGCGCTCCAGCACCGCGAGCTGCCGCTCCACGGCGTGCAGTTCCACCCCGAGTCGGTGCTGACCCAGGGCGGGCACCGGCTGCTCGCCAACTGGCTCACCGCCTGCGGCGACGACGGCGCGGTGGAGCGCTCCGCCGGGATGGCCCCGCTCGTCAGGCGCTGACGGGCCCCGAGGGGGTCGTCGCGGCCTGCGTCGGCCGCACGCGGGCCGCGGCGCTGGCCGTCGGGTCCGCGCCGGGCTGGAGCGTGGTCCCGGAGGTCGGGGTGGCCGACGCCGACGGGCTCCCCGAGGCCGAGGGCTCGGGGTCCTGGGTGGGCTCGGCCGTCGGGTCACCGGTCGGGGACTCCGAGGGGGTCTCGGTCGGTGACGGCGTGGCCGTCGGGCCCGCGGAGACCACCAGCTGGACGCTGCTGCCAGCGGGGACGGTGCCGTCCTTGGGGTTCATGTCGATGACCGTGCCCACCGCGGCCTCGTCGACCTGCGGCGTGATGAGCGGGGTGAGCCCCAGCTCCTGCAGCGCCCGGACCGCCTGCTCCTGCGTCTGGCCGGTGAGGTCGGTGAGGGCCACCTGCCCGCTCGCGAGCACGAGGGCGACCGCGGTGCCGGCTGGCACGCTCGTCCCCTCCACGGGGTCGCTGCGCAGCACGGTCCCGCGCGGGACCCCCGGCTGGTCCTCGTACGTGACGGAGCCCTCCCGCAGGCCCTGGTCCTCGAGGGTCCGCGCGGCCTGGGACTCCGTCTGGCCCACCACGTCGGGCACCGCGGCGTTGCCGGGCCCGGTGGAGACGGTGAGGACGACG
>JAKONK010000132.1 GCA_022701985.1 Actinomycetales bacterium
GCGGCCACCTCGTCGAGCACGCCGAGGCCGCCGAGGCGGGGCATGCGGACGTCGAGGCAGACGACGTCGACGTCGGGGTGCTCGGCGAGCAGCGCCAGCGCGTGCTCGCCGTCGGAGGCGGTCAGCACGCGAGAGACCGCACCGCTGTCGCTGAGCAGCACCTCCATGCCCCTGAGCACGACCGGGTTGTCATCGGCGACGAGCACCTTCACGAGGTGGCTCCTCTCGGGGAGGTGGTGGCGCGCGAGCGCGGCGCAGGGAGCAGACGGGACGCCCGGCCCCGGTGGGGAGCCACCGAGGGCCGCTCGTCCCGGTCGAGGGGGACGGTGAGCACGACGCGCAGCCCCCCGCAGGCGGGCCGCTCGAAGGCCGCGGTCCCCCCGAGGGCCTCCAGCCGCTCGTGCACCCCGACCAGCCCGAAGCGGCCGGCGCGGCGCAGGGCGGCGAGGTCAAGCGGCCCGGGGAGCCCGGGACCGCCGTCGGTGACGGTGCACCGCAGGGCGCGCGGACCACCGCGGCAGCCCGCCTCCAGCGCGACCACGACGTCGCTGCTCCCGCCGTGGCGCACCGCGTTCTCGACCAGCTCACCCAGGGCGCCGGACAGCTCGTGGACGGCCGCGGCGGCCAGCGCCGGCGGCGCGTCGCAGCTCACCGCGACGCGCACCCCGCGCGCCGCAGCGGCCGCCACCACGTCGTCGAGCGCTCCGAGCAGGTCGGGGGCAGACCGCTCGCGGAGGTCGGTGAGCAGCACGCGCGCCTCACCACGAGCGCGCGCGGCGGCGGTGGCCACCTCTCCGGCGCGCTGCGCCGCTTCGGGCAGGGGCGCTCCAGCGAGCAGCCGGCCCTCCAGAGCGCCGGCGAGCAGGTGGACGCCGTGCAGGGTGCTGGCGAGCGAGTCGTGCATGTCTCGCGCGAGGCGGGAGCGCTCGCTGTGGCGCACCGCGGCGACGCGGGCCTCCTCGACCTGGCGCCGGAGCACGGCGCGGTCGACGAGCAGCTGGCGCAGGTGGAGCGCCGCCCAGGCGAGCCCCGCGAGGACCGCGGTGTGCGCCGAGGCGTCGACGAGCGTCGCGGTGCCGCGCCCCACCTGGAGCACCTGGGCGGCGGCGACGAACCCGAGCGCCGCCAGGCCCCCCACCCCGCCGCGCAGCAGGGTGGCGAGGAAGACGGTCGCGCCGGCGAGGACCTGCACGGCGTCGGAAGGCACGAGGACGAGGAGCGCCGCCGAGAGCGCGCTGTCTGCGAGCACGGGCTCCCACCGGCGCAGCAGCACGCGGGCCACCCGACGCCACGCCAGCACCGGGACGAGCGAGACGGGCAGCGCCAGGGCGAGCAGCCCCGCCTGCCCCAGGGCCTCGGGCCGCTGCGCGACGACGAGCATCGCCGCGGCGACGCACGCGAGCCGGAGGTCGAGGAGGGTGCGCGCGGTGCTCGCGAGGGCCGCCGCCTCCTCGCCGCGGGGCTGCACCACGCGCATCACGAGAACAGCCCCTGCAGCTTCGGCAGGTTCGCCAGCACCATGGCCGCCACGATCAGCAGCACCGAGCCGGGGACGATGAACGTCGTCACCACGAGCGAGACCTTCGGCGCGGCCTTCGCCGCCTGCTGGCGCACGCGCTGAGCGGTCTCGCGCCGCACCTCGGCGGCGATGTCGCTCAGCGCACCGGCGATGGGCGTGCCGAGCTCCTCGGCCTGCAGCATCGCGGTGACGAAGGTGACCACCGACGGTGCGGGGTTGCGCTCCCGCAGCCGCTCCAGGGCGCGCCGACGGCTCTCGCCGTAGCGCATGTCGTCGAGCACCTTCGCGATCTCCTCACCCAGCGGGCCGCCGTCGGCGGCGGAGACGCGCTCCATCGCGGCCTTGAGGCTCAGCCCGGCGCTCACGGTGACGGCGAGCACGTCGAGGAAGTCCGGCAGCTGAGCAGCGACCTGCGCCTGGCGCCGCCGCGCCGTCGTCCACAGCCACGCGGGCATCCAGCCGGTGGCGAGGAGCACCGTGACCACCGCGAGCGCCGAGCGGCCGCCGAGCAGCAGGAACGCCGCACACAGGAGGCCCAGCGCCACGAAGCCCGCCTGACGGCGCACGAGGGACGCCGTCGTCAGCGCCTCGGGTCGCCCGGCGGCGTCGAGGAGCTGGTCGATGCGGCTCAGGCGCGCGTCGCCGATGAGGCGCAGCAGGCTCCGCTGGCCGGCGAGGCCGAGCCCGTCGACCAGGCGGATCATCAGCCGCGGCCGCTCGGGAGCCGTGCCCGCCGCGACGGCGAGACCGCGCTCCACCTGCTCCAGGCCGGTGGTGCGCAGCAGGCGCCACCCCAGCACGAGGGTGCCCAGGCTGGCCACGGCGGCGAGCGAGAAGACGAGCGGCAGCAGCGGGGCCACGTCAGACCTCCAGGTCGGTGAGGCGGCGGATGAGCAGCGCGCCGACGGCGAACAGCACGGCCGAGGCGAGCAGCACGAGGCGGCCGGGCCCGGAGGTCGCCAGCGCGTCGAGCGCTCCCGGCGAGATGAGGTTCATGACGAAGACGGAGACGACGCCGAGCAGCGCCACCACGACGCCGCTGAACCGCGCGCCCGAGACGGCGGTGACGACCTCGCGCCGCAGCTCCTTGCGCTGCTCGAGCGTCCCGGCCAGCCCCGCGAGCGCCGAGGAGAGCGCACCGCCCGAGCGGCGCTGGATCACCAGGGTGCGGACCAGCACCCTCAGCTCGCGCGACGGCAGGCGGCGGTCGAGGTCGAGCAGGGCGGTGTCGAGGCTGGCGCCGAGCGCCATCTGCTCGGAGACCACGCGGAACTCGGTGCCGGCGGGGTCGGCGACCTCGCGGGCCACCATGCCGACGGCCGTCGGCACCGACAGGCCGGCGGCGGAGGCGTTCGACATCACGCGGGCGACCTCCGGCAGCTGCCCGACGAAGGCCTCGACGCGCTTGCCGCGGCGGCGCTGCAGCCACCGCGAGGCGCCGACCACGGCCAGCGCCACCACGAGCAGGCCCCCGACGACGCCGAGCAGGGGCCGGACGACGAGGGCCACCAGCACCCCGGCCCCCAGCACCAGGGCCGCGAAGTCGAGCGGCGCCAGGCGCACCGAGCCTCCGGCGAGGCGGTCCGCGAGACCTCGGCCGAGGCGGGTGCGGGCGAACCCGCGCCGGCTGCTCGCGAGCAGGCGGGCCAGCGGGTCGGCCGAGGCGCCGCCCGCGGTGCGGACCACGGCCCGGCTGCGGGCGCGGGCGCCGTCCACGACCACCGCGGCGACCACGGCCACCACCAACGCCACCACCGTCAGGACGGCGATCTCGACGGGGCCGGCGGGCCACACGGCCGCCAGCGCGCCGCCCGTCGAGGCGGTCACGACCGGCCCCAGCTCGCCGGGACGGCCTCGCCCGCGGCGAGCAGCCGGCGGACGACGGCCTCGGGCAGCTCGTGGTGCACCCACCGGCCGGCCACGACGCGGTCGGACCCGGGCGGCGCGGCCTCGAAGGTGGCCAGCGGCGCCAGCGCGTAGGGCTCGCGGTGACGGGAGACCAGGGCCGCCACCTCCACCACCCGCCGCGAACCGTCGGACCCGCGGGAGAGCTGGACCACGACGTCGACGGCGGTGTTGACCTGGTCGCGGAGCACGTCGACGGGCAGCGCCAGCTCGCTCATCGCCGCGAGGGTCTCGATGCGCCCGAGGGCGTCCTCGGCGGCGTTGGCGTGGACCGTCACCAGGGAGCCCTCGTGGCCCGTGTTCATCGCCTGGAGCATGTCGAGGGCCTCACCGCCGCGGACCTCGCCGACGATGATGCGGTCGGGCCGCATGCGCAGGCTGTTGCGCACCAGGTCGCGGATGCTGACCTGGCCGCGGCCCTCGACGTTGGCGGGGCGCGACTCCAGGCGCACCACGTGCTCCTGCTGCAGCGACAGCTCGGCGGCGTCCTCGATGGTGACGATGCGCTCGTGGCCGGGCACCAGACCCGAGAGGGCGTTGAGGAAGGTCGTCTTGCCGGTGCCGGTGCCGCCGGAGACCACCACCGACAGGCGGGCCCGCACGAGCGCCCCGAACAGGTCGACCAGGGCCGCGTCGAGGCTGCCCCGGCCGACCAGCTCGCCGAGGCGGAACGGCCGGGGGAAGCGCCGGATGGTCAGCGACGGGCCGTCCAGCGCGAGGGGCGGGATGACGACGTTGACGCGCTCGCCGGTGGCCAGGCGGGCGTCGACCATCGGGCTGGACTCGTCGACCCGCCGGTTCACCGCCGAGACGATCCTGTCGATGGTCTGGAGCAGGTGCTCGTCGGAGCTGAAGCTCATCGGGTGCCGCTGCAGGCGCCCGTCGCGCTCGACGAAGACGTCGTGGGGGCCGTTGACCATGATCTCGGTGATGCTCGGGTCGGCGAGCAGCGGCTCGAGCACGCCGAGGCCGAGGGCGTCGTCGACGACGCGGCGGATGATCGCCGCGCGGTCGCGGTCGCCCAGCACCGGCCCCTCCAGCGACAGGACGTCGCCCATGCGCCGCTCCAGGCGCAGGCGGCGCTGGTCGTGCGAGAGGGCCGCGAGCTCGGTGCGGTCGAGCTCGGCGAGCAGCCGCTCGCGGTAGACGGCGATGGCCTCGGCGTCGTCCGCGTCGCGGCTGCGTCCGGTGGGGGTGCGCACGGGCACCCGGTCCTTGAGCGCCACGGCGCCCCCTTCCTCGGGTCTGGTCTGGTCTGTTCTGGTCAGGTCCGGTCCGCAGGCGGTGTTCTGCGGGCGGTGCGTCAGGCGGCCGGCATCGCGGCGGTGCGGCTCAGGGGCAGGCGCACGAGGGTGACGAACCCCGGCACCCCGAGCGGCACCTCGACGTCGACGCGGACGCAGACGTCACCGCAGCCGCCGCCGGTGCTGACGCGCCGCAGCTCGGCGGCCGGGGGCAGGTCGGCGCGCGCAGCGGCGACCGGGTCCTCCCCGAGCGACGCGGCGCGGGCGGCGTCGCGGGCGGCGCGCTGGGTCGCCTCCACGGCGGAGACGGCCCCGGAGCCCTGGACGCACAGGAGCGTCACGACCAGCAGCACGGGGACCACGGCGACCAGCTCGACGGCCAGCGACCCGGTGTCCGCGCGGGTCCGGCGCACCAGCCGGGGGCTCACCGCGGCTCCGCGACCACGGGAGCCGAGGCCGTGACGGTCAGGACGTCGGTCAGGCCCGGCACGAGGACGGGCCCGACGACGTCGACGGTCACGGACCCCCCGGCCTCGGTGACCCCGCTCGCTGCCCACCCGGCGGGCAGCACGGCGCGGGCCGCGTCCGCGACGTCGAGCGGGCTGGTGGCCGCCGTGCGGGCCCCCTCGAAGGCCGCGTGGCGCGCCAGCAGCGCCGTCGTCGCCCAGATGACGCCCTGCAGGCACAGGAGGAGCACGAGCAGGACCAGGGCGAAGACCACCGGAGCCTCGGCGAGCAGCTGCCCGCCGTCACCGCGGGGGTGGCGCAGGCGCGGGCTCATGCACCGGTCCCGGGGTCGGCCGGCGGAGCAGCCAGCGGGTGCGACCGCCGCGGTGCGGAGCCGCGGGGGTCGCCCATGCGGGCGATGAGGTCGCCGGAGCCGTCGACGCGGTTCCAGACCTGCTGGGTGGGTGGGGTCGAGGGGGCGGCCGCCCGAGGGGACGGCGGGGAGGGCGGAGCCCAGGGGTCTGCCGCGCGGCCGGGTGCCGGGGGAGGGGCCGTCTGCTGCACCGGCGGGACCGGAGGTGCGGGGACCGGAGGGACCGGGGGCGTCGAGCGGCGACGGGCCCGGGGAGCGCGGGGTGCGTCCTGCACCGCCACCACCGGCGCTGGGGGCGACCACGGGTCGACCTGCGGCGCGGGCGCGGAGGCCACCAGGAGCGGGGCCTCGTCGAGGAGGTAGCTGGTCACCGGCTCCGGCGCGACGGCGACCGCCGGTGCGGGGCTGGCGGCCGGGCGAGCGCGGCGGGAGCGACGGGGGCTGCGCTCCGGGCCGCTCTCCCCCGGGCCGGTCGCCGGACGCGGGTCCCGCAGCGCGCGCGCCCGGCGCCGAGCCGGCACCGGCTCGGGAGCGGTGAGGCCCGTCGCGGCGCTGAGCACGGCGATGGCCGGGGCCAGGGCGGCCGGCGGGGCGTGCAGCAGGCGACCGGCGTTGAGCGGAGCCTCCAGCGCCGCGAAGGCGGCGGGCACGGTGGCGGTGACGGGGAGCCCGATGACGCGGCTGACCAGGTCGGGCTGCACCTCGACCTTCCGGCTGACGCGGTTCAGCACGAGCCTGACCGTCGAGGCGGTGCGCACCGACAGCCGCTCCCACGTGGCCAGCGCGGCGCGGGCGGCGCGCAGCGCCACCACGTCGGTGCTGGTCACGAGCACCACCTCGTCGGCCAGCTCGATCACCATGGCCCGTGCCTCGTCGAGGTCGGAGCCGCAGTCGACCACCACGACGTCGAAGTGCGAGCGCAGGTGGCTGAAGACGGCGCGGGCGACGTCGGCGGTGAGGTCCTCGGCCCGCTCGACCTCCTCGGGGGCGAGCACGAGCACCAGCCCGCACTCGTGCTCCACGGCGACCTCGCGGATGCTGCGCCCGGTGAGGTCGGAGGCCACCTCGGCGAGGTCGGCCAGGGTGCGCCGCGCGGTGACGTCGGCGTAGAAGCCGAGGGTCCCGCCGCGCAGGTCGGCGTCGACCAGGCAGACCGACGGCGCGGAGGTGAGCGCCTCCCGGGCCAGCAGGCTCGCGATGACGCTCGTGCCGACACCGCCCTTGGCCCCGGTGAGCGCCACGAGGCGCCCGCGGGTGCCGGCGCGGCCCCGGTCGCCGCCCACGTGGGCCCGCAGCGAGCGGCCCCAGTCGGCGGCCTGCTGGACCCGGGTGCGCAGGTCGTCCAGGGAGGAGGGGAAGGAGATGGTCGACCGGGCCCCGGCCTCCAGGGCTGCGGCGTACCGCTCCGCCGAGGTGCGCTCGGAGGTCTCCGGGGTCAGCACCACCACGCCCGCGAAGGGGTTGGCGGTGGAGGCGTCGCGCACGGTGTCGCGCAGCGAGACGCGCGCCATGCGCTCGTCGAGCAGCAGCACGTCGACGTCGGAGGCGCCGAGGGCCTCGGCGAGGCGGTCGAGGTCGGGCACCACGGCGGCGAGGACGAGGTCGGCGGTCTCGTCGACCACCAGCTCGACGTGCTCGCGCAGGGCCTCGTCGTCGGTGGCCAGGACGATGCTGGTGGCCATCAGCGGCTCCCCTCGGTGAAGACCTGCTGGTCGGTGGCGACCGGTGCGTCGTCGCCACCGCCGCGCAGGGCGAGGCGGACCTTGACGGCGAAGCTCTCGGCGTAGGCCAGGCGCAGCGCGTCGGCCACGGGCAGCGCGAAGGTCACCGGCACGGCCTTGCCCTCGGTCAGCCCGCCGGTGGTGTCGGCCTGGACGTCCTGCACCACGCCGACGTTCAGGACCAGCGCGTCCTGCACCCACACCTGGGCGGTGGCGGGGGCCGTCGGGGCGCCCGCGGCGGTCCCGCTGCCGCCCGCGGAGCCGTCGGCTGCCGTGGTGGCGATGACGTCGACCCGGTCGCCGGCGCTGACCTTGCCCGCCACGCCCGTCTCGGCGTCCACGAGGATCGCGACCTCGCGGTAGCCGTCGGCGACCCCCGGGGAGGTCTCGAACATCCCCGCCTGGGCGTAGGTGCCGGCCGGGAGCGCGCTCGGCGAGACCAGGCCCACCACGGAGGCGGCGTCGAGGACGGCGCCGGCCGGCGCCCACTGGCGGGGCACCTCGACGACCGTGACGTCGGCGGGCGTGATGGCCGTGAAGGGGGCGACGTCGTGGCTGAGGGCGACGACGCCGACCAGCGGTCCGACCTTGGCGCTCACGGAGGAGACGAAGGAGAGGACGGAGGCGAAGACGGCGACGGCGCCCGCCAGGGCGACGACCACGAGCAGCGCACCGCGGCGCTGGCGGGGGTTCATGCGGGGTGCTCCTCGGAGGTGGTGGTGCTGGCGGTGCGGTGGTGGCCGCAGAACGGGCAGGTCCCGGCGGGTGCCGGCCGGTCGCAGCCGCGGCACTGGGCAGCGGAGGTGACGGCGGGGTCGGCGAGCAGCTGCGCCAGGGGGACGGCGAGCACGCTGACCTCCGCACCCGGTCGGGCCCCCGGAGCGGGGTGGCCGCAGGCGCTGACGTCCTGGGCCCGGACGCCGGCGCGGGCCAGCAGCTCCTCGCCCCAGGCCCTGCCGGCGGCACCGGTGTGGGCGGCCCACGCCGGTCCCGGTGGGGGCGCCGGGGTGCGGCGCCGGAGGTCGACACCGCGCCTGACCTCCCCGCCGGCCAGGTCGACCGTGAACCGGGTGCCCGGGACCCAGGACAGGGCGTGCTGCCACAGCGACGGCGCGGGGCGGCCCAGCGCCGCGACCGACCCGACGACGCGCCAGCACTCCAGCGCAGCGGCGGCCGCCCGCGCCAGGGGCACGAGGGCGGCCAGGGGCACGTCGTCGTCGGTGCTGCGCAGGACCGCGGCGACGGCGACGGCGGCGGTGAGGGGCGCCTCGTCGGCGTGGGCCGGCGCCGGCACCACCTCCACGACGAGGTCGCGGCGTCCCGCGAGCGCCCGGGCGGTGGCCAGCCCGCGGGCGCCACCGGCGACGCCCGGGAGCCAGGCGAGCACCAGCCGGTCGCCCGCGGGGAGCGTGACCAGCGCCTCGTAGGGGTCCACGGGGGCGGGGGGCGCCGCCAGGGCGGTGCGAGGGTCGGCGGCGAAGCCGAGGGTGGTGACGTCAGCGCGCACGGAGCTCCTCACGGAGAGAGAGGACGAGGCGTTCGTGATCACGCCAGGACGATCACGGACTGTGCACGATCTCGACCTCTCAGCAGGACGAGCGGCCACCCCACCCACGGATCGGGTGCATCCGGACGGCTCCGGTGATCACGAAGGGTGACAGTCAAGGGTGACACCCGTGATCACAGACAGTCACGAGATGGTCAAGGGCCGGTGCAGCCGGCGAGGTGGTGCGGAGCCTCGCCGGTGGCCAGGTCCTGACCCGTGGCGCCGATGAGCGTGCGTGCGGTGCGCTGCTGGTCGTACTGCAGCCCCGTGCCCCCGGCCTTGCCCGCCAGCTCGAGGTCACCGGTGGCGTCCCCGCCCCCACCCCGGGTCCCGCTGGAGGTCGCGTAGACCAGCTCCTGGTGGCGGGACCTGGCGAGGAGCCGGGCTGCCAGCGCCGCCGCCGCGGCCCGGTCGAGCGTCGGCACCGGCGCGGTGACGCTGAGCCCGGCGACGGAGGTGGTGGAGGTCGTGAAGGACCGGTCGAACACGGCGCGGTTCGCCGGGTCGGTCAGGTCGAGGCTCCAGCTCTCCACGGTGGCCCGGCCCTCGCCACCCGCCGCCGAGGACCTCTCCGTCGTCACGGCGAGCTCCAGCGGGTTCCCCTCGGAGTCGAACACCGCGGTCCACTCCCCCGTGGCAGCGGCCCCGCCCCCGACGCCTCCGCTCGCCGCTGGCCCGTCACCGAAGGGGACCCACGAGGCGCCCGCCGACGCACCGCCCCCCAGGACCCCGGTGACCGAGGACGCGGGCCGACCGGGGCCCTCGTCGTGGAGCGACACCGTCGCCGTCAGCCGCTCCTCGGCGTCCAGGCCCACCCCGGCGCCCCCCACGGGCACCTCTCCCGACGCCGCTGCCGCGGCCTCCACCAGCAGGGAGACCTCCACGGCGTCCGCGCCGCCGTTGCGGTGCGCGAGGTCCTCGGCGGCGCGCTGCTCGTCGGTCGGTCCCGCTCCCCAGCGGGAGGACAGGTCCCACCACCCCTCCCTGGCGCGGTGACCCACCTCGTGGAGGCCCTGGGCGTAGACCTGGCGCCCCGAGACCACCGCGTCCGCGGCCTGCCCGAGGGCGCCCCGCTCGTGGTCGACGAAGTCCTGCGCCGCGACCGCGCCGCCGTCGGCAGCGGAGAAGTCGAAGAGCAGGGCGACGTCACCCCCGGCGCGGACGCTCGCCTCAGCCGTCAGCTCGCCGAGCCCCGTCCCCTCGTCCGCAGCCCCCGACCCGGTCTTGCCCGCGGTCTTGCCCGCGGCCCTGCCCACTCTCGTGCCCCCGGAACCCCCCGCAGCGGCTCCGCTCCTGAGCGCGAGCTTCCCAGCGGTCGCGTCGACCCCGGCGGTGGTGCTCTGCGCGAGGCGCACACGGGCGGAGCCGTCGCTGTTCCTGGTCAGCCGGTCTCCGTCCTCGCGGCGCACGCCCAGGAAGTCGATCGACGCGTCGAAGCCGTTGGTGTGCTCGGACTGGAAGACAGGACACACCACGTCGGAGCCGTCGACGCGGTCCACGAGCGCGCAGGCGACGTCGAACGCGGCGCAGATGCGCTCGACCACGCTCCGCCCGATCCCCGTCGCGAGCGCCGCGACGGCCACCACCAGCGCGGCGGCGACGAAGACCACCCCTGCGTACTCGACGCTGGCCGCGCCCCGGTCACCGCTGAGGAGGGGGCGGCGGACCCGGGTCCGGGGTCGCGCCGGAGGTACGGCGAGGGCGCCGAGAGCACCCTCCAGGAGCCACCGGGGCAGCTCCCACCACAGCTCGGAGGGCAGCTCCGGCCCACCCGCGAGGTTCCAGAGCAGCAGCGGTGCGACGTACAGGGCCCACCCGGCGCCGACGCCCAGGAGCGCGGACGGCAGCGCCTGGCGACGGGCGTCCGTGCCGCGGAGCCGGCGCACCAGCAGCGCCGCGAGCGCCCCCGCAGCCAGGCGGACCGGGCTGGAGACGAGCACCGACAGCCCCAGCACGGCGGCCCGCAGGGAGTCGTCGAGCTGGCGCGTGCCGGGAGGGACGACCTGCGCCACCGCCCACGGCGCCACGAGGAGCCCAGCGGTCAGCGTTCCGAGCAGGGCGAGGAGCGCGGCGGCCGCGACGGCGCGCCAGGAGGCGGTGGAGAGCACGGCAGGAGCGTGGTGCGCGCAGCCCCACCCGCCCAGGGTCCGCGGGCCCGCGCCTGGACCCCGCCCGGGACTGCCCGGTGACGACTGCTGCCGCTGAGCAGGGCCCCAGGGCCCTCGTGCGGCGCCCCCTCGGAGGACACAGTGACGCGGTGACCACCACGTCGCCCTCCGCACCAGCAGCGCCGGTCTTCGGGCCGGGTCCTGCCACGCTCGTCGTCGACGGCTCCCCCGTGGCCGCGGTCGCCGTCGCCCGCACGCGCACCGAGCGCAGGACGGGCCTGCTCGGGAGCAGCGGGGTCGACGGAGCCCTCTGGCTCACCCGCTGCGGTGCGGTGCACACCGTCGGCATGACCTACCCGCTGGAGGTGGCCTTCCTCGACCGGCGCGGCCGGTGCACGGCGGTGCGCACCATGCCCCCGGGCCGCTGGTCGCGCCCGCGCCTGCGCGCCCGCTCCACCCTCGAGGCCGAGGTGGGCAGCTTCGCCGCCTGGGGGCTCGCCGCGGGGTCGGTGGTGAGCACCGCCTGACCCGCCGCCCCCGCGGCCCCCGCCACCGCCGGTCGGGAGCCGGTCAGGAGCCGGTCAGGCCGCGTCGACCTCGGGCAGGTACCCGCCCCACAGGGGGCTGCGGTGCTCGCTGCCCCGCAGCAGCCAGGCGGCCCCGTGCGGCGCCCGCAGCCGCGAGCGCAGCTGCCACCCCATCTCCTCGGGGGTGCGGTCGCCCTTCACGCCGTTGCACCGCAGGCAGCAGGCCACGAGGTTCTCCCAGGTGTCCCGTCCGCCGCGGCTGCGGGGCAGGACGTGGTCGACCGTGCTGGCGGGGCGGGAGCAGTAGCCGCAGCGGTGACCGTCGCGGCGCAGCACCCCCCGGCGCGAGACCGGGACGGCCCGCCCGAACGGCACCCGCACGTAGCGGTTGAGCACGATGACGGCGGGTCGTGGCAGCACGACCGTCGTCGAGGCGACCGGCACCTCGTCGGCGACGACCACGCTCGCCTTGCCGGCGAGCACGAGGACCAGCGCGCGGCGCAGGGGCACCACCGCGAGCGGCTCGTAGCCGGCGTTCAGCACCAGGGTCCTCACGGGACGACCCCCTCCAGAACGGCGACAGGCGCCGTCCCCGGGGGGACGGCGCCTGTCGGCACGAAGGTCGGGCTGCTCGCGGAGGGAGACAGCCAGCGACCGCGAGGACTGCTGGGACTACTCGGACTGCGGTGGTGCCGGTGCTCGCTGCGCAGCGCTGAGCCCGTCTCGGCGGGCACCCGCTGCGGCGGGTGTGGCGGTACCACGTGCGCACTGTACGACGCGCAGGCGCTCCGGGGCCTCCCCCTTCACGCGGTGTTCGCCTGCTGGTCGAGCGACCTCAGGCCACGCGGGTGAAGACGACGGACGACGACCACACGTCGCGCACGTCGATGGACTTGCCGGTGCGCGGGGAGTCGATCATCTTCCCGTTCCCGAGGTAGATGCCGTTGTGGTAGATGCCGCCCTTGCCGGTGAAGGAGACGATGTCGCCGGCCCTGGCCTCGGAAGCGGAGACGCGGGTGCCGGCGGTGGCCTGCGAGGAGGCGGTGCGGGGCAGGTCGACGCCGACCTGCGCGTACACGTAGCGGACGAACCCGGAGCAGTCGAAACCGGCGGGGGTGGTGCCGCCGAAGCGGTACTTGATGCCGGTGTAGCGCTTGGCGACGTCGATGACGGAGGTGCCGGCGGGGGCGACGGTCGGCGTGGGGGCCGGGTCGCTGTCCGAGCCGCCGCCGTCGGGGGTCTCGTCGGGAGCCTCGGCCCCGGCGGTCGTCGCCGAGCGCGCGCTGGCGGCGCGGGTCTCCTGGGCGGCGGCGAAGCGGGCGCTGGCGCGGGAGGCGCGCTCGGCGACGGCGGCGCGGTCACCGGCGCTGACCTGCTCGTCCTGGCGGTACTGGCCGGCGTCGACCGTGGTCAGGGAGGTGAGGGCGAAGCTGACCTGCGCCTTGGCCGGGGCGCTCACGCCGGAGCCGGCGGCCGCCTGCGAGGCGGTCGCGTCGGGAGCGTCCGCGGCCAGCGCCGGGGAGGCGATGACGGGCAGGCCCATCGTGACCAGGAGGCCGCTGCTGACGGCGATGACGGCGGAGCGGCGGACGCCGGTCGAGGCGCCGCCACCCACGGGGTCGCCGATGAGGGCGAGGGGCGTGCGGGTGCGCACGGGGCGGCGGTGGCGGGCTGCGGGCCTGCTGCTCACGGTCATGGCGTCTCGGCCTCTCCGACGCCTGCGGGGTGAGCTGTCGGGTTCAGGCGGAGGTCATCGCCTGGCGCGCA
>JAKONK010000170.1 GCA_022701985.1 Actinomycetales bacterium
CCGCTGGCGGAGGTGCTCGCCACCCTCGGGGGCACCGCGGAGGCCGTCGGCACCGCGCGCTCCGTCAGCGCCATGGCCGACGACGCCGGCGTGGCCATGGGCGTGGTGGAGCAGGTGGCCGCCGTGCTCGTGGACGGCCGCGACCCCCGTGACGCCGCGCTGCACCTGCTGTCGCAGCCGCTGCGCGACGAGCGGCTGCGCCGGGCCTGACGCCCCCGGCCCGCTGACCGGTCAGGCCGGTCAGGCCGGGGAGCCGGGCGCCCCGGGCAGCCTCACCCTCACCTGCGCCCCGCCCAGGTGGGGGTCGCTGCCGAGCGACACCCGGCCGCCGTGGTCGGTGACGACGGCGGCCACGATGGCGAGCCCCAGGCCCGCCCCGCCGCCCGAGCGGGTGCGGGCGGCGTCGCCCCGGGTGAAGCGCTCGGTCGCGGTGGCGGCCAGCTCCGGGGGGAAGCCCCGGCCGTCGTCGGCCACCACCAGCTCCACGGACCCGGGGGCGCTCGCTGCGGTCCGCACCTGCACCCGGGAGGCCCCGGCGGCCTCGGCGTTCGCCACGAGGTTGGTGAGCAGCCGGCTGAGCGCGCGCTCGTCACCGTCGACGACCACCTCCGGACCGCTGACCTCGACGACGACGGGGTGCGCCGCCCCCAGCCGAGGTGCCTCCCGCCGTGCGAGCGCGGCCAGGGCGACCGGCGCGCGGTGCCCGCCGCCGTGCTCCGAGGAGGCCAGCACCAGCAGGTCCTGGGCGAGGTGCTCCAGGCGCTCCGCCTCGCCGAGGGCGGCCTGCAGCGACTCGGCCACCTCCTCGGGCAGGCGTTCGCCCAGGCGCAGCGCGAGCTCGAGCTCGCCGCGGAGGACCGCGATGGGCGTGCGCAGCTCGTGCGCGGCGTCGTCGACGAACTCGCGCTCGCGCAGGACCGCCACCTCGAGGCGGTCGAGCATGCGGTTGAGGGTCCGGGCGAGGACCGCCACCTCGTCGGCCCCCGGCGGCTGGGGCAGCCGCTGGCCGACGTCGGCGGGGGAGATCTGCGCGGCGCGGCGCGTGAGCGAGGCCACGGGCCGCAGCGCCGCCCCCGCGAGCAGCCACCCGGCCAGGCCCAGGCTGGCCACCAGCAGCGGCGCGCCCGCGAGGAACAGGAGCACCAGCCGCGCCTCGGCCTCGTCGAGCTCGCGCATGCGGGTGCCCACCACCAGCACGGAGCCCTCGCCCGGCACGGCCACGGCGGTGGCCTGCCAGCGCACGCGCCCCTGCCCGCGGACCTCGAGGCTGCCGCTGGCGGAGCCGGACGCCCGCGCCTCGGCGAGGTCGGCCGCCGGGAGGAACGGCGCCTCCGAGGGGCGGCCGCCGGGGGAGACCTGCGGGACCGTCCCGGTGGTCCCGGGCTGGGACTCGCGGTCCAGCGACCGGGCGTCCTGGGAGGCCTCCACGAGGTCGTCGCTGCCGTCGACCAGCTCCGCGAGCCCGTCCTGGCGGACGACGCCGACGTCACCGCGGCCCAGCGCCTGCTGGAGCACCGAGGTGCGCGTGGCCAGCGCGGAGTCGACGGCGGCGTCGAACTGGCGGTCGGTGGCCAGGGCCAGCAGCCCGACGGCAGCGGCGATGACGACGGCGACGGCCGCGGCGAACAGCACCGCCAGGCGGGCCCGCAGCGCGGCCGGCAGGAGCTTCACGACGCGCCGGGGCCGGTTCACCGCTTCGTCATCCTGCACGGGGCACTCTCTTCCCTGACCCTGCATGACAGGGCGTTCAGCGTCCTCCCAGGAACGGAGGGCCGGCGCCTCCCCGGGAGCCCGGGGCCACCGAGAGGACACCATGACACCCCGTCAGCGCGATCGGGTGCCCTCGTGAGGGTCCTCGTCGTCGAGGACGACGGCGCCATGGCGCGCCTGCTGCGGCGGGCGCTGGCCTCGGAGGGGTACGCGGTCGACGTCGTCGGCGACGGCACCGACGCGCTGTGGTCGGCCACGGAGAACGACTACGACGTCGTCGTGCTCGACGCCATGATCCCGGCGCCCGACGGCTACGAGGTGGCCCGCCAGCTGCGCGAGCGCGGCCGCTGGGCCCCCGTGCTGATGCTGACCGCCCGCGCCGACGTGTCCGACCGCGTGCGCGGCCTCGACGCCGGCGCCGACGACTACCTCACCAAGCCCTTCGCGCTCGACGAGCTCTTCGCGCGCGTGCGGTCGCTGGTGCGGCGCGGCGCCGTGCCGCGGCCCGCGGTGATGCGCGTCGGCGACCTCCTGCTCGACCCCAGCAGCCGCCGCGTCGAGCGCGGCGGCGTGCCGGTCGACCTGACCAGCAAGGAGTTCGCCCTCCTGGCCGAGTTCATGCGCCACCCGGGGCGCGTGCTCTCGCGGGCGCACCTCATCGACCACGTCTGGGACTCCGCCTACGACGGCGCCTCGAACGTCGTCGAGGTCCACGTGCGCCGCCTGCGCGAGAAGGTCGACCGCCCCTTCGGCGTGGAGACCATCCGCACCTCGCGCGGCGCCGGGTACCTGCTGCACGTCGACGGCGAGCTCGGCGGCACCGAGGAGGCCGCGCCGTGAGCGGGCGCGGCACCGCCCTGCGGACCGCGGGCGCGCTCGCGGCCGCCGCCGCGGTGGGTCACGCGGGTCCCGCCGTCCTCGGGCGCGGCAGCTGGCGCCGCCACGCGGTCCCCGGGCTGCTGGGCGTCGGCGCGCCCGGCGGGGTGGCCCTGACCTTCGACGACGGCCCCCACCCCGAGGGCACCCCCGCCGTCCGGCGCGCCCTGGACGCCCTCGGCGTCCGCGCCACCTTCTTCGTGCTCGGCAGCCAGGTGCGTCGCCACCCGGGCGCGGTCGCCTCCCTGCTCGCCGACGGCCACGAGGTCGCGCTGCACGGCTTCGAGCACCGCAACCACCTGGCCCGCACCGCGCCGGCGCTCACCGCCGACCTGCGCCGGGCCCGCGCGGCCGTCCTGGCCGACGCGGTGGCCGCCGACGTCGGCCAGGAGCCCGACGAGGTCGCCCGCTGGCTGCGCTTCACGCGGCCGCCCTACGGCGCCGTCTCCGGCGGCACCCTGTGGGCCGCCCACCGCCTCGGGCTGCGGCCGGTGCTCTGGACGGCGTGGGGCCGCGACTGGCTCGCCCGCACCCCCGAGCAGGTGGCCGCCACCGTCCTGGCCGACCTGCTGCGCGACGCCCCCGGACCTGCGGGGGGCGGTGGCACCGTCCTCCTGCACGACTCCGACTGCACCTCGGTGCGCGGCTCCTGGCGCGCGACCGCCGCCGCGCTGCCCCGCATCGTCGAGGCGGTCCGGGAGCGCGGCTGGGAGGTGCGGCGCCTCGCCGAGCACCTCGACCGCGCCCGCCCGTCCAGCGCTCCCGCGGGCGACGGGGCCGGCAGCCCCTCCCGCGGCGGGAGCGACCGGTGAGGCCCGACATCGCCCTGGCGCTCGCGTCGGCGGCCTGCTTCGCGGCCTCCACGGTGGCCCAGCACCGGGCCGCGGTGCAGCACGGCACGACCACCGCCGCCGACGGCTCGACCGGCGCCCGCGGTCCCTTCTCGCTCCTGGCGCGGCTGGTGCGCAGCCCGCTGTGGCTCGTGGGGCTCGTCCTCGCCGTCGCGGCCCTCGCGCTGCAGGCGCTGGCCCTGCACAGCGGCGCGCTCGTCGTCGTCCAGCCGATCCTGCTGCTGGGCCTGCTGCTCGCCCTGCCGATCTCCGACGCCATCGCCCGGCGCCGCCCCCGGCCCGCCGAGCTCCTCGCCGCGCTCGCCGTCCTCGCGGGCCTGGCGCTGTTCCTGCTGGCCGCCGATCCCGACCTGGGACGCCGGCTGGCCCCGCCCGGGGAGCTGTACTGGGCCGCCGGGGCCTGGACGGCGGGGGCGCTGGTGGCGGCGGTGCTGGGCGAGACCGTGCTGCGGCGCTGGAAGGCCCTGCTCCTGGGGCTCTCCGGGGGCGCGCTCATCGGCGTCTCCAGCGCCCTGCTCAAGCAGGTCGTCGGCCTGGTCGACCGCGACCCGGCCTCCGCGCTGCTCGACCCGGCCACCCTGGGCGCGGTGCTGACCGGGGTCCTCGGGCTCGCGGCCACGCAGGCCGGCTACGCCGCGGGGCACCTGTCGGCGTCCCAGCCCGCCCACTCCATCGCCGAGCCGGCGGTGGCCGCGGCGATCGGGGCCACCGCCTTCGCCGAGCACCTCGCCACGGGCGCGCTGCCCGTGGCCGGGCAGGTGGCGGGCGCGCTGCTGATGGCGGGCGGCGTCATCGCCATCGCCCTGGTGGTGCCCGACCTCGACCACCCGCCCTCCCGCGGGGACGACCCCCGCCTGCAGCGGGTGGTCTGAGTGCTCCCGGTCGTCCTCGCCGTGTGCGCCGCCGCGTTCTTCGCCGCGTCGACGGTGGTGCAGCACCGCTCCGCCGCCACGGCCCCCGCGGGCAGCGCCACCGGCGTCCGCCTCGTGCTCGTGCTCCTGCGGCAGCCCCTGTGGCTCGCCGGGCTGGCCTTCGGCCTGGTCGGCGGCGCGCTGCAGGCGGTGGCGGTCTCGCAGGGCGCCCTGCTGGTGGTCCAGCCGCTGCTCGTCACCGGCCTGCTGATGGCGCTGCCGCTCTCGGTGCTGCTGGAGCACCGCCGTCCCGCCCGCGCCGAGTGGGGCTGGGCGGTGGCCGTCGTCGCCGGGCTGGCCCTGTTCCTCACCGCGGCCCGCCCGGGCAGCGGGGAGGACACCGCCGTCGAGGGGGCGCTGAAGACGGGCGTGCTCGTCGCCGTGGGCACGTCCGCGCTGGCCGCGGGCCTGTCGACGGCGCGCGGCGGGCGGTACCGGGCCCTGCTGCTGGGCCTGGGCGGGGGCTGCGCCCTGGGCGCGGCCGGCGGGCTGCTCAAGGAGGTCACGGGGCGCCTGGACGGGGGCGGCCTCGCGTCGGCGCTGTCGTGGCCGCTGCTCGCCCTCGCGCTGGTCGGTGCGACCGGTGTCGTGCTCAACCAGTCGAGCTACCGGGTGGGCGTCCTGACGGCCTCCCAGCCCGCGATCACGATCGCCGAGCCGGTGACCGCCGCGAGCCTCGGCGCCTGGGCCTTCGGGGAGCGCCTCTCGGACCACCCGCTGGCGGTGGCGCTGCAGGTGGTCGGGCTGGCCCTCATGGTCACCGCCGTCATCCAGCTGTCCCGGCTCACCGCCGGCCAGGACCCCGCCGCCGCCGGCGGCCCCACCGGCGGCCCCACCGCTGGCGCCACCGCCGCCGGCCCCCACGACCCCACCGACCCGAGACGCGCGGTCGGACGACCTCCTGAGGAGGAGCTGTGCTGAAGCGCCAGGACCGCGAGCCCGGAGCACGCCGCCGGCGCCGTGCGCACCTGACCGGCGCACCCGCCGCACCCCGGGGGGGCCCCGTCGCCGCGGCGGTGGAGCCCGCCCCCTGGGCCAGCGTGCTCGTGGTGTCGGGCAGCGTCGGCGCCGGCCACGACGGCGCCGCGAACGAGCTCGCACGCCGCCTGCGCGCGCTCGGCGTCCACGTCGACGTCGAGGACCACCTGGCGGCGCTCGTCCCGGGGGCTGCGCTCTTCCTGCGGCAGGGCTACACGCAGAGCGTCGGCCGGGTCCCGGCCCTGTTCGAGTGGCTCTTCGGGGTGCTGGAGGACTCCGCCTTCTGGCGCTTCCTCCTCGCGCTGCTGTGCCGCACCAGCGGACGCCGCATGGTCCGCTGGGTGCGCCGCCGCCCCTACTCCCTCGTGGTGTCCACATACCCGCTGGCCAGCCAGGAGCTGGGTCGCCTGCGCGGGGTCGGGCGCCTGCGGGTGCCGGTCGTCACCTACCTCTGCGACCCGGCCGCCCACCGCTCGTGGATCCACCCCGGGGTCGACCACCACTGGACCGTGACCGAGGCCACGGCCCGCCAGGGCCTGCGCGACTACGGCGTCCCGATGACCGCCGTGGGCCCGCTGGTCCCGGAGCGCTTCACGCAGGTGCCCGCCGAGCGCGGTGCCGAGCTGCGCCGCGAGCTGGGCATCGACCCCTCCCGCCGGGTCGCGCTGCTGGTCGCCGGGTCCCTCGGCCTGGGCGACGTCGAGGAGAGCGCCGCGCGCGTGGGCGAGGCGGGGCTGGTGCCGATGGTGCTCTGCGGCCGCAACGAGGAGCTGCGCACCCGCGTGGCCGCCGTCCCCGGCGCCGTCGCCCTGGGGTGGCGCAGCGACGTGCACGAGCTGCTCAGCGTCGCCGACGTCCTGGTCCAGAACGCCGGTGGCCTCTCCTACACCGAGGCGCTCGTGGCGGGCCTGCCCGCCGTCAGCTACAAGTGCATCCCCGGCCACGGCCGCGCGAACGCCGCCGTGCTCGAGGGGGCGCGGCTCGCACCGTGGGCGCGCACCGACGCCGAGCTCGCCCCGGCCCTGCGGACCGCGCTGGCGCGGGGCCGGCAGCGCCCCGACCTGGGCTGCCCCGCCGAGGCCGTGGTCGGGCTGCTCGTGCCCTCCGACAGCTCCCCGTCGACGGCGGACCTCATCGACCTCACCGCGCCCCGGCGCCGTGACCGCGTGCTCGCACCCCTGCGCGCCACGCGGCCCCTGCGCCCGGGCCGGGTGGCCCGCGCCGCGCTCGTCTCGGCGCTGCTCGCCCCGGTGCTGGCGCGCCGCAGCGGCTGACGGCCCGCCCCCTCAGCCCTGGGAGGCGGTGAGGGCGGCGTCGAGGTCGGCCCACAGGTCCTCGACGTCCTCCACCCCGACCGACAGGCGCAGCAGCTCCTCCGGGACCACCACCGGCTCCAGCGGGTGCCGGCGGCGGCGCTCCACGAGCGACTCCACCCCGCCGAGGCTCGTGGCCGGCAGCCACAGGCGCACGCCGTCCTGCACGGCCGTGGCGGCCGCGGCCCCGCCGCGCACCTCCACCGAGACCACCGACCCGAAGCCCCTCATCTGCGCCTTCGCGCGCTCGTGGCCCGGGTCCGACGGCAGGGAGGGGTGGCGCACCCGGGCGACGGCGGGGTGCTCGGCCAGGCGCCTCGCCAGCTCGGCGGCGCTGGCCTGGGAGCGCTCCACGCGCAGGTGCAGCGTGCGCACGCCGCGCAGCGCGAGCCACGCCTCGAAGGGGCCGGGGATGCTCCCGGTGAGGGTGCGGTGGCGGGTCAGCTCGGCGAGCAGCCCCGGGTCGCGGGCGACCACGGCGCCCAGCACCACGTCGGAGTGCCCGGCGAGGTACTTGGTCACCGAGTGGACGACGACGTCGGCGCCGAGCTCCAGCGGCTGCTGCACCAGCGGGGTGGCGAAGGTGTTGTCGACGGCCGTGCGCACCCCGGCCGCGCGGGCGGCGGCGCACAGCGCGGGCAGGTCGGCCACCTCCAGCAGCGGGTTGGTCGGTGACTCCAGCCACAGCAGGTCTCCGGGGGAGGTGCCCTCCAGGGCGGCCTCGACGGCGGCGGTGTCGGCGGGCTGGACGCGCTGCTGGCGCAGGCGGCCCTTCGCCTCCAGGTGGTCGAGCAGGCCCAGGGTGGTGTTGTAGGCGCCCTCGGGCGCGATGACCAGGCCCCCCACCGGCACCTGCTCGAGCACCGCGCTGACCGCGGCCATGCCGGAGGCGAACGCCCGCGCCCCGCCGCCGGCCGCCGGCTGCGCGGCCTCGAGCAGGGCGAGCACCTCCTCCAGCGCCTCCCACGTCGGGTTGGCGAAGCGGGCGTACCCGCGGGCCCCCGGTGAGGTGCTGGCCACGAAGGTGGACGTCAGCTCCAGCGCCGGGTTGACGGGTGCGTCGGGGGTGCGGGGCGGGCGGCCGGCCGCCACGGCCAGCGTCTCGGGGGACCAGGAGGCGTCGTCGTGCACGGTCTGACGGTAGGGCGGGGGCCCGACGTCCGGCGGGCTAGGGTCGCGAAGCGTGGCAGAACCCTCCTCCGGTCGCCGTCCGCGGGTCGCCGTCGTCTTCGGCGGCCGCTCCAGCGAGCACGCCATCAGCTGCGCCACCGCCGCCGGGGTGCTCGCGGCCCTGGACCGCTCGCAGTGGGACGTGGTGCCCGTCGGCATCACGCCGACCGGCCGGTGGGTGCTCGCCTCCGACGACCCGGCCCGCTGGGCCCTGCCCGACAGCGGCCCGCTGCCCGAGGTCGGCCGCGAGGAGGGCCCCGGCGTCCAGGTCCCGGTCTCCACCGACGACCGCGCCCTGGTGGCCAGCGAGCCGGGGCGCCCCCCGCGCGAGCTGGGCGACGTCGACGTCGTCCTGCCGCTGCTGCACGGGCCGTACGGCGAGGACGGCACCCTGCAGGGGATGCTCGAGCTGGGCGACGTCCGCTACGCGGGCTCGGGGGTGCTGGCCTCGGCGCTGTCGATGGACAAGGCCTTCACCCGCACCGTCCTGGCGGCCGCCGGGCTCCCGGTCGGCGCGTGGACGACGCTGCTGCCCGGGCAGTGGGAGCACGACCGCGCCACCTGCGAGGAGCGGGTCGCCGCGCTCGGGTGGCCCGTCTTCGTGAAGCCCGCGCGCGCCGGGTCGAGCATGGGCGTCTCCCGCGTCGACGGCCCCGAGGGCCTGGCCGCCGCTGTGGCGCTGGCCGCGTCCCACGACCCGAAGGTGGTCGTCGAGGCCGCCGCGGAGTCTCCCCGCGAGGTCGAGGTGGGGGTGCTGGAGGAGCTCGTCGAGGGCGCTGCGGACGGTCGCGGCGCGCGCGCCGTCCCGCGGGCGTCGGTGTGCGGCGAGATCGTCGTCGGCGCCGGGCGCGACTTCTACGACTTCGAGGCCAAGTACCTCGACGGCGGCGCCGTGCGCCTCGACTGCCCGGCCGACCTGCCCGACGACGTCGCACGGCGGGCCCGCGAGCTGGCCCTGCAGGTCTTCACCGCGGTCGGCGCCGAGGGCCTGGCGCGGGTCGACCTCTTCCTCACGCCGAGCGGTGAGCTGCTCGTCAACGAGGTGAACACCATGCCGGGGTTCACCGCCTCGTCGATGTTCCCGCGGCTGTGGGCCTCGACGGGCCTGGACTACCCCGCCCTGCTCGACAGGGTGCTGCGCCTGGCGCTGGCGAGGCCCACGGGCCTGCGCTGAGGTCTGCGATGAGGCCTGCGCCGGGGTCTGCGCCGGGTCCGCTCAGGTGCAGGCGCGGTCCTGCGGGAGCAGGGCGACGGCGGGCCCCACGTCCAGCGGCGCCGAGCTGGTGACCGCGTCGTCGGCGGGCATCTCCAGGGCCACCGCGGGGGTGCGCCCGTAGGTGGTCCAGGTGACCCGCCCGTCCCGCTCGTCACCGGGGATCCAGTCGACCCGGGCGCCCTCGTCACCGACGGCCTGGCACCCGCCGGCGGTCTCCAGGGCGGTCAGCGGCGCCACGCCGCAGCGCAGCACCACGACCTCGGCGTCGGCTCCGCCCGACCAGGCGGCCGCCCCCTGCGCGGTGGTCTCGCGCCGGTCGAGGCCGGCGACGCCGTCGGGCAGGGCGGTGTAGACCTCGGCGCACGCCGTCGACCACCCCTGGGGGGCGGCCTCGACGGCGACGGCGCGGGAGCACCCGGACAGGGCGGTGGCCAGGGCCAGGGACACCAGGGCGACGGCGGGTGCGAGCGCGCGGCGGCGGGGGGGCACGCCCCCATCCACGCACACCCGCCGCGCCGGCCTCACTCGCGCATCACCGTGCACGTGACCGTCCTCACGATGCCGGGCACCACCGCGATGCTCCCCACCACGAGGGCCCCGAGGTCGTCGAGGGGCCGGGTGCCGACGTGCACGACGACGTCGTAGGGCCCGGTGACGGCGCGGGCGGAGAGCACGCCGTCCAGGCCGTCGAGCTGCCGGGCGACCTGGTCGGCGCGCCCGACCTCGGTCTGCACCAGCACGTAGGCCTCGACCACGCGCACACCTCCGCTCAGGACGGGCGACCGCGCTCGGACCGCGGGCGGCGCTGCCCGTCCAGGTCACGAAAGCGTGACGACCTCGCCACGGTACCGTCCGCCTGTGGTGAGCGGACGTCCGGACGGCGACTCCGTGGGGCGGGTCGGCGAGGCCGCGGTCCTGGCCCGCCTGCTGCCCCTGCTGGGCGCCGGGCCCGCCGCGCTGCTCGGCCCCGGTGACGACGCCGCCGTCGTCACCGCACCCGACCGCCGCGTGGTCGCGACCACGGACCTGCTGGTGGAGGGCCGCGACTTCCGCACCGACTGGTCCACCGGCGCCGACGTCGGCGCCAAGGCCGCGGTCCAGAACCTCGCCGACGTCGCCGCGATGGGGGCGGTGCCCACCGGCCTGCTCCTCACCCTCGGGGCGCCGCCCGAGACGGCGGTCGCCTGGCTGGAGGACCTCGCCCGCGGCGTCGCAGCGGCCTGCGAGCTGCACGGCACGGGCGTCGTCGGCGGAGACCTGTCGGGCGCCTCGGAGCTGCTCGTCTCGGTCACGGCCCTCGGTGACCTGCAGGGACGCGCCCCGGTGCTGCGCAGCGGCGCCCGCCCCGGTGACGTGCTCGCGCTGGCGGGTCCCGTGGGGCGCTCGGCCGCCGGGCTCGCCCTGCTGCTCGCCGGCGGGCCGGAGCTGGCCGCCCGCACGGCTCCGGAGCTGCTCGCGGCGCACCGCGCGCCCGCCCCCCCGCTCGCCGCCGGACCGGCAGCGGCGGTCGCGGGGGCGACGGCGATGCTCGACGTCAGCGACGGCCTGGGGGTCGACGGCGCGCGCCTCGCCGCCGCGTCACGGGTGCACCTCGACCTCGACGCGCGCTGGGAGGGCGAGCACGTCGTCGACCTGCTGCGCGCAGCCCGGGAGCTTGCGGGACCGGGCGAGGAGCAGGCACTGGCGCGGTCGTGGGTGCGGGGCGGCGGGGAGGACCACGCGCTGCTCGCGACCTTCCCGCCCCAGGTGGCGCGCGCCGGGCTGCCGGAGCCCTTCGTGGCCGTCGGTCGCGTGCTGCACGAGCGCACGGGCCGGCCCGCCGTGACCGTCGGTGGGGACGACGAGGTCCGGGGCGGCTGGGACGTCTACGCCTGACGTGCGCCCTGCAGGGGCTGCGAGGTCAGGGCCCGGACGCAGCAGCGCCCGCCGGGCCGGAGCCGGGCGGGCGCTGCTGGGGGGTGCTGGTGTCAGCGGGTGACCTTGCCGGCCTTCAGGCAGGAGGTGCACACGTTGACGCGCTTGGGGGTGACGCCGTTCTCCAGCGTGCGGACGCGCTGGATGTTCGGGTCGAAGCGCCGCTTGGTGCGGCGGTGCGAGTGGGAGATGGTGTGGCCGAACCCAGGGCCCTTGCCGCAGACGTCGCAGGTGGCAGCCACAGCTCTACTCCAGTGCTCTCGACAGATGATCTCGTGGGCCGGGCGGTGCACGTCAGCACAGCGCAGTCCGTTTCGGCGCAGCGCAGGACCCGGCGGTCGCCCAAGACTAGCCGAGGCTCGAGGCTGCTCACGACACCGGCGGTCCGTCGGTGCTCCCTGGCAGGCTGGCGCGCGTGTCCCGCCTGTCGACACCCCTGACCCGCGAGCTGGGGGAGCGCACCGCCAAGGTCATCGCCGAGACGCACGGCGCGACCACCGTCGGAGAGCTCGTCCACCTCTTCCCGCGCCGCTACTACCGCCGCGGCGAGCTGACGCGCCTGGGCCAGCTGGTCGAGGGCGAGGACGCCACCGTCGTCGCCGAGGTGGTGCGCACCAGCACCCGGCCGCTGCGCCAGCGCGGCGGGATGATGGTCGAGGTGGTCGTCACCGACGGCGACAGCGAGCTGTCGCTGGCGTTCTTCGGGCGCACCAACCAGGTCGGCTACCACCAGAGCCGCCTCAAGTGGGGCCGCGTGGCGATGTTCTCCGGCAGGGTCAACACCTACCGCGACCGGCTGCAGCTGGTGCACCCCGACTACGAGCTGCTCCCCGGAGACCTCGACACCGTCATGGCCACCGACGAGGACGCGCTGCGCGCCCGCGCCGACGAGGTCGTGGTGGTCTACCCGGCCTTCAAGAAGCTCCCCAGCTGGAAGACGCAGAAGGCCGTCGCCACCGTGCTGGACACGCTCGTGCCCGACGACGTCCCCGACGTCCTGCCGTCCGGGGTGCGCGAGCTGGAGCAGGTGCCGAGCAAGCTCGACGCGCTGCTCCTGCTGCACCGCCCCACCGACCTCGAGCAGCCGCCCCGGGGCCTGCGCCACCTCGAGCTCGAGGAGGCCTACGTCACCCAGGTCGCCCTCGCCCGCCGGCGCGCGGCCCTCGCCGTCCTGCCCGCCAGCCCCTACCCGCCCCGCGAGGGCGGTGCGCTCGCGGCCTTCGACGCCTCCCTGCCGTTCACCCTGACCGAGGGCCAGCGCGACGTCGGCGCGGCCCTGACGGCCGACCTGTCGCGCACCTCCCCGATGAACCGGCTGCTCCAGGGCGAGGTCGGCTCGGGCAAGACCGTCGTGGCGCTGCGGGCGATGCTCCAGGTGGTCGACGCCGGCGCCCAGTGCGCCCTGCTGGCGCCCACCGAGGTGCTCGCCCAGCAGCACGTGCGCTCCCTGACCCGGATGCTGGGCGACCTCGCCGGAGACGGCCTGCTCGGCGGGCCCGCCAGCGACGGCCCGCAGGTGCGGGTGCGGCTGCTCACCGGGTCGATGTCGACGGCGGAGCGCCGCGCGGCCCTGCTCGACATCGCCAGCGGTGACGCGGGGATCGTCATCGGCACCCACGCGCTCCTCCAGGACCGGGTCGACTTCTACGACCTCGGCCTGGTGGTGGTCGACGAGCAGCACCGCTTCGGCGTGGAGCAGCGCGACGCCCTGCGCGCCAAGTCGGGCACCCCGCCGCACGTGCTGGTCATGACGGCCACCCCCATCCCGCGCACGGTGGCGATGACGGTCTTCGGAGACCTCGAGGTCTCCACCCTGACCGAGCTGCCCGCCGGCCGGCAGGGGATCACCACGGCCGTCGTCCCGGACTGGCGCGCGAACTACGTCGACAGGTGCTGGCAGCGCGTCCGCGAGGCCGCCGACGCGGGCCACCAGGTCTACGTCGTGTGCCCCCGCATCGGTGACGGCTCCGCCGAGGACGACGACGGCGTGCTGTCCGCCCCCGACCCCGGCGAGGTGCTCGCCGAGCAGCCCGCGGACGCCGGAGGCGCCGGGGGTCCTGACGGCCCCGGCGCCGACCCGCGCCGCCCCCCTCGGGCCCTGTACGAGGTGCTCGAGGAGCTGCGCGCCCGTCCCGAGCTCGCCGGGCTCCGCCTCGGGGTGCTCCACGGGCGCCTGCGCCCCGACGACAAGGACGCCGCCATGCGCGCCTTCGCCGCCGGCGAGACCGACGTGCTGGTCGCGACCACCGTCGTCGAGGTCGGGGTCGACGTCCCGGGCGCCACCGTCATGGTCGTCGTCGACGCCGAGCGGTTCGGCCTGTCGCAGCTGCACCAGCTGCGGGGCCGCGTCGGGCGAGGCGCCCACGCGGGCCTGTGCCTGCTCATGACCGGCGCCCAGGACGGCGACCCGGGCCTGGAGCGCCTGACCCAGTTCGCCGCGACCAGCGACGGGTTCGCCGTGGCCGACCTCGACCTGGCCTCCCGCCGGGAGGGCGACGTCCTCGGCGCCGCCCAGTCGGGCCGCAACAACTCCTCGCTGCGCTACCTCAGGGTGCTCGGCAACGAGGACCTCATCACCCGCGCCCGCCGCTACGCCTCCGACCTGGTCGCCTTCGACCCCGAGCTCACCGACGCCCCGCGGGTCCGCGCGGCGCTGGAGGCGCTGGAGGCCAAGGAGGCGTTCGTCGAGCGCGGCTGACGCCCGCGCGGGCCACCGACGGGCGACCGGCGGGGCACCGGTGGTGGGCGGTCGGCGGTCTACCATGGTCGTGACACGAGCTCAGGGCACCGTGCGACCTGTGGTGGGGAGGCGCACACGTCCCTGGGAGCACCTCCGATGACGTCGACCACCACCCCTCCGGGCACCCCCGCCGCGACCGCCGGCGCCGCGACCGGCCTCCGGGCGGCGCTCGCGCCCTTCGCCGAGCTGCGCCGCGCCGCGGGCACGCCGTACCTGGTCACCTCGTTCCTGGCGCGCCTGCCGATCACCGTGGTGCCGGTCTCTGTCCTGGCCGCGGTCACCGCCGGCACCGGCTCCGTCGCCGTGGGCGGTCTCGCCGCCGCCGCCGCAGCCGCGGGGGAGGCCGTGGGCGGCCCCGCGCTGGGAGCCCTGGCCGACCGGCCGTCCCGCTCCGGCGGGCAGCGGCCCGTCCTGCTCGTCGCCGCCGCGGTCCACGTCGCCGCGCTGGTCGGCATCGCCCTCGGGGCGGCGAGCCTGCCCGTTCCGGCGCTGCTCACGATCACGCTCCTGGCCGGTCTGGCCCTCCCGCCGGTGGGCGCCTTCTCCCGCGCCCGCTGGATGCGCCGCACCCCGGAGCTGGTCCCGACCGCGATGGCCGGGGAGAGCGCCGCCGACGAGGTCGCCTACGTCATGGGCCCCGCGCTCGCGGGCCTCGTCGCGCTCGCCGGGTCGACCACCTGGAGCCTGTGGGTCGCCGCCGGTCTCGTCGCCGTCGCCGTCCCCGCCTTCGCCCTGCACCCCAGCGCGGGCTGGACCGGCCCGGCGGCGCGCGCCGGTCAGCCCTCCGCCGGGGCGGACGCGGTCCGACCGCGGGGAGGTGCCGGCCAGCTGGTGCGCGCCCTCGCCGTCGTCCTGGCCGGAGCGGCAGCGATGGGCCTGTTCTTCGGCGGTGGCAACACCGTGCTGACCGCCGCGGCGCAGGAGGCCGGGCAGGTGGGCGCCGGGGGGCTGCTGGTGGCGGCGATGGCCGTGGGCTCCGCGTTCACGGCGGTCGCGGTGGTCGCCGTGCCGGCGTCGGTGGGCCTCGCGACACGGCTCGGCCTGTCGTCGGCGGTGCTGCTGGTCGGCGTGGGCGCGATGGCGCTGTCGCTGGCCCTGACCCCGTCGCTGCTGGTGCTGGGCGCCACCACCGTGGTCGCGGGCCTGGCGATCGGCCCGGCCATGGTCACCATCACCTCCATGGCGGCCGAGCGCGCCCCGCGGGGCCGGGGCACCACGGCGATGACCCTCGTCGGCAGCGGCGTCGTGGTGGGCGTCGGCACGGGGGCGGCCCTCGCCGGGTGGCTCTCCGAGCACCACGGCGCGCTGGTCGGCACGGCCGTGCTCGCGGCGGCCGGCGTCGCGCTGCTCGCCGTGGCGGTGGCCACCTCCAGGGGGCGGGCGTGACGCGCGTCATCGCCGGTGCCGCCGGCGGGCGCCGCCTGGAGGTGCCCCGCGGCGCCACGCGCCCGACCTCCGACCGCGTCCGCGAGGCGCTCTTCTCCCGCCTGGAGCACGAGCGCGACCTCACCGGCGCCGTCGTGCTCGACCTGTTCGCCGGCTCCGGGGCCCTCGGCCTCGAGGCTGCGAGCCGCGGAGCGGGCAGGACGGCCCTGGTCGACTCGGCGGCCGCGGCCGCCGCCTCCTGCCGGCGCAACGCCGCGGCGCTCGGCCTGCCCGGGGTGACCGTCCACGCCACCACCGCCGCCTCGTTCCTGGCCGCGGGGCCCTCGGGTCCCTCGGCGCTCGGCGCGGCCGACGTCGTCCTGGTCGACCCGCCCTACGACCTCGCCGAGGACGCGCTCGCCGCGCTCCTCGAGGCCCTCGTGGAGCGCGGGTGGCTCGCGCCGCAGGCGCACGTGGTGGTCGAGCGCTCCTCCCGCACCCCGGAGCCGACCTGGCCGCCGGGACTGGAGCGCTACGAGGAGCGCCGCTACGGCGAGACCGTCTTGTGGTGGGCCGAGCCGGCGGCGGACCGGTCGTAGGGTCGGCGCGTGCCCGAGACCGAGACCGCGACCGCGCCCGGGCCCGGGCGGGTGCCCACCCGGTGCGTCTGCCCCGGCTCCTTCGACCCGCCGACGCTGGGCCACGTCGACGTGGTCTCCCGCGCCGCCGCGCTCTTCGACGAGGTGGTGGTGGCGGTGCACGTCAACCCGGCCAAGACGTCGCGGTGGAGCGCCGCGGAGCGCGTCGCGGCGATGGGGGAGGCGCTCGTCGAGGCCCTCGCCCCGTCCGACGCCGCCCGGGTGCGCGTCGAGGCCGTCGAGGGCGGCCTCCTGGTCGACCACGTGCGCGGCGCGGGGGCCACCGCCGTGGTGAAGGGGCTCCGCACGCCCACCGACGTCACGCACGAGCAGCCGATGGCCCTCGTCAACCGCGACCTGGCCGGTGTGGAGACCGTCCTGCTGGTCGCCGACCCCCGCTGGGCGCACGTCTCGAGCTCGCTGGTGCGCCAGGTCCACGACCTCGGCGGCAGCGTCGAGCCCTACGTCCCCCCGGCCGTCCTGAGGCGCCTGGCCCGCCCCTGACGAGCCGGTTCGGGGTCACGGCCGGGACGGGGTAGGCTCACTCCTCGGTCTGGAGGCCGTCCGCCCGCTGCTCCCGCGAGCACGAGGTGCGCCCCGACCGCAGACCGACCTCTGAGGCAGAAGGACGATGGAACACCTCGACGTGCGCTCCCCGTACGTCGTCGACACCCGCGAGCTGGGTCGGCGGCCCGGGCTCTCGCGCCCCCTGCACCGCACGGTGCCGGCTCCGGCCGACCTCGGCACCGAGGTCATCGGCGTACCCGAGGGGTCCGACCTGCGGCTCGAGCTCCTGCTGGAGTCCGTGGTCGAGGGCGTCCTGGTGTCCGGCGACGTCCACGGCGAGGCCGTCGGCGAGTGCGTCCGCTGCCTCGACCCGGTCCAGCGGTCGGTCGACGTGCGGGTCCAGGAGCTGTACGCCTACCCGGGTGCGGCTGCCGCCGACGACGAGGACCTGCTGGAGCTGCAGGGAGACCTACTCGACCTCGAGCCCGTCCTGCGCGACGCGGTCGTCCCCTCCCTGCCCTTCCAGCCGGTCTGCACCGTCGACTGCCCCGGCCTGTGCTCGCAGTGCGGGGTCCGCCTCGTGGACGACCCGCTGCACGACCACGACGACTCCGACCCCCGGTGGGCGGCGCTGCGACAGCTCGCTGCCAGCACCCCCACCGACGGAAGCACCAGCCAGAACACCACCGACGAGCGGCCCGCCGGGCCGGACAACCCGAGGAGCTGACCGTGGCGGTCCCGAAGCGCAAGATGTCCCGTTCCAACACCCGGCACCGCCGGTCGCAGTGGAAGGCCGCGCCCCTGACGCTGGTCGCCACCACCCGCGGCAGCGAGACCCAGTACTCCCTGCCCCACACCGCCCGCGTCGTCACCGACGCCGCTGGCACGCCCCTGTACCTCGAGTACAAGGGCCGCAAGGTCAAGGACCTCTGACGGCCCGGCGCCGTCGGCCCGCTGAGCCGCCGCGCGACCAGGTCCACGCCCGCCTCACCGAGCAGCTCGGTCTCGACGTCGAGACCGGGCTGCTCGAGCAGGCGCTCGTCCACCGCTCGTGGTCCTACGAGAACGGTGGGGTGGCGACCAACGAGCGCCTGGAGTTCCTCGGCGACGCCGTCCTCGGGCTCGTCGTGACCGACGAGCTGTACCACCGCCACCCCGACCTGCCCGAGGGCCGGCTCGCGAAGCTGCGCTCGGCGGTCGTGAACATGCGCGCGCTCGCGAGCGTCGCGCGCACCCTCGACCTCGGCTCGGCCGTGCGCCTGGGGCGCGGTGAGGAGACCACCGGCGGTCGCGACAAGGACTCGATCCTCGCCGACACCACCGAGGCCGTCATCGGTGCCACCTACCTCTCGCACGGCCCGGACGCCGCCCGCGCCCTGGTGCTGCGCCTGGTCGCGCCCCTGCTCGCGCACAGCGAGGAGCTGGGCGCCGGCCTCGACTGGAAGACGTCCCTGCAGGAGCTGGGCGCCGCCCACGGCCTGGGGCCGGTCCTCTACGCCGTCACCGAGGACGGTCCGGACCACTCGAAGACCTTCACGGCGGTCGCGTCGTTCCCGGAGGCCCCGAGCGGTCCCGGTGTGCTCACGCCGCCGTCGGGGCGCGGCTCGGGGCGCAGCAAGAAGGAGGCCGAGCAGACGGCCGCCGCCACCGCGTGGCGCCGCCTGCACGCCGAGCGCGGTGAGCAGCCGGCTCCAGCAGCCGGTGCCGTCGCCGAGGCGCCCGTCGAGACAGCCGTCGAGACCGGTGCCTGAGCTCCCCGAGGTCGAGGTCGTCCGGCGGGGGCTGGCCCGCTGGACCACCGGCGCGCGCGTCGAGGCCGTCGAGGTGCTCCACCCGCGTCCCGTGCGCCGCCACCTGCAGGGTCCCGCCGACCTCGTGGCCCGGCTGGTCGGCGTCCGCGTCGACGACGTCGTCCGCCGCGGCAAGTTCCTGTGGTTCGAGCTCGACTCGGGCGAGGCGCTCCTGGCCCACCTCGGCATGAGCGGCCAGCTCCTGCTGGAGCCCCCCGACGCCCCCGACGAGAGGCACCTGCGGGTGCGGCTGCGGCTGTCCGGTGACGCCCTCGAGGGCCGCGAGCTGCGCTTCGTCGACCAGCGCATGTTCGGCGGGCTGTCCGTGGTCGACCTGGTCCCCGCGCCCGACGGCCGTCCCGGAGGCACCGGCGGTCTCGCGCCGGACGCACCGGCCGGTGTCGAGGGCGGAGACGGCGCCGCTGCGGCGCGCGGACCCGTCGGCGTCCCGTCGAGCCTCCGGCTCCCCGAGGGCGTGGCCCACATCGCCCGCGACCCGTTCGACCCCCACCTCGACGAGGCGGCCCTGGTCGACAGGCTCCGCACGCGGCGCAGCGGGGTCAAGCGGTCCCTGCTCGACCAGGGCCTGCTCTCCGGCGTCGGCAACATCTACGCGGACGAGGCGCTGTGGCGGGCCCGCCTGCACGGCGAGAGGCCGGCCTCCGGCCTCACCCGCCCCGCAGCGCGCGCGCTGCTCGGCCACGTCCGCGACGTCATGGCCGAGGCCCTGGCGGTCGGGGGGACGAGCTTCGACAGCCTCTACGTCGACGTCAACGGCGCTTCGGGGTACTTCGAGCGCGGGCTGGCCGTCTACGGGCGCGAGGGCCGGCCCTGCCCGCGGTGCGGGGCCCCGGTGCGGCGCGAGGCCTTCGCCAACCGCTCGTCGCACTCCTGCCCGGTCTGCCAACCGCGCCCGCGGTCCGTCCGCGCCTAGCCTTCCCGGGTGGCGCAGCTGGAGGCCGTGGTGAGCGGTGCGGTGCAGGGGGTCGGGTTCCGCTGGTGGGTCGCCCGCCGGTGCGAGGAGCTGGGGCTGGCCGGCCGGGGCGAGAACCGCTCCGACGGCACCGTGCTGGTGACGGCGGCGGGCGGCCCGGACGCGCTGGGCCAGCTGCTCGCCGACCTGCGCGGGGGCGGCGCCGGGCGGCCCGGCTCCGTCGAGGGGGTCCGGGCCGCCTGGGGCGAGACGCCGTCCTGAGCGCTGCTCCGGGCGCCGCCCCGAGCGGGGTCAGCCGCGGGGGCGGCGCAGCGCGCCGACGCGGTCCCGGAGGTCGAGGACGACGGCCGGTCCGCGGCGGGTGTCGACGTGGTGGAGGACGCAGCCGCCGTGGGCGGTCCGCACCGCCAGCGAGCCCGTGGGGCCGTGGCGCGTCCACTGGACGGACACCACCTCCTCGAGCGGGATGCTCGTGCACTCCCCGCCGTCGCGGGGGTCCTGCGCCACGACCACGCGGGCGTCGGTGACGGCGAGCAGCGCCCGCCGGCCGTCGGCGGCGCCGACGAGCAGCTCGCGCACCTCCTCCTCGACGGGCACGTGCTCGTCGAGGGTGCGGTGCAGCGTGCGCCCGGTGAGCCGCAGCTGCTCGCGGTCGCGCACCTCCAGCAGCTCGGGGTGGACCTCCGCTCGGGTGCGCGCTCCCAGCGCTCCGAGCGCTCCCAGGACAGACATCGTGGACCTCCTCCGGTGTCACGGGGGTCTCGGCCGGTCGGTCGGGGCCGCTGCTCATGCTGCTCCTGGCGGGCCCGCGGCTCCAGGCCCGGACGACGCAGGCGGCTGCGGATGTGCTGCGCAGGTCCTGGGTGCTGCCTGGGCGCGTGGATCCGGCCGTCCCGGCCCGGGCGTCGGGCCCGGCGGCTAGCGTCGCGGCGTGCACCTGAAGACGCTGGTCCTGAAGGGCTTCAAGTCCTTCGCGTCGGCGACGACCCTGCACCTGGAGCCCGGCATCACGTGCGTCGTGGGGCCCAACGGCTCGGGCAAGTCGAACGTCGTCGACGCCCTGGCCTGGGTGATGGGCGAGCAGGGGGCCCGCTCCCTGCGCGGCGGCACCATGCAGGACGTCATCTTCGCCGGCACCGCGAAGACCGCCGCGGGCGGCGGCAGACCGCCGCTGGGGCGCGCGGAGGTGTCGCTGACCATCGACAACGCCGACGGCGCGCTGCCCTTCGCCGCCCCCGAGGTGACGATCACCCGGACGATGTTCCGCACCGGGGGCAGCGAGTACGCCATCAACGGCACGCCCGCCCGCCTGCTCGACGTCACCGAGCTGCTCTCCGACACCGGCATCGGCCGGGAGATGCACGTCATCGTGGGCCAGGGCCAGCTCGACGCCGTCCTCCACGCCACCCCCGAGGAGCGCCGCGGCTTCATCGAGGAGGCCGCGGGCGTCCTCAAGCACCGCAAGCGCAAGGAGAAGGCGCTCCGCACGCTCGACGCGATGCAGGCGAACGTCGTCCGCCTGACCGACCTGTCCGCCGAGGTCCGGCGCCAGCTGGGTCCCCTGGCGCGCCAGGCCGACGTCGCCCGCCGCGCCCAGGTGGTGCAGGCCGACGCCCGCGACGCCCGCGCCAGGCTGCTCGCCGACGACGTCGCGCAGGCCCGGGCCGCGCTCGAGGCCGAGCTGGCCGACGAGGCCGCGGCCGCCGGCCACCTGGCCCGCCTCGAGGAGCAGCTGGCCGCAGCACGGGCCCGCCTGGAGGCCGCGACGGGCGCGGAGCGCGCCGCGGCGCAGGTGCTGGGCCCGGCCGAGCAGGCGTGCCACGCGCTCGTCGCCCAGCGCGAGGGGCTGCGGGGCACCGCGGCCCTCGCGGCCGAGCGGGAGCGCTCCCTGCGGTCGCTCGTCGCCGCTCCGGTGGGTGCTGGGCGCGACCCCGACGAGCTCGACGCCGCGGCGCAGCGCGCCCGCGAGGCCGAGCGGGCGCTGGCCGCGCAGGTGGTGGCCGCCCGGTCGGCGCTGGCTGCGGCCACCGCCGCCGTCCGCGCGGCCGAGGCCGAGCAGGCCGCCCACGAGCGGGCGGTGGCCGCCGCCGCCCGGGAGGCCGCCGACCGCCGCGAGCGTCGGGCCCGTCTGGAGGGCGCAGCCGCCGCGGCGCGGGGCAGGCTCGAGGCGGCCCGGTCGGAGGCGGCGAGGGCCTCCGAGCAGCTCGCCGCCGCTCGGCAGCGGGACGACGCCGCGCAGCGCGCCCTGGCGGAGGCGGAGGGCTCCGGTGCTGCCGGGCCGGGTGGCGCTGACGCGGGTGGTGACGACCCCGTGGGCGCGGAGGCTGCTGCGGCTGCCTCCTCGCTGGCCGGCGCCGAGGCCCGGCTCGGCGCCGCCCGGGCCGCGGAGCGGGCGGCCGAGCGCGACCGCGCCGGCGCCGCCGCGCGGCTGGAGGCGCTCGAGATGGGCCTGGCCGACCGCCGCGACGGCGCGGGGGTGCTGCTGGCCGCCGGGGCGCGCCTGCCCGGGATGCTGGGCTCGCTGGCGGGCCTGCTGGGGGTGGAGCCGGGTGCGGAGGACGTCGTCACCGCCGCCCTGGGCGACCTCGCCGAGGCGGTGGCGGTGGAGTCGCTCGACGCCGCCGTCGACGCCCTGCGCCTGCTGCGCTCCGAGGGCGCCGGCCGTGCCGACCTGGTGGTCCTGGCCGGGGGCGGTCCGCAGGCCGCCGGGGGAGCGCCGGACGGGTCGCGCCGCGCCCGCCGCGCGGCCCACGCCCCCGACGACCCGGCTGCGGCGAGCGGGGCCCCCGGTGACCGCGCGACCGAGCTGGTGCGCGCGCTCGCGCGCGACCTCGACGGCGTGGCGGGGGTCGAGGGGGCCCGTCCGGTCGCTGCGCTCGTCTCCGCCGAGGGCGGCACCGACGGCAGCGGGGAGGGGGACGGTGTCGGCCGGGCGGTCGCGGGACTGCTCGCCGCGCACGTCGCCGTCCCCGGGCTGGCCCAGGCGCGAGCGCTCGTCGCCGCACGGCCGGCCCTGGTGGCCGTCACGGAGGCCGGAGAGGTCCTGCGGGCCGGTGCCGCCCGGGGCGGCGCGGCGTCGGGCACGAGCCGCGTGCACGTGCAGGCCGCCGCCGACGCCGCCCGGGAGGCCCTCGCCGACCTCGAGCGCGACGGGGCTGCGGCGCGCGACGAGCTCGACGCGGCGCAGCAGGCCGTCGAGCGGGCGAGCACCCGCCGCGACGCCGCCCTGGCCGAGCTCTCCGCCCGCGACGCCGCCGCAGCGCAGGTCGCGCGCGTCGTGGGGGAGCGCACCGCCGCCGCCCGGGGGGCGGCCGCCGAGGTGCGGCGCGCCGCTGAAGCGCTGGGTCGCGCGGACGCCGCCGTCGCCGCGCAGACCCAGCGCGTGGACGCCCTGGAGGGCGACCTCGCCGCGGCGCGGGACGGCGACGCCGCCGCGCTCGGAGCCGCCGGGGAGACCGCCGGGGAGGTCGCCGCGGCGGGCGCGTCGGCGACCGAGGGCCTCGGGGCCGCCGAGGGCCCCGCCGAGCACAGCCGCCACCTCGCGGGCGCCTCCACGGCGGCCCGGGCCGCCGAGGTCGAGGCGAGGCTCGCCCTGCGCACCGCCGAGGAGCGCGACCGGGCCAGCAGCGGGCGCGCCGACGGCCTCGCCCGGGCCGCGCGCACCGAGCGCGCCGCGAGGGAGCGCGCGCTCGAGCAGGCGGCTCGCCACCGCGCCGGCCTCGCCGTCGCGGCCGCCGTCGGCGCGGGGGCCGCCACCGCCCTGGAGGTCCTCGAGGAGGTGCTCGCCGGGGCGTCGCGCACCCGCGACGAGGCCGCGGAGCAGCGCCGGCTGGCGGCGCAGGAGGCAGCGACCGGGCGCGCCGCCGTCGACGGGCTGACCGCCGAGGTGGCGGCGCTCACCGACGCCGCCCACCGCGAGGAGGTGGCGCGGGTCGAGCAGCGCGCGGTGCTCGACGCCCTGTGCGCCCGTGCCCCGCAGGAGCTGGGCCTCGAGGCCGACGTCCTGGTGGCGGAGTTCGGACCCGACCGGCTCGTCCCGTCCTCCGCGACGGCCCCGCCCGAGGGCGGGGTAGCTCCTCCCGGGACGCCGTACGTGCGCGCCGAGCAGGAGGCTCGCCTCGCGCGGGCCGAGCGCGACCTCAAGCGCCTGGGGCGGGTCAACCCGCTGGCCCTCGAGGAGTTCTCCGCGCTGGAGGAGCGCTCCGCCTTCCTCACCACCCAGCTCGAGGACCTGCGCACCACGCGCGCCGACCTGCTCGAGATCGTGCGGACCGTCGACGAGCGCGTGCAGCAGGCCTTCGCGGAGGCCTTCGCCGACACCGCCGCCGCCTTCGAGCGGATCTTCCCGCGGCTCTTCCCCGGCGGTGAGGGGCGCCTGGTGCTCACCGACCCGTCCGACCTGCTCACCAGCGGTGTCGAGGTGGAGGCGCGTCCGGCGGGCAAGCGGGTCAAGCGGCTGAGCCTGCTCTCCGGCGGTGAGCGCTCCCTGACGGCGGTGGGGCTCCTGGTGGCGATCTTCACCGCCCGGCCCAGCCCGTTCTACGTGCTCGACGAGGTCGAGGCGGCCCTGGACGACGCCAACCTGCGCCGCCTGCTGGCGGTGCTGGAGGAGCTGCGCGCCACCAGCCAGCTCATCGTCATCACCCACCAGGAGCGGACGATGGAGGTGGCCGACGCCCTGTACGGCATCACCATGCGCTCCGACGGGGTGACCACCGCCGTGGGCCAGCGGCTGCGGGAGCGCGCGCCCACCGCCTGAGCCGGGTCTGGGAGGCTGGGGGCGTGGAGACGCTCGACCTCATCATCGGCGCCGTCGTGCTCGTCGGCGTGCTCGCGGC
>JAKONK010000178.1 GCA_022701985.1 Actinomycetales bacterium
CAGGCCCGCCCCGGAGGACACCGCGAACGCCCCCGCCACCCAGGCCGCGCCGGCCACGAGCGCGCCGCGACGGGTGACGGGGGAGGGGGCGCGGTGCCGGCTCACGGTCGGACCCCCTCCGGGACGCATCGGGCGGCCCCCCGGTGCTGGAGCGGCCCCCACGAGGGTAGGTGAGGCGGGCCCGCTGCGTCCCCCGCGCGCTCGACGCGGGACGCGGTCACAGGCCGAGGTCGTCGGCGAGGGCCTCGACGGCCGCCGCCGCGAACGCGTCCGCCGGGTCGAAGGTGTTGGCCAGCTGGCCGAAGAGCTCAGCGCTCACGAGGCCGAGCAGCGCCGTCCAGGCCCGGGCGCCCGCGACCACGACCTCCGGAGACGCCCGCTGCGCCGGGCCGCCGGCTGCGGCGGCCGTGACGCGGGCGGCCTGCTCCGCCAGGACTGCGGGGAGCGCGCTCGCGGGCCCCGGAGCGGCGTCCGCGAGCACGGCCAGGAGCGCCAGCGGCGCCCTGGAGCCCGCCGCCGTGGTGCGCGCGTCACCGCGGTACCCGGGGACGGGGGAGCCGTGGACCAGGGCGTACTCGTGGGGGTGCGCCACGGCCCAGGAGCGCATCGCGGTGCAGCCGGCGGTGAACCGCTCGCGCGTCGAGCGCCCGTCGTCGGTGCTCGCGGTCTCGACGGCAGCGCCGAGGCCGTCGTACGCCTCCACGATGAGCGCGGTGAGCAGGGCGTCGCGCGTGGCGAAGTAGCGGTACACGGCGGACGAGGCCAGGCCCAGCTCGCGGGCGACGGCGCGCACGGACAGGGCTGCGGCCCCGACGTCGGTGAGCTGGTGGCGGGCGGCGCCGAGGATCTCGGCCGTGAGCTCCCGGCGGGCGCGCTCACGGGCGGTCAGGGCTGCGCTCACCGCTCCATGGTGCCACGAGAGCGATCGCTGCTCTTTTTGGAGAGCACCGCTCTTGTACCCGGGGCGGCGCGGTGGCAGGCTGTGACCCATGAGGAGATCAGTGCTCTCGAACGAGTCCGGTGCTCTTGCGGTCCCGTCGTCGCGGTACCTCGCCCCGGGGTGGCTCACCCGCCGCGTGATGAACCCCGCTGTCGCCCGGCTGACCGCGTGGGGCCTGCCGCTGGCCGGGTCGCGGGTGCTCGCGGTGCGCGGTCGCGCCAGCGGCGAGTGGCGCACCACCCCGGTCAACCCGCTCGACCTGGAGGGCGGGCGCTACCTGGTGGCGCCTCGCGGGCACACCCAGTGGGTGCGCAACCTGCGCGCCGCGCGCTCGGGCGAGCTCAGGTCCGGGCGGCGCGCGGAGGGCTTCGACGCCGTCGAGCTGGAGGACGCCGAGAAGCTGCCCGTGCTGCGCGAGTACCTGCGCCGCTGGGCGTGGGAGGTGGGTGCCTTCTTCGACGGCGTCGGCGCCGACGCCTCCGACGAGCAGCTCCTCGCGGCCGCACCGAAGCACCCGGTGTTCCGCCTGGCGCCCCGCGCGTGAGCACCGCGGCCTGACGACGCAGAAGACCCGCACCCGGAGCTCCGGGGTGCGGGTCTTCTGCGTGCGCGGCGCGCCGGCACGTGCCGGCGGCGGGTCAGGCCTGCTTGATGGCGGAGATGTCCAGCGCAATCTTGATCTTCTCGCTGACGAGCACGCCGCCGGTCTCGAGGGCCGCGTTCCAGGTCAGCCCGAAGTCCTTGCGGTTGATCTCGGTCTCGGCGGAGAAGCCGGCGCGCGAGTTGCCGAACGGGTCGGTGGCCACGCCCTCGGCGGTGACGTCCATGGTGACCGGCTTGGTCACGCCGTGCAGGGACAGCTCGCCGTCGACGGTCCAGCCGTCACCGGTCGGGGCGACCGAGGTGGAGCGGAAGGTCATGGTGGGGAACTGCTCGACGTCGAAGAAGTCGGCGCTGCGCAGGTGGCCGTCGCGGTCGGCGCTGCGGGTGTCGACGCTGGCGACGGCGATCTCGGCCGTCACGGAGATCAGGCTCGCGTCCTCGTCGAGGACGACGGTGCCGGAGACGTCGGAGAAGCTGCCGCGCACCTTGGTGACCATCGCGTGGCGGGCGGTGAAGCCGACCTCGGAGTGGGAGGGGTCGACGGTGTAGGTGCCGGCGACGAGACCGGCGGGGAGCGTGGTGGTCATGGTTCCTCCAGGGTGGTGCGGGGTGCGGTGCGCACCCACTGTGACGCATAATGGTTCAACATTCAACATTGTTCCCCCGAGGAGTGGTCACCGTGCCCGCAGCCGAGCCCGCGCCCCCCGCCACGCGCTGGCTGGACGCCGACGAGCAGCGCGTCTGGCGCCTGTACCTCGAGGCCACGCAGCTGCTGGTCCGGCGACTGGGCAGCGAGCTCGACGAGTCCGAGCACGACCTGTCGATGGCCGAGTACGAGCTGCTGGTCCGCCTCTCCGAGGCCCCCGACTGGTCGCTGCGCATGTCCGACCTCGCCGACGACCTGGTGCACTCCCGCAGCCGGCTCACCCACGCCATCTCGCGGCTGGAGCAGCGGGCCCTGGTGCAGCGGCGCTCCTGCCCGGAGGACCGGCGCGGCGTGCTCGCGGTGATGACGCGGGCGGGCTTCGACGCGCTCGCCGCGGCGGCCCCCCTTCACGTGACCGGGGTGCGGGAGCACCTGTTCGACCAGCTGTCCGCCGAGGACGTCGCGGCGCTCGGACGCATCTGCGGCCACCTGGCCGAGCACCTGCGCTGAGGCGCGCCCCGGGCGGTCAGCCGACCGTCGTCCCGAACAGCAGGCCCAGCAGGTAGGTGGCCGCCGCGGCGCCGAGGCCGATGGCCAGCTGGCGCAGGGCCCGGGGGAGCAGCGGCGCCCCCGACAGCACGCCCACCACGGCCCCGGTGGCCAGCAGCGCCAGCGAGACGAGCACCAGGGCCACGCCCAGCGCGGCCCACCCGGTGAGCCCCAGCAGGAACGGCAGCACCGGCACGAGCGCTCCGCTGGCGAAGAAGCAGAACGACGACGACGCCGCCGACCACGCGCTGCCGACCACGTCCTCGCCGTCGTCGTCCGCGGCGCTCCCGCCGGTGGCGTCGACCCGGCCGGCGTCCGCCCCGGGGAGCCCCGCCAGCTGCTCCGCGGCGTGCCGCTCGGCCTCCTCGGGGGCCATGCCCCGAGCGCGGTAGACCAGCGCCAGCTCGTTCGCGTCGACGTCGAGCGCGCGGACCACCGCGGGGGCGTGCGCCGCCGGCGCCGAGGCCGCGATCAGCTCGCGCTGGGAGCGGACCGAGACGTACTCCCCGGCGCCCATCGACAGCGCTCCGGCGAGGAGGCCCGACACCCCCGTCAGCAGGACGGCGCCGCTGCCGACCCCGGCGCCGGCGACCCCCAGGACGAGCGCCAGGTTGGACACGAGGCCGTCGTTGGCCCCGAACACGGCGGCGCGGAAGGTGCCCGACACGCGCGCGCGGCCCCGGGCGGCCAGCCCGCGGACCACCTCGCCGTGCACCGCTTCGTCGGCGGCCATGGCCTTGGTGGCGTCGGGCTCGCGGCCGTAGCTCGAGCGCGCCTCGGCCTGCTGGGCGAGGGCCAGGACGAAGACCGAGCCGATCCGCAGGGCCAGGAGCGCCAGGAGCCGCAGCCCGAGCCCGGGACGGCTGGGCCGCGCGGGAGCCCCCGTGCGCTCCTGGAGCAGCACCGCCCAGTGCGCGGCGTGGCGGCCCTCCGCCTCGGCCAGCGCGAGCAGCACCTCGCGCTCCTCCCCGGAGCGCCGCGCGGCGAGCCGGCGGTAGACGCGGGCCTCGTAGAGCTCGTCGGCGAGGTGCCGCCGCCAGCGCCGCACCTGCGCGGAGGTGGCGGGCGGGTGGGGCTCGTCGGCCACGGGTCCTCCGGGGTGGTGCTCAGCAGGCGGGGTCACAGTACGGCCGTCCGTGACGCCTCCTCGGGGAGGCCGGGAGATCGGCTCAAGTGGTGGCCCGGCGAGCCGATGTCATGGGCAACGGAAGTAGATCGCTCGCGACCGGTCGCCTCGGTGGACCGTCGCCCCACCAGGAGGACCCATGGCGCTCCGCCGCCCCCGCGCCACCGCCACCGCCGACGCGTCGGAGGTCCAGCAGGCGCGCGCCGACGTGGCCGCCGTCACCGCGGTGGTCCAGGCGCTGTCCCGCGCCACGTCGGTGACCGCGGCGGTCGACACCGCGCTCGCCGTCGTGCGCGACCGCTTCGGGTGGGCCTACGGCTCCTACTGGCGCGTCGACACCAGCGGCCGCGAGCCGGTGCTGCGCTTCGCCCAGGAGTCGGGCGCCGTGGGCGAGGAGTTCCGCACGGTGAGCGGTGGGGCCAGCTTCGCCCGGGGCACCGGGCTGTGCGGCCGCGCCTGGGCCGGCGAGGACGTCGTGTTCGTCCCCGACCTCGGCGAGGTCACCGACTGCGTCCGGGCCCCCGTGGCTCAGCGCGCCGGGGTCCGCTCCGCCACGTGCCTGCCCGTGAAGGTCGGTGACCGCGTCATCGGGACCATGGACTTCTTCACCACCGACCTCCTGGTCATGACGCCCCACCGCCTCGACGCCCTCCGCGCCGTCTCCACGCTGGTCTCGCAGACCGTCGAGCGGCTCGCCGTGCTCGACGACGTCGCCGAGACGGCCAAGGACGTCGCGGCCTCCAGCGCCGTCCTGCGCGCCATGAGCGGCGCCAGCACCGTCGAGCAGGTGCTCAGCCGGGTGCTGGACACCATCCGGGAGGGGTTCGGCTGGAGCTACGGCTCGTACTGGCAGGTCGACCGGACCGCTCCGCGCCCCGTGCTGCGCTTCGCCCAGGAGTCGGGCCACGCCGGCGAGGAGTTCCGCCGCGTCACCGCCAGCGCCACGTTCACCGAGGGCACGGGCCTGGCCGGCCGGGCGTGGGCCGCGCGCGATCTGGTCTTCGTGCCCGACCTGGCCCAGGTCACCGACTGCGTCCGCGCCCCCGCCGCCGCGCGCGCCGGCGTCAGGGCGGGCGTCTGCCTGCCCGTGGTCGTCGGCCAGGAGGTGGTGGGCACCCTCGACTTCTTCACCACCTCCGACCGCGCCCTGAGCGACGGCCGGCGCGAGGCGCTGCGCAACGCGGCGTTCCTCCTGGCGCAGGGCCTGGAGCGGATCGCCGCGGCCGACCGCCTCGCCGAGGCCGGCCGCGACCTCGGCATCTCCATCGAGGAGGTCGAGCGCAACGTCGTCGCCGCCACGGGCGTGGCCCAGCGCGGTGCCGCCGTGGCCGCCGCCGCCGACGAGCACGCGGCCGGGCTGGCGCAGTCCTCGGAGGCCATCTCCAAGGTGGTGGCCCTGATCTCCGGCATCGCCTCGCAGACCAACCTGCTGGCGCTGAACGCGACCATCGAGGCCGCCCGCGCCGGCGAGGCGGGCCGCGGCTTCGCCGTCGTCGCCCACGAGGTCAAGGAGCTCGCCAGCGAGACCGCCCGCGCCACCGCCGACGTGGACGCCCAGGTGGGCGCCATCCAGGCCCAGGTGGACGCCGTGACGACGGCGCTGGGCGAGATCACGCGCGCCGTCGAGGAGATCAACGAGACCCAGCACGTGATCGGCGGGGTGCTCACCGAGCAGGCGGCGGTGACGCGTTCGATCCTCGGCTGACGCCGGCCCGGGCCGCCCCCGACGGGGTGGCCCGGGCCGCTGCGTCAGTGACCGGCGCCGCTGAGGCGGGCGGGGATCATGCGCCACGCCAGCACGGCGGCCACGGCCGTCAGCGCCGCGGCGCTCAGCGAGGTCACCTGCATCGCGTGGACGAAGGCCTCGCGGGCCGCCTCGAACGCCGCGCCGTCAGCCCCGGCCGCGTGCGCGCCGGCGAGGGAGTCACCGGCGGCGGAGGCCACCGCCGGGTCGGTGCCGGCCGGCAGGTCCAGACCACCGCGGTAGACCAGGCCGAGCAGCGAGCCGAGCAGCGCGATGCCCAGGGCGGTGGCCAGCTCGTAGGCGGTCTCCGAGATCGACGACGCTGCACCGGCGCGCTCGGACGGCACCGCGCTGACCACGGCGTCGACGGCCACGGTCTGGCTCAGACCGACGCCGAGGCCGATCGGCACGAGGGTGAGCGCGAGCCACAGGTAGCTCGAGGCCCCCTCGGCCACCGCGAGCAGCACGAGCCCGGCGGCCGCCGCACCCAGCCCGACTGCGGCGGTGCGCCCGGCGCCCAGGCGCGGCAGCACCAGGCCGATGACGGCGATCGCGGCGATGGCCGCGAGCATCAGGGGCGTCTCGCGCAGTCCGGCCTCGAGGGGGCTGAAGCCGCGGGCCAGCTGCAGGTACTGCGAGAAGAAGAACAGCAGGCCCGCCAGCGGGAACACGGAGGCGAAGTTGACCGCCACCGCGCCCGAGAAGGCCGGGCGGCGGAACAGCTCGACGTCGATCAGCGGGTGCTCCAGGCGGCGCTGGCGGCGGACGAACGCCACCAGGCCGACGGCGCCCACCGCGGCGCTCAGCACGGTCATCGCGTCCAGGCCCACGTGGGCCAGGTGCTTGACGGCGTACACGGCGGAGACCAGGCCGACGAGGGAGAGCACCACCGAGCGCAGGTCGATCGGGCCGGGCGCGGGGTTCCTGGACTCCGGCAGCAGCAGCGCGCCGCCGACCAGCAGCACCGCCACGACGGGCAGGTTGATCAGGAAGACCGAGCCCCACCAGAAGTGCTCCAGCAGCGCCCCGCCGACCAGGGGCCCGAGGGCGGCGCCGCCGGAGGCACCCGCCGACCAGATGGCGATGGCGAGGGTCCGCTGGCGAGGCAGCCCGAAGATGCTGCGGATCAGCGACAGCGTCGACGGCATGAGCGTGGCGCCGGCCACGCCGAGCAGCAGCCGGGCGGCGACGAGCGCCTCGGGCGTCGTCGCCAGCGCCGCGAGCAGCGACGCGCCCCCGAAGGCCGCAGCGCCCATGAGCAGCAGCTTCTTGCGGCCGATGCGGTCGGCGACGTTGCCCATGGTGACCAGGAGCCCGGCCAGGGCGAGGGAGTAGATGTCACCGATCCACAGGACCTGGGAGGACGTGGCCCCCAGGTCCGCCGTGAGGGCGGGGACGGCGAGCGCCAGGACGGTGGCATCGACCGCGAGCAGGACGACGGCGAGGACGAGCACGCCCAGGCCCGCCCACTCCTTCCAGCCGGCGGCTCGCTGCCGGTCGTCGGTTCGGGGGCTCTGCGGTGCCTGCTGCGCGTCGAGGCCCGGCGTGGCCATCGTCATCCTCCGTCTAGTTACTGCACTGACCGGTCAGTACAGTAACGGCGGGTGGCACGATGTCAACCCGACCCGACGAGAGGACGACGACGAGCACATGGGGCGCACCACCGGCAGGACCGCCGCCGAGACCCGGCAGCAGGTCCTGCGCGCCGCCGCGGAGGTCGTCGCGGAGCGCGGCGGCAGCGCGGGCCTGGAGGAGATCGCGTCCCGCGCCCAGGTCACCAAGGGCGGGCTGCTGTACCACTTCGGCAGCAAGGAGGCGCTGATGCGCGCCGTCGCGCAGCGCCTGCTCGACGAGTTCGAGGACGACGTCACCGCAGCCCTCACCCACGAGGGCGACGCCGGGGAGAGCGGGACCCCGGCACCCGGGCGCCTCACCCGCGCCTACGCCCGGGCGACCCTCGACTCAGCGGCCGACGCCGAGCGGACCCGTCGGGCCACCACGCTGCTGGTGCACCTGCAGACCGACCCCGCCGTCGCGGCGATGATGCAGGCCGACGCCGAGCGCTGGCGGGAGCGGCTCCTGGCCGACGGCCTCGACCCCCTCGTCGCGACCCTGGCCATCGCCGCCGCCGACGGCATCTGCATGGCCCCCCTCTACGGCGACGCCCCGCTCGTCGAGGACCGCGAGCGCGTCCTCGAGGCGGTCCTGGCCCTCACCCGCCGCTGACGGTCCCCATCCCTCCCTCGACGGTCAGGGGGCTCCGCACCACCTGGGGGCGGAGCCGTGTCGCAGGTCCTCGACCGTCGAGGGTGGGGAGGTCATCGCGGGAGAGGGGTCAGGGGAGGTCGACCTTCTCGTTCTCCCCGCCCGAGTAGGGCTTGCCGGTGACCTTGGCCTTGGCGAAGCTCAGCACCGACGCGACGCGACCGCCGGGGGTGTCCCAGTACTCCGCCGACTCGCCGTCGACCTTCAGCAGGGCGATGGCGGGGTCGTCCTTGCCGTCGGGGAACCACGCCTCCACCACGGTGTTCCACAGCTCGCGCTTCTTGGCGTCGTCGGCGACGACCGAGGCGCGGCCGGTGAGCGACACCCAGCTGTCGGACGACGCGAACGTCACGTTCACCTGCGGGTGGGTGGTGAGGTGCTGCACCTTGCGCGAGCCGCGCTCGGCGAAGAACCACAGGTCACCGCCGAAGTCGGCGGCCTGCACCGCCATCGGGCGGCTCATCAGCGTGCCGTCGGGGGAGGTGGTGGTGAGCATCGCCTGGCGCTCGTCGGCGATGAGCTCGGACACCTTCGCGACGTGGTCGGAGGAGCTGCGGGTGCTGTCGTCTGCCATGTCTGCGCCCTACCCGCCCCGGCCCCGCTGACACACCGCCCGCGGCCCCTGCGACCGCTCACCGGACCCCCCGTCGGGGCGACGCGCCGCGCCGTGTCCCCCTCGTGTCCCAACCGTGTCTGAACCGTGCCCGAGCACGGAGCGCAACCGCCCCCACGGACGGGCGGGGCGCCCTAGCGTGATCGGGTGTTCGGCATCGACGGCTTCGAGGGCGTCTTCACCGTCGTCCCCCTGCTCTTCTGGGCGGCGGTCGTGGTGGCGCTCGGCTGGGTCGTCCGCCGGGTCGTGCGCCAGGGGCGCCCCCGCAGCGAGGCGCACCACCAGTGCCCCGCGGAGGCGGAGACCGCACGCGCGCCCACGTCCTGGCGGCGCTGACACCCCCGTTCCGCCTCTGGCCCATGCCATGCCTGCCGATGCATCGTCAGGCATGGCACTGACCGAGCCCGCCGTGCTGGTCCTGACGGCCCTGGTGGGAGAGACCCGCCACGGGTACGCGCTCATCGCCGGGGTCGAGGAGCTCTCCGAGGGCCGCACCCGGCTGTCGGTGGGCACCCTCTACGGCCTGCTCGACCGCCTCAGCTCCGAGGGGCTCATCGCCCTCGACCGCGAGGAGCGCCACCAGGGGCGCACCCGCCGCTACTACCGCCTCACCGACGACGGCGCCGCCGCCCTCGAAGCCGAGGCCCAGCGCCTGGCGCACCTCGCCCGCGCGGCCAGCGCGCGGCTCCGCACCGCCAGGGCGGTGTGACGTGGAGGCCTCGACGTCAAGGCTCGAGCGCGACTACCGCCGGGTGCTGCGCCTGCTGCCCGCCGGGTACCGCCGGCAGTGGGGAGACGACATGGTCGGCGCGCTGCTCGACGCCGAGCAGTCCGCCGCGGCGGCCTCAGCCGCTGACGAGGGGCCCGAGCGCCAGGCCGAGGAGCGCGACATCGCCCTCCTGCAGCGCCCGCCGCTGCGCGAGGTCGCCGGCGTGGCAGCCCTCGCCGTCCGCCTGCACCTCGCCTCCCCCAGCACCGCCGGAGCCACGGCGGCCGCGCGCCTGCGGGGCGACGCCGTGCGCCGCGTCGCCCTCGTCGGCCTGCTCGCCGCCGCGGGCCCGGCGCTGCTCAGCGCCGTCACGGGCCTGTACTGGCCGGTCCCACCGGAGCTCGAGGCCCTGGGGCACACCCGCGTCGACGCGCTCGCCTCCGCGCTGCTGGCCCTGGTGGCGGTGGCGGCCTTCGCCCTCTTCGTCACCGGGCGGCACCGCACCGCGTCCGTGCTCGCGGTCTTCGCCGTCGTTCCCGACCTCCGCCACCCGCTCGAGACCCTCGCGAGCGCCTGGCGGGTCTCCCCCGGCACGCTCCTCGGGGCCGCCTGCTGGCTGCTCGTGCTCCTCGCGCCGCTCGTGGCGCTGCTGGCCTGGCGGTCCGACGCGCCGCGCCCGAGCCGCCGGTGGCTGCTCGCCCTGCCCGTCGTCGCCGCCCTCGGGTGGGTCCCCTGGCTGCTCTGGCGGGCGACGGGAGCGCTGGTGGCCCCCGACGCCGCGGGGTCGCTGGCCCTGGGGGCGGCCGCGTGCGCCGTCGTCGCCCTGCGCCGCAGCGACGCCTCGTGGATGCGCACCGCCGCGGTGCTGGCGGCGGTCGGTGGACTCGGAAGCCTGGGGCAGCTGTCGCTGCTCGGCTACCCGCCGGGCCTCGAGCGCGACCTCGGCTGGACCGCCCTCGGGACGGTGCTGCTGGCCGCCGCCGTCGGGGTCGTCGCCGGGGTCACCGGGAGGCGCTGGTCGGCGCAGGCGGCGCCGACGGCGGTGACGGCACCGGACAGGTCGGCGAGCGACGCGTCGGCGTAGCCCAGCACCACCGCCGGCGGCAGGTCGCGGCGCTCGACGGCGTAGTCGGCGAGGGCGGCCAGCAGGTACCCGCGCTCCGCGACGCGGCGCACCACGTCCGCCGCGTCGGTCCCCTCCGGCAGGACGACGACGCTGTGCAGGCCCGCGCTCGTCTCCGCGGCCCGCAGGTGGGGCTGGGACGCCAGGGACGCCAGGAGGTGGGCGCGCCGGTGGGCGCAGTCGCGCCGGGCGCGCGCCACGTGCCGGCGCAGCGAGCCGCCGGCGAGGTAGGTGGCGAGCGCCTGCTGCTGCACGCCCGAGACCGGGGTGCCGAGGTCGTGGCGGACCGCGGCGAACGCCTCCCGCAGTCGCGGCGGCACCAGCAGGTAGCCGGTGCGCAGCCACGGGGTGAGCACCTTCGACAGCGTGCCGAGGTGCACCACGCTGTCGCCGTCGAGTCCCGCGAGCGCCGGCAGGGGGGCCGCGCCGTAGCGGAACTCGCTGTCGTAGTCGTCCTCGACGACGACGGCGCCGCGGGCGCGCGCCCAGGCGAGCAGCTCGAGCCGCCGGGCCAGCGGCAGCACGCCACCGAGGGGGTACTGGTGGCTGGGCGTGACCAGGACCGCGCCGGCACCGGCACCCCCGGCGCGCGGCTCGGGCAGCGCGTCCACCACGAGCCCGTGCTCGTCGACGGGGACCGGGTGCAGGGCCACCCCGAGGCGGCGCAGCGCGCGTCGGGCGCTGGGGTAGCCCGGGTCCTCGACCACGACGTCGCGCAGCTCCAGGGCGTGGGCGACGAGCGCGAGGCCCTCGTCGGCGCCCGCCGTGATGACGACGTCCTCGGCGCGCGCCGGCACCCCGCGGGCGACCCGCAGGTGCGCCGCGACCTGCTCGCGCAGCGCGGGCAGGCCCAGCGGCGGCGGCTCCCAGGAGGGGACCTGCGACGACGCGCTCCGCCAGGCGGCGCGCCAGGCCGGGTCGACCAGGCGGCGGGTGTCGGGGCGCCCGGGGCGCAGGTCGACCGCGCGGGTCCCCGAGCCGGTGGCTGCGGCGCCGTCGTCCTGCGGTGCGCGTCGGGGTGGGGCCGGCGCGGTGCTGTCGGCGCCGAGGTGGTGGCTGACGAAGGTGCCGGCTCCGTGGCGGGACTCCAGGTAGCCCTCGCCGGTGAGCTGCTCGTAGGCGGCGAGGACGGTGGCGCTCGCCAGCCCCACCTCGGTCGCGGCCCGGCGCGTCGAGGGCAGGCGCGCTCCGGCGGGGAGGTGCCCGTCGAGGACCGCCCGGCGCAGCGCCCCGGCGAGCTGGGCGTGCAGCGGGGTCGCTGCCGCGCGGTCGAGGGCGAGGGGCAGGTCGAGCTGGGGCGCGGGTCGCACCGGTGGCCTCCTCGGTCGGGACGGGTCGGCACACGTCCGGAGTGGTCTGCCCCGGACGGTCCGGAGTGGACTGATCTTCCAGTCCACTCCGGCCCCATCGTCGAGGTGTGGACACCCTGCCCGTCACCGACCGGACCCGCGTCAGCCGCATGCCCCAGCGCCAGGTCACCGACCGCGCCGCGCTGCACGCCGTGCTCGACGCCGGTTTGGTCGCCCACGTCGCCGTCGTCCGCGGCGGCGTCCCCGTGGTGCTGCCGGTGGGATGCGCCCGCGACGGCGACGCGCTGCTGCTGCACGGCTCCACCGGCGGTGGGCTCTTCCGCGAGGCGGCCGCCGGTGAGCACGTGACCGCGACGGTCACCCTCGTCGACGGGCTGGTCTACGCCCGCTCCACGTCGGACAGCTCCATGAACTACCGCTGCGCGATGGTCACGGGGGTCGCGGTGCCCGTCACGGACCCGGGCGAGAAGGAGGCGGCGCTGGCGAGGATCACCGAGCACCTCATGCCGGGGCGGTGGGACGAGGTGCGCCCCAGCACGAAGCGCGAGCTGGCGGCGGTGCTGGTGCTGCGGCTCCCGCTCGACGAGGCCAGCGTGAAGATCCGGGCGCTCCCCGCGAGCTCCGAGCCCGACGACGGCGAGTCGCGCGAGGTGTGGGCCGGCGTCCTGCCGCTGGTGACCACCGCGCTGGCCCCGGTGCCCAACGACGACGTGCCGCCCGGCACGCCCCTGCCGGTGAGCCTGGACCTGGCCGTGGCGCAGCTGGAGCGGTCGGCGCCGCTCGTCCGGTGACGCACGGTGACGCCGGTCACATCCGCACCAGATCGTTGAAACCTGGAACACATGGCGCCGGTGCCCGGTTGCCGCCTCCCGTGGACCTCTTCACCCCCGCCGACCTCGGCGCCCTGCACCTGGCCAACCGCGTCACGATGGCGCCGCTGACGCGCCTGCGCTCCGGCGAGCGCGGCGTCCCCGGCGACCTCGTCGCCGAGATGTACGCCCAGCGCGCCAGCGCCGGCCTCCTCGTCACCGAGGGCACCTGGCCCGTCCAGGAGAGCCGCGGCTGGGTCGGGCAGCCCGGCATCACCACCGACGAGCAGCAGGCCGCCTGGGGCCGCGTCGCCGACGCCGTACACGCCGAGGGCGGCACCATCGTCATGCAGGTCATGCACGCCGGGCGCGTCACCCACCCCGCCGTCACCGGCAGCCGCGTGGTCGCCCCCAGCGCCGTCGCCATCGACGGCGAGGTGCGCACCCCCGCCGGCAAGGATGCCTACCCGGTCCCCCACGCCCTGACCCTCGACGAGCTCGCCGAGGTCCGCGACCAGTTCGTCGCCGGCGCCCGCCGCGCCCGCGCCGCCGGCATCGACGGCGTGGAGGTGCACGGGGCCAACGGGTACCTGCTGCACGAGTTCCTCTCCCCCGCCTCCAACACCCGCACCGACGCCTACGGCGGCTCGCCCGAGAACCGCGCGCGCTTCGTGGTCGAGGTCGTGCGCGCCGTCGCCGAGGAGATCGGCGCCGACCGCACCGCCCTGCGCATCAGCCCGATGCACAACATCCAGGACGCCTTCGAGCGCGACGAGGACGACGTGGTCGCCACCTACGGGGCGCTGGCCGACGGGCTGGCGGGGCTCGGGCTGGCCTACGTCTCCGTGCTGCACGCCCACCCCGCGGGCGAGCTCGTGCAGGGGCTGCGCAAGCGCTTCGGCGCCCCGCTGGTCGCCAACACGGGCTTCGCCGAGCCGACCACGCGCGAGAGGGCCGCGGAGCTGCTGGCCAGCGGCGCCGCCGACGCCGTGGCCGTGGGCCGTCCGCTCATCGCCAACCCCGACCTGGTCGAGCGCTGGCGCACCGGTGCCCCCGAGAACGAGCCCGACGGCTCGACCTTCTACTCGGACGGCGCCGCCGGCTACACCGACTACCCGCGCCTGGGCGCCTGACCCCTCCCTCCGCGACGACCGGGGAGCTCAGCGCCACCTCAGGGCCGCGCTGAGCTCCCCGTGTCTCGATCCGCCTCGATGCGTCCCGAGTCGTCGGAACCCTGCTGCCAGGTGTCGGAACCGGTTCTCCGTTCCGACACCTCGCGCCGGGGTTCCGGCCGGTGGCGCCTGCTGACAGCACTCCCGCCCTCGACGGCCTCGGTCGTCACGGAGGGGACCAGCCGGCGGCCGTGAGGACGGCGCGCGCGACCGCGAGCCGGTCGAGCCCCTCGACGTCGACCACCGCGTCATCCGCGCCCGCCCCCTCGAGGACGGCGTGCAGCTCGCCGCAGCGCTCGAGGTGCCATGCGAGGGACGCCCCGCCGTCGCTGTCGTGGGCGTGCCTGCCGCAGAGCCGCTCCTGGAGACGGGCGGGGTCGGCGCGGAGCCTGACCAGCACCACCGGAAGGCCCAGGGCCTCCTCGAGGCGAGCGCGCTCCTCGGCGGTCTCGACCACCCCCGCCAGCACCAGGCGCTGCGCGCCGGCCGCGCGGTAGGTGGCTCCGACCGCGGTGAGGTTCGCCAGCGCCACCTTCTCCGAGAACCGGTCACCGGGCGGCGAGGGCCAGATCCGGCGCAGCTCGTCGACGTCGATGACGGCGTGCGGCACCCCCTGTTCGCGCAGGAGAGCCCCGAGCTCGTCGGCCGTCGTGGTCTTGCCCACCCCGACCGTCCCGTTGAGGAGCACCGCAGCGGGTGCGACCGCGCCGTGCGCAGGACCGGACACGCCACGGACGCTAGCGGCGACGCAGCGCTTGCCACCGGCCCTGCGGCGACCAGGTGCTGAACCCGGACGGCACGGGGTGCGCGATCACCGCCGCCTGGGCCCGCACGGCGCGGCGGCCTTCCGCGTCCCGCTGCGGCGGTCCTGACCTGCGCCGGTGTTCGCGCTCGCCGACAACCCGGTGCTCCTGGTGGTCGCCCTCGGCATCCCGGTGCTGGTCGGTGCTCTGGTGCTGTTCGCGCTGTACTGGGTGGTCCGGCTGGCGGTGCGCCACGGCACCACCGACGCGAGCCGCCGCGCTCGGCGGACCAGCGCGCTCCCGGGACCGCCGACCACCTGACCGCCCGAGCGCCCGGTCGACCCGGCGGCGCTCGTCCGCGACCATGGACGGGTGATGCCGATGCCCGAGGGCGTGCCCGCGTGGCTGGTCGCCGTCGTCCCCGTCGCCGTCCTCGCCGTCCTGGTGGTCAACCTGGTGGTGCGCAGCCGGCGCGGGGAGTTCGGGCGTGACGCCGGCGGTCGGCGCCGCGCGCCGTGGCTCTGGCCGGTGCTCATCGCGGTCGGGGCGTTCGCCGTCCTGTCGCTCCTGACCCGCGGCTGACGCACACCTCCGCCCGGGGCGCGCGAGGGGGTGAGCGGGTGCGGAGCCCGACCCCGTGGACGTACTGTCGACGCGTGGCGACGAAGCTCCCCTGGCCGATCCCCGTCCGCACCGGCGCTCCCGTGGACGACGTCGACGACGCGCACCTGAGGGTCACCCCGCCGCACCACGCCGCCGCCGGGGCCACCGCGGTCGCCGTCGCCCTGCGCCACGGCGTCGAGCAGATGGGGCCGGTGCGGACCGCCCAGACCCTGCTGAAGCTGAACCAGGTCGACGGCTTCGACTGCCAGGGCTGCGCCTGGCCGGACCCCGACCCCGAGCACCGCCACACCGCGGAGTTCTGCGAGAACGGCGCCAAGGCCGTGGCCGAGGAGGCCACCCGCCGCCGCGTCACCCGCGAGTTCTGGGCCGCGCACTCCCTCACCGAGCTGTCCGGCCGCACCGACTACTGGCTGGGGCAGCAGGGCCGCCTCACCGAGCCCGTGGTGCGCCGCCCCGGGTCCGACCACTACGAGCCCATCAGCTACGACGAGGCGTTCACCCTCATCGCCGAGCAGCTCCGCTCCCTGCCGACGGCCGACGCCGCGGCGTTCTACACCTCGGGGCGCACCTCGAACGAGGCGGCGTTCGCCTACCAGCTGTTCGTGCGCGCCTACGGCACCAACAACCTGCCCGACTGCTCCAACATGTGCCACGAGTCGACGTCGGTGGCGCTCGCGCAGACGATCGGCATCGGCAAGGGCAGCGTCCACCTCGAGGACTTCTACGACACCGACCTGATCATCGTGGCGGGGCAGAACCCCGGCACGAACCACCCGCGGATGCTCTCGGCGCTGGAGACGGCGAAGAAGAACGGCGCGAAGATCATCTCGGTCAACCCGCTGCCCGAGGCGGGGCTGATGGGCTTCAAGAACCCGCAGAAGCCCAAGGGCATGCTCATCGGCGAGCGCCTGTCCGACCTGCACCTTCCGATCCGGTCCAACGGAGACCTGGCCCTGTTCCAGTGGTTCGGGCGCGCCGTCCTCGAGGCCGGCCGCATCGACACGGCCTTCGTCGGCGAGCGCACCACCGGGTTCGACGCGTGGGCCGAGCACGTGCGCCGGCTCGACGTCGCCGACGTCATCAGCGCCACCGGACTGACGCGCGAGCAGCTCGACGAGGCCGCGGCGCTCGTCGTCGCCTCCCCGCGCTTCATCACCTGCTGGGCCATGGGCATCACCCAGCACAAGAACGCCGTCGGCACCATCAAGGAGATCACCAACCTCCACCTGGCCACCGGTGCCATCGGCGTCCCCGGCGCGGGCCTGTGCCCGGTGCGCGGCCACTCCAACGTCCAGGGCGACCGCACCATGGGCATCTGGGAACGCCCCCCGCAGCACTTCCTCGACCGGCTGCGCGACGAGTTCGGCTTCGAGCCGCCGCGCGAGCACGGCCACGACGTCGTCGACACCATCCGCGGCATGCGCGACGGGCACGTCCGCTTCTTCATGGGGATGGGCGGCAACTTCCTGCAGGCCGCGCCCGACACCGCCGCCACCGAGCGGGCGCTGGAGAACTGCGCGATGACGGTGCAGGTCTCGACCAAGCTCAACCGCTCGCACGCCGTCGCGGGCGAGACCGCGATCGTGCTGCCGACGCTGGGCCGCACCGAGCGCGACTCGCGCGGCGCCGGCCCGCAGGTCCGGGAGCAGTTCGTCACCGTCGAGGACTCGATGTCGATGGTGCACGCCAGCCGCGGCCGGCTCGCACCGCCGGCGCCCGGGGTGCTCTCGGAGGTCTCGATCATCTCCGGCATCGCCGCCGCGACCCTCCACGGCCGCTCCGACGCCACCGGTGAGATCGACTGGGCCGGCTTCGCCCAGGACTACTCCACGATCCGGAACCGCATCGCGACGGTGGTGGCGGGCTGCGACGACTACGACGCCAAGGTCCGCCGCCCCGGCGGCTTCCAGCTGCCGCACCCCCCGCGCGACTCCCGCACCTTCGACCTGCCGGACGGCCGCGCGGTCTTCACGGCGGTGCCGCTGGAGGTGCTGACCGTCGGCGACGACGAGCTGGTGCTGCAGACGCTGCGCAGCCACGACCAGTACAACACCACGATCTACGGCCTGGACGACCGCTACCGCGGCATCCACCAGGGCCGTCGCGTGGTGTTCGTGAACGCCGACGACGCCCGCGACCGCGAGCTCGCCGACGGTGACCTGGTCGACCTCGTGGGTGTCTGGGAGGACGACGCCGAGCGCGTCGCCCCCGCCTTCCGGGTGGTCGTCTACGACACCCCCCGCGGGTGCGCCGCGGCCTACTACCCCGAGACCAACGCCCTGGTGCCGCTGGACTCCCAGGCGGACCACAGCGGGACGCCGACGTCGAAGGGCGTGGTCATCACGCTCCGCCGGGCCCTCCCGGCCGGAGCCGGGGCCGCGTCCGGGGCCAGCGCGGCCTCGAGCAGCGACGCGGGCGACCACCCTAAGGACCCGGTGCAGCCCCATCACCTGAGCTGAGCTCCACCGCGGTCACTGCCGGGGAGCGAGGGCCCCACCGAGGTCGATGACGGCGTCGCACCGGTCGACGCCCTCGAGCCGGTGGGTCAGGAGCAGGACGCCGGGGCGGTGCCCGCGGTCGTCCTGCCCCAGCAGGTCCGCGACCAGGGCCTCGGCCGTCGGCCCGTCAAGACCCTCGGTGGGCTCGTCGAGCACGAGGACGTCGGGTCGGGGCAGCAGCGCGCGGGCCGCCGCGAGCCGGCGCCGCTCTCCGCCGCTGACGGTGGAGCCGCCGTCGCCGAGCCACGTGTCGAGGCCGTCGGGCAGGCGGTCCAGCCAGTCACCCAGGCGGACGCGGTGGAGCACCGCGACCAGGTCGGCGTCACCCGCCTCCGGGGACGCCAGCAGCAGGTTGGCGCGCAGCGTGGTCGCGAAGAGGTGCTCGGTGGCCTCGCTGACCAGACCGACCCGGCGGCGCACGGCGGCGGGGTCGAGCTCGCGCACGTCCACCCCACCGAGGGCCACCGTGCCGGCGCGGGGGTCGAGCAGGCGCGCGACCACGGCACCGAGGGTCGACTTGCCCGAGCCCGACGGTCCCATGACCGCCACCCGCTCGCCGGGGGCGAGGTCGAGGTCGAGCCCGTCGAGGGCGGGCGGGCGCAGCGGGTCCCAGCCGGCGACCAGACCGCGCACGGTGAGCGCAGCGCCCACGGGCACCTCGCCGCTGCGGCTCGGAGGCTGCTCGTCGACCGACGGCGGCTGCTGCGCCACCGCGGCCAGGCGGCGCACCGCGGCGCGCGAGCGCTCGCGCGCCACCGCGGCGTCCACCAGCCCGAGCACCGGCTCCCCCAGGGCCAGCACCACCAGGACGGCGACGGCCGCTCCCTCGGCGCCCAGGCGGCCCGCGGTGACGGCCACCAGCGCGCCGACGGCAGCACCGACCACTGCGAGGCCGGCTCCCAGGTGCGCCACCGCGGTGGCCGTCCCCGCGCCCCCGGCAGCGCGGACCTCCGCGGCGGCGAGGTCGCGGCCGCGGGCGCGGGGCACCGCGAGCGCGGTCCGGGCGCCCGCGGCGCCGGCGCGGGCGGCGAGCTCGTCGACGGCGTCGACCGTCTCGACCGCGGCGTCCGCGAGCGCGGCGCGCTCGGTGGCCAGTCCCTCGTCGGTGCGGCGGGCGCTGCGGGCTGCCAGTGCGGGTGCGACGAGCACGGCCAGCACCAGGCCGACCACCGCCCCCAGCGCAGCCAGCGGGTCGACGACCGCCACGACGCCCGCGACCACCACGACGGCGGCCAGCGCCGCAGCCGCGGGCAGCCGCCCGCGCAGCAGCCCGTCGAGGCGGGCGTCGACGTCGCCGACGAGCCGAGTGAGCAGGTCGCCGCGGCGCAGCAGCCCGGGCCCCGGCACGCGGGGCACGAGGTCGGCGAGCACCTGCGAGCGCCAGCCGGCGAGGCGGCGCAGCGCGACCTCGTGGGAGGCGAGGCGCTCGAGGTAGCGCAGGAGCGGCCGGGCGACGGCGCTCCCCCGGACGGTGACGACGGCGGCCGACAGCGTCAGCACAGGCGGCAGGTTCGAGGCGCGCACCAGGAGCCAGGTGGCGGCGGTGGTCAGCGCTGCGCCGGCGACCCACGAGGCCGCGCCGAGGACGACGGCGGTGCCGGGGCGGCGCCCCAGACCCCAGAACCACCCCACCTCCCGTCCGTGATCATGGACTCCACGCACAGGTTCCTCGTGATCATGGACGCTGCGCACGCCGCTGTGCACGAAGTCCATGATCACGGGCGGGGAGGGGGCCGCGGGGGGCGTCACCGCGACGGTCCTGTCGACGGCCGCCAGCAGGGCCGGCCGGTGCGCCGCCACGAGGACCGCGCTCCCGGCGTCGGCGGCTGACCGCAGCGCAGCCACCACCCGGGACTCTGCGGCGGTGTCGAGGTGCGCGGTCGGCTCGTCGAGCAGCAGCACCACCGGCCGCCTCCGCGCCGCCCGCAGCACCCGCGCCAGGGCCAGGCGCTGGCGCTGGCCGGTCGAGAGGCCCGCGGCGCGCTCCCCCACCGGGGTGCCCAGCCCCGCCGGCAGCGCCTCCACCTCGGCGCGCAGCCCGACCAGCTCCAGGGCGCTCAGCAGCTCGGCCTCGGCGGGGCCGGTGCCGGTGCCGGCGGGCACGCCGTCGTCGTCCTGCGGCAGCTCGCTGTCGAGCAGGAGCGCGTCGCGGACGGTGCGGGCGTGCGGCAGCAGCGGGTCCTGGGTGAGCAGCAGCACCTCGCCGGTCGAGCCCACCGAGCCGGCGGCCAGGGGCTGCACCCCGGCGAGGGCGCGGAGCAGCGTCGTCTTGCCCGCACCCGACGGTCCCTGGAGCGCGACGACCTCACCGCCGCGCACGTCCACGGCGTCGAGGGCGAGGGCGTCGACGGAGCGCCCGGCGTGCCGCACGCGCAGCCCACTGCCGCTCACGGACGGTGCAGCCTCGGTGACTCCACGGGCCGGAGTCCCATGATCACGGTCGGGGGCGGGAGGGAGGGGGGAGGTGAGGACGGCGTCGACCTCGGCCACCACGGCAGCGGCGTCGGCGGAGGCGTGGAAGCGCGCCCCCACCTCCCGCAGCGGCCGGTACGCCTCGGGCGCGAGCAGGATCACGAGCAGCGCGGTGGCCAGCGGCATCGTGCCCGCTGCCACGCGCAGCCCCGTCTCGACGGCGACCAGCCCCACCGACAGCGTGCCGACGAGGTCCAGCGCCGTCGACGACAGGAACGCCACCCGCAGCACGCGCAGGGTCGCCTCGCGGTGCCGCTCGGTGGTGGCGGCCACCTCGCCGACCTGCCGCTGCGCGCGCCCGTGCACCCGCAGCAGCGCCAGCCCGCGCACGACGTCGAGGAAGTGACCGGCGAGCCGGGCACCCTCGAGCACGCGGTCGGCGGCCCGGCGCTGGGTGGCCCACCCGATGAGGACCGCGAAGACCGGCACCAGCGGGAGCGTGACGAGCACCAGCAGCGCCGAGCGCCAGTCGACGGCGAGCAGCACCAGCACCACCACCGGCGGCATGAGCACGCCGACCACGAGGGAGGGCAGGTAGCCGGAGAACCAGGGCCGCAGCGCGTCGAGCCCGGCGCTTCCCCCGCCGGCGCTGCCCCCGGGGCCGCTCGTCGCCGCCACCAGGGCGCGCAGCCGGCCCGCGCCGTGCGCGGCGACCCACGCCGGGCCGCGCCGCAGCGCGGCCTCGAGCACCGCCGTGCGCAGCTCCTCCACGGCGAGCGACCCGGCGCGCGCCGACAGCACGGACTCCGTCCGCGCCAGCAGCGCCCGCGCGGCGAACGCCACCGCGAGGACGCCCAGCGGCAGCCCCACCCCACCGGCCACCCCACCGACCACCCCACCGGCCCAGGCGGGCAGGCCGTACCCGGCGGGTGACGGCGAGGCCCCGTCGCGCGCAGCCACCACGAGCCCGACGACCACCCCGGTCACCGCAGCGGCGACGAGCAGCGTGACGAGCACCTGCGCGGCCCCCACGAGCACCAGGCCCGCCACGGGACGCCGGGCGGCGCGGGCGTGGCGCAGCAGCCGCGGGTCGACGGGGCCGCGGGCGGTGGAGCGGGGGCGGTCAGCGCCCATGGTCACGGAGGCGGAGCTCGGCGGGCATCACGAGGTGGCGACGCGCTCGCTGGTGACGCGACGGCGGAAGACCCAGTACGACCACACCTGGTAGACCACCACACCCGGCACGGCGACCGCCCCGAAGGCGGTGATCAGCTGCAGCGCGGCGGGGGTCGCGGCGGCGCCCTCGCGGGTGAGCGACGCGGCCGGGTCGAGGGTGCTGGGCAGCACCACGTCACCGTTCGCGAGCAGCACGGCGACGACCACACCCGCCACCAGCAGCGACGCGACGGTGAAGGCCGAGCCCTCACGGCCCAGCCGCACCGCCAGGGCGACGACGACGGCGGCGCCGGCCACCAGCGCCCCGAGTGCGACGAGGCTCACGGACACCGCGTCAGCACCGGTCAGGCCGACCACCGCGACGACGGCACCGAGCCCGACGACGGCGGCCGAGGCCCCGGCGGCGACGCGGTGCGCGCGGACGCGGACCGGACCGGTGGTGCGCAGCGCCAGGAACGCGGCGCCCAGCAGCACCGACAGCACGAGCCCCGCGACAGCGCCGAACGCGGCCTCGGGGGTCAGCAGGGGCGCGACGGTCCGCGACAGCCCGGACGCGAGGCCGGGCTGCGCGACCACCTCGCCGTCGGCGCCCAGGGCCAGCCCGCGGACGAAGACCGACAGCAGGGCGCCCCAGAGCGCGACGACGCCGGCCGAGCACACCGCCAGCACCACCTCGCAGCGTCGCCGCCACACCGGGTCGGAGTGCTTGGCGCGGAACTCCAGCGCCACGCCGCGCCCGGCGAGGAGCAGCAGCACCCCGACCATCGGCAGGTACGTGCCGCTCAGCAGCGCGGCGTACCAGGCGGGGAAGGCGGCGTAGGTGACGCCGACGGCGGCCACCAACCAGACCTCGTTGCCGTCCCAGAACGGGCCGATGGTCTTCAGGGCGGCGCCGCGCTCGTGCTCGTCGCGCCCGATGAGGGGGGTGAGCACACCGACGCCGAAGTCGAAGCCCTCGAGGGTGAAGAACAGCACCCAGCACAGGACGACGAGGGCGAACCAGACGGTGACGAGGTCCACGGTCTCTGCTCTCCAGTCAGCCGGTCAGGGGGTCAGTAGCTGGGCACGACGGCGCGCGGCGCAGCCGGGGAGGTCTCGGACGCACCCTCCCCGTCGCCCCCCGCAGAGGCCGGCGGGGCGGACCGCACCGGCGGGTCGGCGAGGTCCTGCGCCACGAGGTGCTTCACCAGCCGCAGCCACACCACGGCGAGCACGCCGTACACGGCGGTGAACGCGGCGAGGCTCAGCCACGCCTCCCCCGCCGTCAGGCCGGGCGAGACGCCGTCCTTCGTGAGCGTCAGGCCGAACGCGAGCCACGGCTGGCGGGCGGTCTCGGTGAAGACCCACCCGGCGGTGCCGGCCGCGGCGGGCAGCAGCGGGAGCGTCGGCAGCATCCGCAGCGAGAGCTGCACGAGCGGGCGGGGGAAGAGGCGCTGGCTCATGAACGGGAGGGCGCTGGCCCTCGGCTCGCGCGGGTCGAGGCCGGAGCGGGTGAGCCACAGGTACACGCCGGCGACGAGGGCGGCGAGCAGCCCGATGGTGATCATGGCGCGGAACGACCAGTAGGCCAGCGGGATCACCGGCACGTAGTCGCCCGGGCCGTAGGTGGCCGTGTACTGGGCCTGCAGGTCGTCGATGCCCTGGACGGTGGAGCCGAAGTCGCCGGTGGCCAGGAACGAGAGCAGGTACGGCAGCTCGACGCTGAAGACCGGGCGGGAGCCGTCGAGGCTGCCGATGGTCAGCAGGCTGAAGGGGGCGCCGGTCGTCGTCGTGTAGAGCGCCTCGGCGGCGGCCATCTTCATGGGCTGCACCGACGTCATGACCTTGCCGAGGACGTCGCCGGTGAGGGCGGTGGCCAGGCCGCCGGCCACGGTCGTCCAGGCACCGAGGCGGGCGAGGCCGGCGAAGGCGCGCTGGTCGGGGTCGACGGCACGGGCCTGCGGCGACCCGGCCGCCCCGGCCGGCGCAGGACCGATCCAGCGGCGCCAGGAGCCGATGGAGAGCAGCAGCGCGCCGCCGAGCATCGCGGCACCGGCGATGGTGTGCGGGAACGTCGCGAAGAGCACGGGGTTGGTCATCAGCTCGGCGAAGCTCGTGAGCTGGGCGCGGCCGGTGACCGGGTCGAGCCCGTAGGCGACCGGGTGCTGCATGAAGGAGTTGGCGCCGAGGATGACGTAGGCGCTGATCAGGGTGCCGACCGCCACCACCCAGATGGTGGCGAGGTGCACCAGGCGCGGCAGGCGGTCCCAGCCGAAGAACCACAGGCCCAGGAAGGTCGCCTCGAGGAAGAAGGCGAGCATGCCCTCGATGGCGAGGGTGGGGCCGAAGACGTCGCCGTAGAACCGCGCGAAGGCGCTCCAGCCCATGCCGAACTGGAACTCCTGCACGAGGCCGGTGACGACGCCGACGGCGAAGGTCACCAGCAGCAGCTTGCCCACCAGCAGGGTGGAGCGGCGCAGGCGCTGGGCGCGGGCCGGGTCGCGGGTGAGCACGGACGCCGTCTGCAGCCCGGCCGTCAGCGACGCGAGGCTGATGGACAGGGGCACGAAGAGGTAGTGGTAGATCGTCACGACGGCGAACTGGAGGCGGGTCACGTCCACGACGTCCATGCCCTGAACACTACGCCGTGTAGTACTCAACGCGTAGTACGCGGACTGTCGTACTGGTCACACCGCGGGGTACCGTGGGGCCATGGCTGCTGGTGGCGCGTCGCTCGGGACGCTGGAGCGCGACGTGATGGCCCACCTGTGGGACGCCGGCTCGGCGCAGACGGTGCGGCAGGTCCACGAGGCTCTCTCCGGGCCCCCCCTGCAGAAGGGCCTCGCCTACACGACGGTCATGACCGTGCTCGACCGCCTCGCCAAGAAGGGCGTGGTGCGCCAGGAGCGCGCCGGCCGCGCCTTCGAGTACTCCCCGGTGCAGACCCGTGAGGAGATGACGGCCGCGGTGATGCTCGAGGCGCTCGGCGCCACCACCGACCCCTCCGCGCGCGACGCGGCGCTGGTGCACTTCGTGGGGCGGGTCGGCCCCCAGGGCGTGGCCGCGCTGCGCGCCGCCCTCGACGCCGCCGGCTGACGGCCGGCAGACCGTCACCAGAGCCCGCCCGAGCCACCGCCAGCGGTGACCGCCTTCGCGCTCGGCCTGCTGGGCCTGGTGCTCTCCCTCGTCGTGCCCGCAGCCCTCGCGCGGGCGCGCTGGACGGCCGCCACCCCCGCCGCCGCGGTGGTGCTGTGGCAGGCGGTGGTGCTCGCCTCGGTGCTCTCCGCCGTCGGCGTCGTGCTCATCGCGCCCGAGGAGCTGACCAGCGCGCTGCGCGCCGGTCCCGACGTCCAGGCCTGGGGGCTGGTGGGAGCGCTGGCGGTCGCGCTGCTCATCGTGGCGCGGCTGGTCGTGAGCTTCGTCGGGGTGCTGCGCCGCTCGGCCGCGCGCCGCGAGCGCCACCGCGAGCTGGTCGACCTGCTCGACGACGTCGAGCGCCGCTCCGACCTCGGTGCGGCGTCAGCGGCGGGTGAGGGGCTGCGGGTGCTCGACGCCCCGCTCCCCCTGGCCTACGGCCTGCCCGGGCGCAGCCCGCGCGTGGTGGTGAGCGACGGCGCGCTGCGCCTCCTCGACGACGCCCAGCTGCGCGCCGTGCTCGCCCACGAGCAGGCGCACCTCGACGCCCGGCACGACGTGGTGCTGGAGTCGTTCGCGGCGTTCCACCGCGCCGTCCCCCGGCCGCTGCGCAACGAGCGGGCCCTGGGCGCCGTCGAGCTGCTGCTGGAGGCGGCCGCCGACGACGCCGCCAGCCGGCGCTGCGGCCGGGCGCCCGTCGCGGCGGCGCTGGAGCGGCTGGGCGGCGCGCTCGACCCCGGCGTGGGGTCGCTGGCGGCCGCCGACGCCGAGGCCCACCGCTCCCCGGACGCCGCGACGGCCACCGACCAGCGGCACCGCCGGCTGGAGCGCCTCGGCGCACCGGCCGGAGGGCGCCTGCGGGCGGCCGCCGTCGTCCTGCTCGCCGGGCTGGTGCTGGTGCTGCCGCCCGCGGTGCTCGTGGCGCCCTGGCTCGCCGGGGCGCTGGACTCGGCCCCGCTCCCCTGACCGCGCGTCAGGAGAAGTGCGCCTTGGGGATGACGCCGTGCACGCCGACCGTCCGGTCGACCAGCTGCGACACCACGAAGCTCGCCGCCGCCGACAGGTAGGCGTACGCCACGGGCCGCTCCACGCCCAGCTCCTCCACGAGGAAGTCGAGGGCGTTGACCACGGCCCGGCGGGCCGCCACGTCGAGGTCGGTGCCCTGGGTGCCGTCGGCGATCCCGTCGGGGTCGGACAGCCCGATGGGGACCCAGGCCTCGTCGGTCTCGCCGAACGGGTAGCGGTGGGCGATCGCCGGCGCGTCACCGGAGCCGGCCTTGCAGACGGTGAGCCGGAACGTGGTGCGCAGCGACCCCTCGAGGGCGGTGAGCGCGGCCTCGCCGTCGCCCATCGCGAAGTGCGGGTCGCCGGTGTGGAACAGGGCGCCCTCGGCCGCCACCGGCAGGTAGAAGGTCGAGCCGGGGCCGAGCAGCCCCACGTCGATGTTGCCGCCGCCCAGCGTCGGGGGCACCGAGTCGAGCGTCGGGTCGACCAGACCGCCCGCGGCCGGAGCGGGGAAGCGCGCGACGCCCATCATCCCCATGAAGGGGTCGAGCGGGAACGCGATCCGGCCCCCGGAGCGGCCCATCGTGCCCACGGCGGAGCCACCCGGACCGGGCTCGGCGGGGGTGAAGACCGAGACGTTGCCGTACTGCTGCGGGTCTCCCGTGCTGCGGCCGTCGGTAGCGACCGGCGGCATGACCTCGTCGAGCGTGATGCCGGCGGGAGCGCCGCCGTCGCGGGTGCGGGCCAGCGCCCCCTTGCCGTGCCGGCTGGAGACGACGCCGTAGGGCACGCGCAGCAGCGCGCTCACCGTCTCGACCTTGAGCACGTCACCGGGCTGCGCGCCCTCGACGAAGACCGGCCCGGTGACCACGTGCGGGCCGTCGACGTCGAAGCGCCGCTCGTGGCGCGCGTAGCCGGCGGCGATGGCGACGGCGTCCTCCAGCACCCCGGACGCGGGGACGCCGTGCTCGCCGAACCACGCCACCGGGTCGCGCCCCTGGTCCTCGAGGATGCCCTCGTGGCTGACCGTGTCGACGGTGACGGTGGCCCCGCTGGGCACCTGCAGCACCGCCTCGGCACCGACGGCGGGCAGGTAGCCCCAGCGGACGGCGTCGGGCTCCGACGGCAGGTAGAAGTCGCCGTCGATGCGCCCGGCCCCGGGCTGCAGCGGGGAGCTCGGCACCTCGACCTTCGCGCCACCGCCGGGGCGGCCCGGGCCGCCGGCCGCACCCCCGCCCGAGCCACCCGTCGCGAGGGCGGGGCCGGCGGTGCCCAGCAGCCCCGCACCGCCGCCGAGCGCCGCGGCCGCGGCGAGGAGCCCGCGGCGGCCCAGGCCGCGGTGGAGCAGGTGGGCGGTCTGCGGAGCGTCGAGCGCGTCGTGGTTCACACCTGCGACCCTGCTGGGGAGTCCGTTTCGTCCGGGTTTCAGCGGGTTTCCCCCTCGTGAAGTTCGCCGGGCCGGCGGTCCGCGCGCCTGCGCGCCGCGGGCACCGCGTCCGTGCGAGCCTGGGAGCGCGCACCTGCGCCCCCACTGCTGAGAGGGGCGGACCCCGTGGCCGCCGACCCACCGACCCACCCCGACCGCGCCGGCCTCGACGAGCAGCGCCGGCTCCACGACGCCACCGTCGACCAGCGCGCCCGGGAGGCGGCGCTGCGGCGCCAGGCGGCCGTCGGCGACCGCCGCCGCCAGCAGGACGACGACGACCGCCGCCGCCACCTCGCCGAGCAGCAGCGGGCGGCGGAGCGCCGCGTGCGCGACGAGCAGGTGCGGCTGCGCCACCTCGCCGAGGACGAGGAGCGCCGGCGGCGCCAGGCCTACGACGCCGCGCTGCGCCGCGAGCGCGTGGTGACCCACCTGGCGCGCACCGACCCGGCGCGCAGCGGGGAGCTGCTGCGCGCCCAGCAGGACGTCACCCGCACCGAGGCGCAGTGGCGCGAGGCCGACGAGGTCCGCCGGAGGTGGCCCTCCCGCTGGCCCTGGTGACCCGCACCCGGCGAGCGGTCGGCTAGACGGCTCGGGCCCACCCCGCGGGGTCGTCGGGGCCCGGCACCGCCACGACGGCGTTCCACAGCAGCAGGACGTCGAGCCACGACCGCTCGGCCGCGCTCAGCCGCCGCACGGACTCGTACCCCTCGACCAGCACCGCCCTCGCGGCGGGCGGGGTCGGCCCCCACCCGGTGAAGCGGGTGGCGAGGTAGGTGCAGGCCTGCGCCAGGTCGGCGACGCGGTGGCGGAGCGCCACCTCGTCGAGGTCGAGGACGGCCGCCACCTCGGTGCCGCGCACCAGGACGTTGGCGGCGCGGAAGTCCCCGTGGACCAGCTGCGGGGCGTCGTCGAGCACCGGCGCCGCCTCCAGCAGCGAGGCGAGCCGGCGTGACGCCTCCGGGACGTGGCCCGGGTCGTGGCCGGCCAGCCAGCCCGCCACCTGCGCACGGGGCTCGGTGGCCGCGGTCGCGCCAGCGAGCCCGGGTGGTGCCACCGCGAGGGCGGCCACCAGCTCGGTCGGCGCCTGTGCGAGCGCCGCGTGCACCCGGGCCAGGCACGCACCCGCGGAGCGCACAGCGGCGGGGTCCGCCACGTCGAGCCAGTCACCGGCCACCTCCGGCAGCACGCACAGCGACAGCGGCCCGGCGGGCCCGGGGAGGACGACGCGCACCCGCCCGTCAGCGGACACCAGAGGAGCGGCGACCGGGACGCCGTGCTCGGCGAGCAGCACCACCAGCTGCGTGGAGGCTGCCAGCCGCTCGAAGCGCTCCTGCGCGCACGACAGCTTGACGACGACGGCGCGCGAGCCGGCCCCGGCCCAGACGACGGCGTTGCGGTCGCTGATGACCGCCCTGCTCACGGCCGGGGCACCGCTGGCGGGGAGCCCCCAGGTGGAGGCCAGCGCCGCCGTCGTCCAGCGGCCGAGGCCGTCGAGGTCGTCGAAGCCGAAGCGGCGCGAGAGCGCCGCGGCGGGGTCGGTGGGCTCCCACAGCATGGAGAGCCCGGCGGGCAGCGGGTCGGATGCGTCGCCCACGGCGGTCAGCGGGGCGGGCCGTGCAGGTCGGGGTCGTGCGCGACCTCCCGGGCGTGGCCGTCCGGGTCGAGGAAGCACCCGTCGAGGTCGTCGAAGAAGGGGCTGCGCTCGGCGGGCTCGCTGGCCACCGCGTCCGCCGCCTCCGGACGCCGCTGCCAGCCGAGCGCCTCGTAGGAGGCGGTGGCTCGGCCGAGGTCGGCCACCCCCGGCGTGACGATCGAGATCCGTGACGGGACGGTCATGCTCCCGACCGTGCCACGCGGGTCGGACGGCGTCGAGGTCGCCGCGCGGCTGTCGGTGGCGGCGCCGATGCTGGAGGGGTGTTCCTCTTCTTCAGCAACCGGGCCGGCTGCCTGGGCTCCCTGGTGGTCTCGGTCGTCGTGACGCTGGTGCTGGTCGCCGTCTTCACCGCGCTGTGACGGCCCCTGCGCCGCCCGCCCGCCCGCGACGGCTGCTCGACGTCCGCACCGTCTACGCCGAGCCGGCGGCGCTGGCGCTGCCCCGGGGGCAGCAGGTTGTGCAGCGCTGGCCCGACGCCGAGGTGGTCGAGGTCCCTTCGGCGCTGCGCATCCCGCAGGTGCACGGCGACGACGCCAGCGTCGAGCGCTGGGTGCGCACCAAGACCGAGGTGCTGGCGCTCGGCGTGCGCAAGTCCCTCACCGCCCGCAAGAACGAGCGGAGCGCCAACTGGATCGCGCCGTCGCTGTCCAACGGCTGCGCCATGGCCTGCGCCTACTGCTACGTGCCGCGGCACAAGGGGTACGCCAACCCCATCACCGTCTACGCGAACAGCGACGACGTGGTCGGCTACCTGCAGCGCCACGTGGGCCGGCAGGGCGTGAAGCCCGGTCCGGACCAGTGCGACCCGGCGGCGTGGGTCTACGACATCGGTGAGAACTCCGACGCCTCCGTCGACGCGGTCGTGTCCGACAACGTGCGCGACCTCGTGGCCGCCTTCGCCGCGATGCCGACGGCCAAGGCGAGCTTCGCCACCAAGCACGTGAACCGCGACCTGCTCACCTACGACCCCCGGGGCCGGACGCGGGTGCGCTTCTCGGTGATGCCGGAGCGGATGGCGAAGCTCGTCGACGTCCGCACCGACCCGGTGCGCGAGCGGATCGCCGCCGTCGACGACTTCGTGGACGCCGGGTACGAGGTGCACCTCAACCTCTCACCGGTGATCGTCCACGAGGGGTGGCTCGAGGAGTGGGCGGAGCTGCTGGCCCAGCTCGACGACGCGCTGTCGCCGCGGTCCAAGGCGCAGTGCGCTGCGGAGGTCATCTTCCTCACCCACAACGCCGGGCTGCACGAGGTGAACCTGGGCTGGCACCCGAAGGGCGAGGAGGCGCTGTGGCGCCCCGACGTGCAGGAGGCCAAGCGCTCCCACAACGGGATGGAGAACGTCCGCTACCGGGCGCGGTGGAAGGCGGTGTGGGTGCAGCGGCTGCTCGACCTCGTCGCCGACCGCACGCCGTGGCTGACCGTCCGCTACGCCTTCTGACCGCCCCCGCGGGCCGCGGGGCACCGGGCGCGGCGGGGCGGCCGGACTCCATGATCACGCGTGATCCTGCGCACAGCGTCCATGATCACGGTCGGGGGTGGGGAGAATGGGTGCCGTGACGGCTCAGCTCGACCGGCCCGCGGGCACCCCGCCCCAGCTGGCGACCCCCGACCTGCTGCGCGCCCTGCGCTCCGCCCTCGGCGTCCGCGAGGGCACGACCGAGGCGCAGCGCGTGGTCGACGCCTCCACCCGCCGCCGCGCCGAGTACACCTCCGACGCCTCCAACTACCGCGTGGTGCCGCAGGTCGTCGTCTTCCCGCGCACCGCTGAGGAGCTCGGCGCCGTCGTCGACGTCTCCCGCGCCCAGTCGGTGCCGCTGACCCTGCGCGGCGCCGGCACGTCGGTGGCGGGCAACGCGTGCGGGCCGGGCATCGTCGTCGACACCTCGGTGCACCTGAACCGCGTCCTCGAGCTCGACCCGACGAGCCAGACCGCCGTGGTCGAGCCCGGCATCGTGCTCGACGCGCTGCAGGCGCGGGCGCGGGAGCACGGCCTGCGCTTCGGGCCCGACCCGAGCACCCACGCCCGCTGCACCGTCGGCGGGATGATCGGCAACGACGCCTGCGGCTCGCACGCCCTCGCGTACGGCCGCACCAGCGCCAACGTCCTGGAGCTCGACGTGGTCGACGGGCTCGGGCGCCGCTGGTCGACGACGGCGCCGCCGCCGGAGCTCGTCACCGCGCTCCGCGGCGTGGCCGACGGCCACCTCGCGACCCTGCGCACGAGGTTCGCCACCTTCGGCCGCCAGGTCTCCGGCTACGCCCTGGAGACGCTGCTGCCCGAGCACGGCGGGCCCGCCGGCGACGGCGGCCGCGGTGACGCCCCGGGGTCCAACCTGGCGCGCCTCCTGTCGGGCTCCGAGGGCACCCTGGCGGTGCTGACGAGCGCGAGGGTCCGGCTGGTGCGCGAGTCGCCGGCCACGGCGTTCGTCGTCCTCGGCTACCCCGACATGGCCACCGCCGCCGACCACACCCCCGCCCTGCTGGAGCACGGCCCCCTCGCCGTCGAGGGGCTCGACCGCCGCCTCGTGGAGGTCGTGCGCGCCCGCGGCGGCGACGTCGACGGGCTGCCCGGCGGCAACGGCTGGCTCTTCGTGGAGGCCGGCGGCGAGACCGGGGCCGAGGCGCTCGCCGCGGCGAAGGCCCTGGTCGCGGCGTCGGGCACCCGCGAGCACGTCATCATCCCGACCCGCGCGCAGGCGAAGGCGCTGTGGCGGATCCGCGAGGACGGCGCCGGCTACGCCGGCCGCTCCCCCTCGGGCACCCCCGCCTGGCCGGGCTGGGAGGACGCGGCGGTGCCGCCGGCCCGCCTGGGCACCTACCTGCGCGACCTGGCCGCGCTCATGAGCAGCCACGGCGTCGACGGCCACGCCTACGGCCACTTCGGCGACGGCTGCATCCACATGCGCCTCGACCTGCCGCTGTCCGAGCCGGGCGGGGTGGACAGGTCCGGGGAGTTCCTGCGCGCTGCCGCGCGCCTGGTCGCCGCGCACGGCGGGTCGCTGTCCGGTGAGCACGGCGACGGCCGCGCCCGGTCGGCCCTGCTCCCCCTCATGTACGACGACGACGCGCTGCGCGCCTTCGAGGAGGTCAAGGCCGCGTTCGACCCCGCCGAGCTGCTGAACCCCGGCGTGCTGGTCAAGCCGGCTCCGCTGGAGGCGGACCTGCGCGTCCCGACGGCGCGCGTCGCCGTCGAGATCTCCCCGACCCGGCCGCTGTCGCTGAGCTACCCGGCGGACGGCGGCGACCTCACCGCGGCGGTGCACCGGTGCGTGGGCGTCGGGAAGTGCCGCGCGGAGCCGGCCAGCGGCTCGGGCGGCGTGATGTGCCCGAGCTACATCGCCACCCGCGACGAGAAGGACTCCACCCGCGGCCGCGCACGGCTGCTGCAGGAGATGGCCAACGGCACGCTCGTCACCGACGGCTGGCGCTCGGAGGAGGTCCGGGAGTCGCTCGACCTGTGCCTGTCGTGCAAGGGCTGCTCCGTGGACTGCCCTGCCGGTGTGGACATGGCCACGTACAAGGCGGAGTTCCTCGACCACCACTACCGCGGCCGGCGCCGCCCGCTCAACCACTACGCGCTCGGGTGGCTGCCCCGGTGGACGCGCCTCGTGGCCCTCGGGCAGCCGGTCCTCCCCGCGCTGGTGAATGTCGCGGCGAAGGTCGCCCCGCTGCGCAGGGCCGGCATGAGGGCGGTCGGGATCGACCCGGCGATGGCCGTCCCGACCTTCGCCCGCCAGACCCTCCGCTCCTGGTTCACCCGCCGCCCCGACCGTGATCACGGGATCCGTGCACAGCCGGACCTGACCGACGTCGTCCTCTGGGTCGACACCTTCACCGACGGCTTCGACCCGCAGGTCGGTGTCGCCGCGGTGAAGCTGCTCGAACACCTCGGCTTCCGGGTGCACCTGCCGAGCGCCAAGGTCTGCTGCGGCCTGACCTGGGTCTCCACCGGCCAGCTCGACGGCGCCAAGCGCCAGCTCGCGGCCACCCTCGACGCCCTCGACGGCGAGCTGGCCGGCATGCCCGTCGTCGGCCTGGAGCCCAGCTGCACCGCGCTGCTGCGCGAGGACGCCTCCCGGCTGCTCCCCGACGACCCCCGCGCCGCCGCCCTGCACTCCCGGGTGCGGACGGTGGCCGAGCTCATCGCGGAGCACCGCCCCGACTGGACGCCGCCGCAGCTGAGGACGGCCGCCGTCGTCCAGCCGCACTGCCACCAGCACGCCGTGATGGGCTTCGGCGCGGACGCGGCGCTGCTCGCCCG
>JAKONK010000182.1 GCA_022701985.1 Actinomycetales bacterium
GGCAGGTGCAGGGCGATCTCCGCACCGGCGCCCCCGCGGTGCCAGACCACGAGCACCCGCCGCTGCGGGGTGGCGAGCACGAGGGCGACGGCGTCGCCGTCCCACTGCGGGTGCTCCACCCCCGCACCGCCTCCCGCACCGCCCGCGAGCGGCCGCTGGGGGACGGCTCGCACGAGGTGGTGGCGGAGGTCGTCGCGCCAGAGGGCGGTGGCGGCGTGGACGAGGTCGCGGCGGTCGGCGTCCAGCTCGTGCAGCAGGCCCGCCTGGTAGAGGCGCCCGGCGAGGCCGGTGACCTGGGTGAACGCGACCTCCTCCAGCGTCATCCCGGCGTGCGGGTAGGCCCAGTTGCCGCACTGCTCGGGCAGCACCTGCACCGGCGCGCCCGCGGCGATGGGCGGGTAGAGGCGGTGGTCCTCCTGGTCGGTGGTCGACTGCAGGTCGAGCACCTCGAGCATCCCGAAGTCGGCGCGCATCGCCCCCGACGCGCAGTTCTCGAGCACCACGTGCGGGTGGCGCTGCTGCACCCCGCGCAGCCACGCGAGGTGCGCACGCTGGTGCTCCAGCAGACCGTCACCGGCGGACAGCGCGCCCTCGTCGGTGCCGGGCCCGGGCACCACGTTGTGGTCGAGCTTGAAGTAGCTCACCCCGAAGCCCTCGGGCGTCGGTGCCACGAGCCTGTCGACGACGGCGTCGAGGTGCGCCACCGCCGCGGGGTGGCGCAGGTCGAGGAAGTACCGGCCGTCGTCGTGCACCCGCCGGCCGTGACGCCGCAGGTAGGCCGCCTCCGGGAGGCCGCCCTCCGCCTCCGGCCGGGCCACCGGGCTGTGCACCCCCACGACCTCCGGCTCCAGCCACAGCCCGGCGCGCATGCCGCGGGAGGTGATCTCGTCGACCACGCGCCCCAGACCACCACCGGGGAACCGCGTGGTGCTGGGCTCCCAGGCCCCGACGCTGCGCCACCAGGCCTCGAAGCCGCGGCCGGTGTCGTCGTACCAGCCGGCGTCGATGCAGAACACCTCCGCGCCGGCGTCGGCGGCCGCGGCGACGAGCGGCAGCAGGCGCTCGGTGGTCGGGTCGCCGTTGAGGGTGTTCATGTAGTCGTTGAAGACGAGCGCCGGGACCGGCTCCCGCGGCCCGCCGCCGAGGGCCCGCTGCGCCCGGGACCGCAGCCAGCGGCGGTGCCGGGTGAGCTGGACGACGACGGCGTCGAAGCCCCCCGCCTCGGTCACCGCCAGCGACGCCGGGACGCTCGTGAACGACTCCCCCGGTGCCAGCTCGCGCGACCAGTGGTGGTCGACGTCGGTGGGTCCCAGCAGCACGACGCCGAGCGCGTCGTCGCCGGAGCGCACGTCGGCGACCTCCCAGCGCCACCCACCGGGGTGCTCCAGCTGCCACGCGAAGGCCCTGCCCGGTGCACCGCCGCGGGGGCTGTGCTCGAGGACGGCGGTGGGCAGGTGCCTCGCCGTCGACCAGGTGCTGGTGCTCGTGGCGACCACGGCCCCCCGCCCCAGCGGCGACTGCAGGTCGGAGGTGGAGTCGGCGAGCCCGCCGTTCCCGTAGAGGGGTGCGGCCGACCACCGGAACTCTGAGAGCTGCTGGCTCAGGCCCCGGTGCAGGCGGAGGTCGTGGGGGTCCTGCCCCGCCGCGAGCACCGCCCCGGTGGCGACGGAGGTGACCGCCTCCAGCACCACCGGCTCGTCACCGTCGTTGGTGACCGTCGTGGTGACCCGCACCGCCGCCGCGCCCTCCCCCGCGGGCGCCCCCGCGAACGCCGTGGTGGTGGTCAGCCCGGAGACCGCGTCCCGCTGGACGACGGCGAGCACGCGCGCGCCGTCGTCCGCGACCTCCTCGGCGTGGCTCGCGCACCGCAGGCGGCGGCCCACGCCCGTGTCGGTGTGGCGGGGGCCCGTGCGGGCGCGCCCGTCACCGGTGAGGAGCACCTCGACGAGCGGCTGCGTGGCCCCGGTCGGCTCCGGCGGCGTCCCCGCGCCGAGCCCCACCAGGGCCACCGGCGCGTCGTCACCGGTGCGCAGCACCAGGTGGAGGTCTCCTGCGGTCCAGCGCAGCAGGCGGGAGGGAGGCGTCATCGCGTCCATCACCCCACGCTACGGGCGCCTACGGTGAGCACGTGGACGACGGGGTGCAGCGCGTGCGGCGGCGGGCCTGGGTCACCGGCGGCGGATCCGGCGTGGGCGCCGCGTGCGCGCTGGTCCTCGCCACCGGCGGTCACGAGGTCGTGGTCTCCGGTCGCCGCGCCGACCGGCTCGACGCGGTGGTCGCCGCGGTGAGGGCCACCGGCGGGGTGGCTCACGCGCTCCCCCTCGACGTCGCCGACCCCGCGGCCGTCGCCGCAGCCGGCGCCCAGCTCGAGGCGGACGGCGGCGTCGACGTCCTCGTGGCCGCCGCCGGGCTGAACGCGCGCCGCCGCCACTGGGACGACCTCGACCTCGCGGCCCTCGACGGCATCGTCAGCGCCAACCTCACCGGCCTCGCCCACTGCGTCGCCGCGGTGCTGCCCGGGATGCGGCAGCGCGGTGACGGCCAGGTGGTCGCCGTCTCCTCCCGGGCCGCGGTGGTGCGCTCCCCCGGCGCCGGCGCCGCCTACCGGATGAGCAAGACCGGCGCGGGGCAGCTGGTGGCGAGCCTCAACGACGACCTGCACGGCGAGGGCGTCCGCGCCACGCACCTGTGCCCCGGTGACATCGCCACCGCCTTCGTCGACGCCCGCCCGGTGGTGCCCGACGACGCCGCCCGCGCGGTGATGCTCACGCCCGACGACGTCGCGCGCGCCGTCGCCTTCGTGGTGGCGACCCCGGCGCGCGTGCGCGTCGACGAGCTGGTCATCAGCCCCAGCGCCACGCCCTGACGGGCGC
>JAKONK010000195.1 GCA_022701985.1 Actinomycetales bacterium
GGCGAGGACCTCGTCGGTGCAGGTGAGCAGCTCGGCCCCGGCGCGGGAGGCGCCGGGGCCGAGCTCGGGGTGCTTCTCGAGGGCCGCGGGCACGGCCACGACGGTCCGCACGCGGTGCGGGGCCGGGGCCGCCAGCGCCTCGCGGACGGCCTGCGGGCCCTCGGCCAGGAAGGCCCCGGAGCGCTCGCGCCCGGGGGCCGTGGCCAGCCGGGCCAGGGAGCGCACGCGGTCGGCGCGGGGGTTGGCCAGGGCCACCTCCGGCACCGCCCGGGTGGTGTCCACCCGGGCGGCGCTCCCCGCACCCGTCACGCTGAGCTCTCCCGACCCGGCCGGACCGCTGCGACCGGCCTCAGGCCGCCGAGGCGGCGGGGGCCGAGGTGTCCGCGGGGAGGGCGGCGCGAGCCGTGCCCACCAGCGCGGTGAAGGCGGCCGGGTCGCTCACGGCGAGCTCGGCGAGCATGCGGCGGTCGACCTCGACACCCGCGGCCTTGAGGCCCTGGATGAAGCGGTTGTAGGTCATGCCGTTGTCGCGGACCGCGGCGTTGATGCGCTGGATCCACAGGCGGCGGAAGTCGCCCTTGCGGGCGCGGCGGTCGCGGTACGCGTAGACGAGGGAGTGGGTGACCTGCTCCTTCGCCTTGCGGTACAGCCTCGAGCGCTGGCCGCGGTAGCCGCTGGCGCGCTCGAGGGTGGTGCGGCGCTTCTTCTGGGCGTTGACAGCCCGCTTGACGCGTGCCACGGGGGTGCTCCTGGGTCTTCTCGGGGGTGGGGGGTGCCCTGCCGCCGGTCAGCGGCTCGGGCGGGGCGCGAGGTGCGCGGAGGTCAGAGGCCGAGCAGGCGCTTGGCGCGCCCGACGTCGGCCGGGGACAGCTCGGTGTCGACGGCCAGGGCCCGCTTGCGGCGGCTCGACTTGACCTCGAGCAGGTGGCGCAGGTTGGTGCGCTCGCGCGTGATCTTGCCCGACCCGGTGACCTTGAAGCGCTTCTTGGCGCCGCTGTGGGTCTTCATCTTCGGCATGGTGACCGTCCTCCTGGTTGATGCCCGGACAGGGTGCGTGTCCGGTTCCGTGCTGCGTGCGCCCGGGAGGGTGTCCTCCCGGGCCGTGGGCTCGTCGGCCCCGGCGCGACCTCAGTCGTCCGAGGGCGGCGGGGCCGTGGGGCGTGCGGGACGCGGGGCCGGGCGCGGCACCGGCCGCGGTCCGGGGGTGGCACCCGCCGGGCGGGCCGGCGGACGGGGCGCCGGAGCGCCGCCCGGGGCGGGGGCAGCAGGAGCTGCGCCCTCGCGGGGAGCGGACGGACCCGGTGCCGGGCGACCGGCCGGGGCCGGGCGCGCGCCCGGACCCGCGGGGGTGGCGCTGCCCGGAGCCGTGGCCGGGCGCGGCGCGGGCCGCAGCGGGCGCGACGGCGCCCCCGGGCTCGTGCCGCGGGTCGCCGCGGGGCGGTCCGGGCGCTCGAAGCGCTCGGGCCGGTCCGACCGCTCGGGACGGTCCGAGCTCGGACGCTCGAAGCGCTCCGGCCGGTCCGACCGCTCGGGACGGTCCGCGCCGGGACGCTCGAAGCGGTCGGGGCGTGCGGGACGCTCGAAGCGGTCACCACCGCGGGACGGCGGGCCGCCGTAGGGGCGCGAGGTGCTCTCGCGTCCGCCGCCGGCCGCCGGGGCGGGCGCCGCGGACGGGGCGCGCCGCACGAACAGCGGCTCGTCGCCCTCGGCGATGATCGGGGAGACCTCGGGAGCCGGGGCCGGGGCCGCCTGCTCCTTCTCGGACTGCTCGGCGCGCTCGCGCTCGGCGCGCTCGATGCGGGCGATCCGGTCGGCGTCGCGCTTGGTGCGCTGCTCGGCCTTCTGCTCCGACTTCACGTCGGCCTTGCGCCGCGAGGGGCTCATGACCATGACCATGTTGCGGCCGTCCTGCTGCGGGCTCGACTCGATGGAGCCGAGGTCCGCGACGTCGTTGGCGAAGCGCTGCAGGAGGCGCAGACCCATCTCCGGGCGCGACTGCTCGCGGCCGCGGAACATGATCATGACCTTGACCTTGTCGCCGCCCTCGAGGAACTTCTGGGCGAAGACCTTCTTGGTCTCGTAGTCGTGCGGGTCGATCTTCAGGCGCAGCCGGACGGTCTTCAGCACGGTGTTCGACTGGTTCTTCCGAGCCTCGCGGTCCTTCATCGCGGACTCGTACTTGAACTTCCCGAAGTCCATGAGCTTGCAGACCGGGGGCTTCGCCTCGGGGGCGACCTCGACCAGGTCGAGGTCGGCCTCCTCCGCGAGGCGCAGCGCGTCCTCGACGCGCACGATCCCGACCTGCTCACCGTTCGGCCCGACCAGCCGCACCTCGGGGACGCGGATGCGGTCGTTGATGCGCGGTTCGCTGATGTGCCTTGCTCCTTCACGACGGGCTGGGAACCACCGTCGCGGGAAGGGTCTCCCCCGGCGGACGCGTCGCGAGGGCCTGACCCGGCTCGTGCGGCGCGGGGCGTCGCTCGAGAGCCGCACTCGCTCCGAGCGGTTCCGGGGCGGTGCGGTGGACCGGGGACCCGGCGACCCGTGAGGGCCGACGCGGGTGGGAGGAGGCCTCCACTTGGCGCACCGGACCCCGTGCGGCGCTCGCTCCGGAGGGGGTCCGGTGCGGGTGCGCGCTCGAGGTCGCGGTCGGTCAGTCGCCTAATGTAGCAGTGTGAGCGACCCGCAGCCCAGCAGCACCGCCCCGACCGACGGCCGGGCCGGTGGGGACGACGAGGAGCGCGCCGTCCGCGACATCGCCGACGTGGCCGCCGTCGAGGTCGTCACCTCCGCCGCCGTGCACCTCATGAGCGCCGCCGCCGTGAAGTGCGGGCTCGCCGAGGACGCCGAGGAGGGCGGCCACCTCGACCTCGGGGAGGCCCGGGTGCTGATCACGGCGCTCGCCGGTCTGGTCACCGCGGCCGCCCCGGAGATCGGCGACCAGCACGCGCGCGCCCTGCGCGACGGCCTCCGCTCGCTGCAGCTGGCGTTCCGGGAGGCCTCCCCCTTCCCCGACGCCCCGGGCGCCGGTCCGGGCGAGAAGTGGACCGGCCCCGTCCGCTGACCCGCCTGGCCCGACGCGCCCTCACGGGGCCAGCGGGTCCTCCGGCCAGGCGTGCTTGGGGTAGCGGCCCCGCATCTGCGCCCGCACCTCGCGGTAGGCCCCGCGCCAGAACCCGGCCAGGTCGGCGGTCACCGCCAGCGGCCTCCCCGCCGGGGAGAGCAGGTGGACGACGACGGCGACGCGCCCGTCGAGCACCCGCGGCGCGGCCGTCCACCCCAGCACGCGCTGGAGGCGGACGGCGAGGACGGGGGCCGCGGGGTCGGACCAGTCCAGGCGGGCGCTGCCCTCGTCCGCGCGGGGGCCGGCGCCGCGCGGCCCCGCACCGCGCTGCGACGTGCCCGCCGGCAGGGGCAGCCGCTCGGGGGCGAGGTCGTCGAGGCGGATCGCCTCGGGCCACGGCAGCAGGCGGCGCAGGGCGGACGCCGTGTCGGTGCGCGCCAGGTCGGCGCGGCGGCGGGCTCCGGCCAGCTCGGGGCCCAGCCACTCGGCGGCGCGCCCGAGGAGCGCCCCGTCGTCGACGGCGGGCCACGGGTCGCCCAGGGCCGCGCGGCACGCGGCGAGGCGCTGCCGCAGCCGGACCGCGCCGTCGGACCACGGCAGCAGCGCGAGCCCCGCCTGCGCCAGCCCGTCGGCGAGGGCGCCGGCGACCAGGGCGCGCTGGCGCTGGTCGAGCGCCCCGGCGAGCGGTCGGCTGGCCAGCTCGACAGCACCGATCCGCTCGACGCGGCGCGCGACCACGTCGCCGCCGGCACCTCCCTGCCAGGACACCTCCTCGCCCTCGCGGAGCAGGTGCGGCGCGGCGGCGCGCGCACCGTCCTCGTCGAGGGCGGCTGCGGCGCGCACGCGCGCCTCCGGGTCGCTGCCGGACCTGTCGGCGACGGCGACGGCCAGCCAGGGCGCACCCCGCAGGCCCGACCCCGGGGCCAGGCGCACCGCGGTGCCGCCCGTGGTCAGGTAGGAGCCACCCTCCCCGCCCGGGCGCACCCGGGCGAGGCGCTCGGGGTGGGCCAGGCCCACGACGAGGGCGGCCGCGGCGTCGTCGGTCGTCCGCGACGGCCGGGACGCGGCCGGCGGGCGCTGGGCGGAGGGCAGGTCGGCGAGGGCGCCGGACAGGCGGCGCACCTCCGCGCGCCAGCGGGCCGAGCGGCCGGGGTCGTCGTCGCGCCGCAGCGCCCGCCAGCTGGAGGCGACGTCGTCGCCCCCGCCCGCCCCGCCGCCCGCCCCGCCCACGAGGCCGTCCTCGCTGAGCAGGGCGACCACCTCGGCGGCGGTCCGCTCCCCCACGAGCGCCGCGCCGTCCAGGAGCGCGCGGCCCCACCGGGGCTCCAGGCCGAGCGACGCGACCGCCCGGCCGCGAGCCGTGGGGCGCGCGGTCGCGGCGTCGTCGCCGTCGAGCAGGCCGAGGTCGTGGAGCACCCGCACGGCCGCGGCGGTGGCGCCGGCGGGCAGCGGGTCGAGCAGCGGGAGGTCCGCACCGTCGGCGCGCGACCAGGAGGCCAGCGCCAGCACCGCGCCCGTGAGGTCGGCGGTGGCCACCTCGGGCTGGGGCTGGGCGGCGAGCCGCTCGTGCTCGAGGGCCGTCCAGCAGCGGTACACCGCGCCGGGGGCCTCGCGGGCCGCACGGCCGGCGCGCTGCTCGGCGGCGGCCCGGCTCACGCGCACGGTGGCCAGCCCGCCGAGACCGCGGGCGTGGTCGGTGCGGGGCACGCGGGCGAGCCCGGCGTCGACGACGACGCGCACCCCCGGCACGGTCAGGCTCGACTCGGCGACCGCGGTCGAGACCACGACGCGGCGGCGGCCGGGCGCCGAGGGGGCGAGCGCGGCGTCCTGGTCGGCAGTGCTCTGGCGCCCGGACAGGGAGAGCACGTCGACGTCAGGCCCGGTCCTGGACGCCAGGCGCGAGCGCACCCCGCCCACCTCGGCGGCCCCCGGGACGAAGACCAGCACGTCGCCGTCGCGCTCGGCCAGGGCCCGGTGCGCGGTCGCGGCGACGTGGTCGAGCAGCGCCGGGTCGGTGCGGGTGCCCTCGGGCGGGCGCACCGGCCGGGTGGGCGGGGCCCAGACCACCTCGAGGGGGTGCACGGGCGCGGTGGCGACGACGACGGGGGCCGGCCGCCCGTCGTCGTCGCCCGCTCCGAGCACGGCCGCGAGGCGGGCGGTGTCGGGGGTGGCCGAGGCGGCGAGGACCTGCAGGTCGGGGCGCAGCGCGGCGCGGGCGTCGAGCAGGAGGGCGAGGGCGAGGTCGGCGTCGAGGTGGCGCTCGTGGACCTCGTCGAGGACGACGGCGGCGACGCCGGGCAGCTCCGGGTCGTGCTGGATGCGGCGCAGCAGCAGGCCCGTGGTCACCACCTCGACGCGCGTGGCGGCGCTGGTGCGGCGCTCGCCGCGGACGCTCCACCCGACGCGCTGCCCGACCGGCTCGCCGAGGAGCGACGCCATGCGGCGGGCCGCGGCGCGCACGGCCACGCGACGGGGCTCGGCCACCACCACGCGGCCCCCGGCGGGGAGCGCCCCGGCCAGGGCGAGCGGGACGAGCGTCGTCTTGCCGGTGCCGGGGGGCGCCACCAGCAGGGCCGTGCCCCGGCCGGCGAGGGCGGCGACGACGTCGTCCAGCACCTCCCGCACCGGCAGGTCGGTGCCGGGGGTCCCGGGAGGTGGCAGCACGCCGCCATCCTCCCGGGCCGGGGACCTCAGGCGCCGAGGAGGACCTCGCGGGCGGCGGCGCGGGCGGCGGCCGGGTCGTCGGCGGCGACGGCGGCGCGGGCGGCCTCCCGGCAGGCGGCCAGCTCGACCGAGGCCAGGCGGGCCCCGACGGAGGAGATCGCCGACGCCGCGCACGACAGCGACGTGATGCCCATGCCCACCAGCACCGCGCCGAGGAGCGGGTCGGCCGCGGCTTCGCCGCAGACGCCCACGGGCTTGCCGGCCGCCGCCCCCGCGGCCGCCGTCAGGGCCACGAGCTGCAGCAGCGCGGGCTGCCACGGGTCGTTGAGGTGGGCGAGGTCGGCCGAGAGCCGGTCCGCGGCGAGGGTGTACTGCGCCAGGTCGTTGGTGCCGATGGAGAGGAAGTCGACCTCGCGCAGGATGCGCTCGGCGTGCAGCGCCGCCGCGGGGATCTCGATCATCACGCCGGCCTTGAGCCCGCGCTGGCGCACCTGCGCCGCGAAGTCACGGGCCTCGGCGGCGGTGGCGACCATGGGGGCCATCACCCACGGGGTGGTGCCGGTCTGCTCGGCGGCCAGCGCCACGGCGTCGAGCTGGCGGGTGAGCACGCCCGGCTGCGCCCAGGAGATCCGCAGGCCGCGGACGCCGAGGGCGGGGTTCTCCTCGTCGGGAGCGGTCGCGAACCTCAGCGGCTTGTCCGAGCCCGCGTCGAGGGTGCGCAGCACGACCTTGCTGCCCTCGCCGGCGCCGCCGGACCGCTCGGCGAAGGCGGAGAGCACCTCGCCGTAGACCCGCGCCTGCTCCTCGACCGAGGGCTCGGCGTCGGCGTCGAGGAAGCACAGCTCCGTGCGGAACAGGCCGACGCCCTGCGCGCCGGTCGCGGCGGCCCTGCGAGCGCCCGCGCCGTCCTGGACGTTGGCGAGGACGTCGACGGCGTGCCCGTCGGCGGTGGCGCCCGGCCCGGTCCAGGCGGCGACGGCGGCGCGCTCGCGCTCCGACTCCTCCACGCGGGCGGCGGCGTGGGCGCGGTCGGGCTCGACGCCCACCTCGCCGGAGGTCCCGTCGACCAGGACGAACTGTCCCGTGGCCACGTCGTCCAGGCCGCCGACCGCGACGACGCAGGGGATGCCGAGCTGGCGGGCGATGATCGCGGTGTGGCTCGTGGGGCCGCCGCGGGTGGTCGCGATGGCGAGCACCAGCTCGGGCTGCAGGCCCGCGGTGTCGGCGGGGGCGAGGTCGTCGGCGAGCAGCACCGAGGGGTCGGCGGGGGTCGGCACGCCGGGCTCCTCCTGGCCGGTGAGCTCGGCCACGAGCCTGTCGCGCAGGTCGGCGAGGTCGGTGACCCGCTCGGCCATGACCCCGCCGAGCTTGGTGAACATGGCGCTGAACTGGTCGGCCGCCCCGACGACGGCCTGGTCGGCGGGGGCGCCGGCCTTGACGCGCTTGCCGACGGCGGCCAGCAGGCCCCGGTCGCGGGCGAGCCCGGCGGTGGCCTTCAGGACCTCGGCGGCGGCGCCCGAGGCGCGGGCGGCGCGGCCCTCCAGGCGGCCGGCGACGACCTCCGCGGCGGCCTGGAAGCGCACGAGCTCGGCAGCGCGGGCGTCCTCGGCGACGGAGGGTTCCCCCGTGACCTCGGGCAGCCGGGGGCGGTCGGCCGGCCGGACGACGGGGCCGGCGCCCACGCCCGGGACGACCGGGATGCCGACCAGGACCCGCCCGGTGGGGCCCTGAGGTGACGTGCCGGACGACTGCGGAGTGGTGGCGACGCTGCTCATCGAGGACTCCCGCGCTGGAGTGGGGGGCCGGCGGCGGCCCTGGTCTGTCGGGTCCCAGCCTGCACCGGAACCACCCCTTGACACAACAACATGAACGGGCGTAGAACCACATGTCACAAAGTTGTTTCCAACACAGCCCCACATAGCGGCGGCGGGAGCAGCTCAGGGCCCAGGCACGAAGGAGTGCGCGGTTGTACGCGACAGAGCGCCACGAGGCGATCGCCGGTCTGGTCCGCCAGCACGGCCGCGTGGCCGTGGCCGACGTGGCGGCGCAGTTCGGCGTCACCACCGAGACGGTGAGGCGAGACCTGGCAGCCCTCGAGCGCGCCGGGCTGCTGCGCCGGGTGCACGGCGGCGCCGTCCCCACCAGCGCCCTGACGGTGGTCGAGCGGGCCCTGGCCGACCGCGACGCCGACCGCGCCGACGTCAAGGACCGGATCGCCCGCGCCGCCCTCGACCTCGTGCCCAGCGGCGGCTCCATCGCCCTGGACGCCGGCACCACCACCGTGCGGCTGGCCCGCCTCCTCCCCACCGACTCCCCGCTGCTCGTGGTGACCAGCGCCGTCCCGGTCGCCGCGCAGCTGGCCGGCGCCGGCTCGATCGACCTGCACCTCGTGGGCGGCAGGGTCCGCGGCACCACGCACGCGGCGGTCGGCCCCGAGGCGCTGCGCGCCGTCGAGGCGCTGCGGGTCGACACCGCCTTCATCGGCGCCAACGGCATCACCCCCGACCACGGCCTGACCACGCCCGACCACGACGAGGCCGCCCTCAAGCGGGCCCTCGTGGCCGCCGGGCGCCGGGTCGTGGTCCTCGCCGACGCCTCGAAGATCGGCAGCGAGCACCTGGTGCGGTTCGCCCAGCTCGACGAGGTCGACGTCCTCGTCACCGACGCCAGCGCCCCCCGGCGCGACCTGAAGTCCTTCGAAGCACGCGGAGTGGAGGTGGTGGTGGCGTGATCGTCACCCTGACGGCCAACCCCGGCCTGGACCGGCTGGTGCCGCTGTCCGGCCCCCTCGAGCGCGGTGGCGTGGTGCGCTCGGCGACCGCCGTCGACGAGCCCGGCGGCAAGGGCGTCAACGTCGCCCGCGTGGTCGCCGCCGGCGGCCGCACCGCCGTCGCCGTCCTGCCCGGCCACCCCGACGACCCGCTGCTGCTCGCCCTGCGCGAGCTGCGGCTCGTGCACCGCGCCGTGCCGATCGGCGCGTTCGCCCGCGTCAACCTGACCCTCGCCGAGCCCGACGGGACGACGACGAAGGTCAACGCCCCGGGCGCTCCGCTGGACCCCTCCGTGCGCGCGGGCCTCGCCGAGGCCCTGCAGCGCGAGGCGGCCGGCGCGCGCTGGGCGGTGCTGTCCGGGTCCCTGCCCCCGGGCGTCTCCGCCGGCTGGTACGCCGAGCTCGTCGCCGAGCTGCGCTCGACGGGCGCGCGCCTCGCCGTCGACACCTCCGGGGCGGCGCTGCTGGCCACCGCCGGCCCGGGCGCCGACGCCGCCGGGCTGCCCGACCTGCTGAAGCCGAACGCCGAGGAGCTCGCGGAGCTCACCGGGATCGACGCCGGGTCGGCCTCCGCGGCCGGTGCGGCGCTCGAGGCCGACCCGGCCGCGGCCGCCGACGCCGCCCGCACGCTGGTGGAGCGCGGCGTCGCCGAGGTGCTCGTCACCCTCGGCGGGCGCGGCGCCCTGCTGGTCACCGCCGACGGCGCCTGGCACGCCCAGCACGCCCCGGTCACCCCCGTCAGCACCGTCGGTGCGGGCGACTCCACGCTGGCCGGCTACCTGCTGGCAGACCTCGACGGCGCCGACGAGGCCGAGCGCCTCGCGGTCGCCGTCGCCCACGGCACCGCCGCCGTCCAGCTCCCCGGGTCGTCGCTGCCGACGCCCCAGCACCTGCGCCGCGACCTCGTCGCGTCGCGGCGCCTCTGACCCTCCCCGCCCTCCCGCCCCACCGCACTCCCCCGCCGCTCGACCCAGACCGCCGACGACGTCGGCCAGACCAGGAGGACCCCGTGACGACGCAGGCCACGGACACCGCTGCGCGACCGCAGCTGATCACACCGGAGCTCGTGCGCCTCGACGCCGACCTCGGGTCGCGCAAGGAGGACGTCATCGCCTCCCTCGCGGCCATCGTCGCCGGCACCGGGCGCGCCACCAGCGCCGAGGGCCTGCAGCGCGACGCGATGGCCCGCGAGGCGCAGTCGGCCACCGGCCTGCCCGGCGGCATCGCCATCCCCCACTGCCGCTCCGAGGCGGTGACGACGGCGACCCTGGCCTTCGCGCGCCTGTCGCCGAAGGTCGACTTCGGCGCCCCCGACGGCGGCGCGGACCTCGCCTTCCTCATCGCGGCCCCGGCATCCGGCGGCCAGGAGCACCTCAAGCTGCTGACCGCGCTGGCCCGCGCGCTGGTCAAGCCCGCCTTCACCGCCGCGCTGCGCGCCGCGACGACGGACGAGGAGGTCGTCGACCTCGTCACCGACGTGGTCACCCCCAAGCCCAAGGCCGACGGCGCCACCAGCGCCGCGAAGGACGCGACCTCCACCCCGGCCGCCACGGCCAGCGCCGCCCCGGCCGCCGCCGGAGCCGCCTCGGCGTCGGTCGCCTCGGAGACCAGCGGCAAGGTCGTCGTCGCCGTGACCGCGTGCCCCACCGGCATCGCGCACACCTACATGGCCGCCGACTCCCTGGTCGCCGCCGCCGAGCGCGCCGGCATCACGCTGAAGGTCGAGACGCAGGGCTCGGGCGCCACCACGCCGCTGCCCCCGTCGCTGATCGCGAGCGCCGACGCCGTCATCTTCGCCACCGACGTCCCGGTGAAGGGCCGCGAGCGCTTCGCGGGCAAGCCGGTCATCGCCTCCGGCGTGAAGCGGGCCATCAACGAGCCCGACGCGATGGTCGCCGAGG
>JAKONK010000196.1 GCA_022701985.1 Actinomycetales bacterium
CCGCTCACCGAGCTCCTCACCCGCTGCAACGCCGCCGGCGCCATCGTCGCCTCCCGCCTCGAGTGCTCCACGGCGATGCCGACCCCCGCCGAGATCCGGGAGTTCACCCGTGGCTGACCTCCTGGCCTCCCGCGCCCCCAGCGTCGCGAGCGCGCCGCGCGCCCGCACGTACGCCGAGGTCACCGAGCTGCGCGCCCGCCACCCCGAGGCCGTGGCCGCCGCGCTGGCCGACCGCGTCCGCCGCGCCTCCTTCGTCCCCGACGACGGCCGCCTCATGGTCGTCGCCGCCGACCACCCCGCCCGGGGCGCCCTCTCGGCCCGGGGCCGCGTCGACGCGATGGCGAGCCGCACCGAGCTCCTCGACAGGCTGCGCACCGCGCTGGCCCGGCCCGGGGTCGACGGGCTGCTGGCCACCGCCGACATCGCCGAGGACCTGCTGCTGCTCGGCGCCCTCGAGGACAAGGTGGTCATCGCATCGATGAACCGCGGCGGCCTGGCCGGCTCGGTCTTCGAGATGGACGACCGGATGACCGCCTACGACGTGCCCGGCATCGTGGAGTCGGGCTTCGACGCCGGCAAGATGCTGCTGCGCATCGACAGGGACGACCCGGGCACCGTCTCCACCATGGAGACCTGCGCGAGGGCCGTCACCGACCTCAACCGCGCCGGCAAGGTGGCCATGGTCGAGCCGTTCCTGAGCAGCCGCAGCGGCTCGGGGGTCGGCGGCGGCAAGGTGGTCAACGACCTCACCCCCGAGGGCGTCATCACCTCCATCCACGTCGGCCAGGGCATCGGCGCCTCCTCGGCCCGCACCTGGCTGAAGCTCCCCGTCGTCGACGACATGGAGCGCGTCATGGAGGCCACCACCCTCCCGACGCTCATCCTCGGCGGCGACCCCGTCGCCGCTCCCGACGCCACCTACGAGACCTGGCGCACGGCCCTCGCGCTGCCCGCCGTGCGCGGCCTGGTCGTCGGCCGCGCCCTGCTGTTCCCGCCCGACGACGACGTCGCCACCGCCGTCGACACCGCCGTGTCCCTCGTCCGCTGACCCGCCCAGCACTCCCCAGGAGGAACCATGACCACCACCGCACCCGCACCCGCTCCCGCCCCCGCCGGCACCGACGCCGCCACGGGCACGCAGGCCACCGAGCGGGAGCTGCCCACCGCGCTCGCCGCCCGCACCACGCCGACCGCCCTGTGGAACGACAGCGCCGAGATCGGCGAGCTCACGAGGTCCATCGCCTGGGGCGCCGTCGGCGCGACCTGCAACCCCGTGATCGCGCTGGCCGCCATCAACGCCGACAAGCCCCGCTGGACCGCCCGCCTGCGCGAGCTGGCTGCCGAGAACCCCACCGCCGGGGAGTCCGCGCTGGGATGGATGGTCGTCGAGGAGCTCTCCGTCGAGGCCGCGAAGCTGCTCGAGCCGGCCTTCGAGGCCTCCGGCGGCCGCAACGGCCGCCTGTCGATGCAGACCGACCCCCGCCTCCACCGCGACGCCGCGGCGCTGGCCGACCAGGCCGAGCGCTTCTCGAAGCTCGCGAAGAACGTCATCGTGAAGATCCCCGCCACCAAGACCGGCATCGAGGCCATGGAGGAGGCCGCCTACCGCGGCGTCTCCCTGAACGCCACCGTCTCCTTCACCGTGCCGCAGGCGATCGCCGTGGCCGAGGCCATCGAGCGCGGCATGGCGCGCCGCGAGGCCGAGGGCCTGCCCATGCCGGAGTTCGGCCACGTCTGCACGATCATGGGCGGCCGTCTCGACGACTGGATGAAGGCCTACGTGGCCAAGAACCGCCTCCTGCTCGACCCGGGCCACCTGGAGTGGGCCGGCGTCGCGGCGCTGAAGAAGGCCCACCACCTCTTTGTCGAGCGCGGCTACCGCGTGCGCATCCTCTCGGCCGCCTTCCGCAACTCCCTCCAGTGGAGCGAGCTGCAGGGCGGTGACCTCGTGGTCTCCCCGCCGTTCGACTGGCAGGCCCGCATCAACGAGAACCGCATCGCCGTGAACCCGAACGCGATCGACGAGCCCGTCGCCGCCGAGCACCTCGAGGCCCTCTCGGCGATCCCCGAGTGGCACCGCGCCTACGACGTCGACGGCATGACGGTCGAGGAGTTCGAGGACTTCGGCGCCACCCGCAAGACGCTGCGCCAGTTCCTCGAGGCCGACGCCCAGCTCGACGCCATCGTGCGCGACGTGCTCGTCGCTCCGTGAGCAGCTCCGTGACGAAGGACCTGCACCTGCGCGCCGGGGCCTCGGCCGACGGCGCGTGGGACGTCGCGGTCACGCCCGAGGTCGCCGGCTGGGGCTGGACCTCCCTGCGCGCCGCCGACCTGGCGCCCGGCCAGGAGCTGGCCCTCGAGACCGGTGAGGAGGAGGTCGTCGTCGTCCCGCTGCGCGGGGGGCTGCGCGTCGCTGTCGAGGGCGAGCGCCACGCGTTCGAGCTCACCGGGCGTCCCTCCGTCTTCGCGGGTCCGACCGACGTGCTCTACCTCCCCGCCGGCTCGAAGGCGGTGCTGAGCACGTCTCCCGACGGCGGCGGCGCGCGCGTCGGCGTCCCGGGTGCGAGGACCGGCCTGCTGCCCGACGGCGTTCGCAAGCCCGTGCGGCACGTCCCCGTCGACGAGGTGTCGGTCGAGCTGCGCGGCGCGGGGGGCTGCACCCGCGAGGTGCGCAACTTCGCCTCCGCCGACGTCGACGTGGCCAGCAAGCTGGTGGCCGTCGAGGTGGTCACCCCGGGCGGCAACTGGTCGAGCTACCCGCCGCACAAGCACGACCAGACCACCGAGCACGAGAGCGAGCTCGAGGAGGTCTACTACTACGAGGTGGCCCCCGGGCCGTCCGGCGAGCCGGGTGTGGGGTACCACCGCACCTACTCGACGTCCGAGCGCGACGACCGGCAGATCGACCTGCTCGTCGAGGTCCGCGACCGCGACACCGTGCTCGTGCCCCACGGCTGGCACGGGCCGTGCATGGCCGCGCCGGGCAACCACCTGTACTACCTGAACGCGATGGCCGGCCCCGCCGACGACCGCGCCTGGCGGATCGTCGACGATCCGGACCTCGCCTGGGTGCGCTCCACCTGGGCCGACC
>JAKONK010000202.1 GCA_022701985.1 Actinomycetales bacterium
ACCGGTCCCGCGCGAGCCCCTGGGGGGACATGACCGTCGCAGAACGCCCGTGCCCGCTCCTCGACCGGACGGTCGGGGAGCGGGCACGGGCGGACGTGCGCGGAGGGCGTCAGAGGCGGAAGGCCGCCACCGCCTCCCGCAGCTCGCGGGCGGTGCGCGACAGCTCCTCGGCGGTGCGCGTCGACTCCCCGGCGCTCTCGGTGGTGCGCGCCGAGGCGCTGGCCACCCCGGAGATGTTCGTGCTGATCTCCTGCGCCCCCGAGGAGACCTCGGTCACCGAGCGCACCATCTCCGCCGTCGTCGCCGACTGCTCCTCCACCGCCGAGGCCACCGTCGCCTGCAGCGCGTCGATCTGGCTGATGACCTGCGTGATCTGCTCGATCGCCGACCGCGCGTCGGTGGCGTCGGCCTGGGCCGCGGCCACCCGCGTGACGATCTGCTCGGTCGCCTGAGCCGTCTGGCGCGCCAGCTCCTTGACCTCACCGGCCACCACCGCGAAGCCCTTGCCCGCCTCACCGGCGCGCGCGGCCTCGATGGTCGCGTTCAGCGCCAGCAGGTTGGTCTGCTCCGCGATCGAGGTGATCAGCTTCACGACGTCGCCGATCTCCCGGCTGGAGACCCCGAGGCGCTCCAGGGTCGCCCCCGCCTGCTGGGCGGTCGCCACGGCAGCCGCCGCGGTCTGGGAGGCGGTCGCGGTCGAGGAGGCGATCTCGCCGATGGCGGAGGTCATCTCCTCGCCGGCGGCGGCGATGGTCGACATCGACGCCGAGATCTCCTCGCTGGCCCCGGCGACCACACCGGCCTGGGCCGAGGACTCCGCCGCGCCGGCGGACAGCGCGCCGGACACGGCGGTCAGGCGGTCGGAGGTCGAGGCCAGGTCGGTGGCACGGCCGGTGATCTGGCGCACCACCCCGGCGAGGTTGTCGATGGAGGCGTCGGTGGCGGCGGCCAGCTGGCCCACCTCGTCCTTGCTGGTGATGCCCGTGCGCTGGTCCAGGCGGCCCTCGGCGAGCCCGACCACGACGTGGAGGACCCGCGTGAGCGGCCGGGAGATGGACCGCGACAGGGCCACCGCCACCGCGATCGCGGCCAGGAGCGCGACCACGGCGGTCGCGACCATCGTCAGCATGGCCGTGCGGAAGGCAGCAGCGCCGGCCGCCGCGTCAGCCTTGCCGTCAGCGAGCTCGGCGGCGTACAGACCGTCCATCGCCTCCGAGATCTGCTTGGTCAGCGGCGTGACGACGTCGTCGCGGTGCTGGGCGTACCCGGCGTTGTCACCGGCCTGCGCGAAGGTGAACAGCGCCTTGCGCGCCTCGCGCCACTGGCCCACGAGGTCCCAGGCCGCGGCGCGCTGCGCCGCGGTGGCCCCGGTCTGCCCGCCGTCGTAGCGCTGCCAGTCGGTGTCGAGGCTGGCCTCGTGCTCGGTGTTGCCGTCCAGCGCCAGCTGCATGGTCTTGGGGTCGTTGATGCCGGCCTGGGCGCGGGAGGTGTCCTGGCGCAGCAGCTGGATGTCCAGGCGGGCCGCGGACAGCGCCTCGAGGGAGACGAGGTTGCCGGAGTACATGTCGTCGAGGCGCTCCTGCGCCTGCGACAGGCGGGTCACCCCCACCCCCAGCACCACGAGCAGGAGCACGCAGACCACGGCGAAGGCCGCACCCAGCTTGGTGGACACCTTGAGGTCACGCACTGCTGCGAGCACCGGGAACTCCTCTTCAGGGGGACAGGATTCCCCCCAGGCTTCGGCCGGTCACCCGAGGGACTTGAGGACCCGTCCCGTCGAGCACCCGTGAGCCCGCCCGAGCTGGCGGGTGGGCGTGGCGAGAGCGCGACCGGTGCGGGGTGCCGACGCGTCCACGCGTCGGGCGCCGTCCAGGGCCGCCGTCCGCTCCGCGCCCCGGAGGGAGGACCCGGCCTCACCCCGGAGGTGCGCGACGACGGCGCCCAGTGCTGCCCGGGCCAGCTCGTCGGCCGCCTCCGGGGGCAGCCCGAGAGCCGCAGGCAGCTCGCACTCGATCGCGTGGGCCACCGCGGCGACCAGGTCGTCCGGAGCGGAGAGCACGGCGGAGCTCCAGAGCGCGCCGAACGCCACCAGGGACGCGGGCACAGCGTTCACAGGGGTCGCAGCGGGCACAGCACGGGCCGTCACCTGCACGGGGTCTCCCACGCGCCCATGATGGGCCCCATGTGCATCGTGCGCGACACATCGTCTCCGCAGGGTCACTCCGGCACCGCGGCCGCCCCCTCCGCCGGCGCGCCGGCGTCGACCTCGACCCGGTCGCGACCGGCGGCCTTCGCCCGGTAGAGCGCCTGGTCCGCGCGGACCAGCGCCTCCCTCAGCGCTCCCTCCGCGTCGAGCCGCCCGACCGCGCCCACCGCGGCGACACCGGCGCTGATGGTGACCCGCTCCCCGGCGTCACGGGTCCGCTCGGCGACGAGCACGCGCAGCCGCTCGGCGGCGGCAGCGGCGTCCTGGGTGGTGCTCCACCGAGCCACCCACGCCAGCTCCTCACCTCCCCAGCGGACCAGCAGGTCGCCGCGGCGCGCGCAGTCCTGCAGCGCGCGGGCGACCACGACGAGCAGCTCGTCACCCGCGTCGTGGCCGCGGCGGTCGTTGACGCCCTTGAAGTGGTCGACGTCCAGGACGACGACGTGCAGCCGGCCCGCACCGGGCGCCGGAGCCACCAGCGCGGGGAGCCCCCGGCCGAGGCCGCGGCGGTTCAGCAGCCCTGTCAGGGGGTCGGTCGTGGCGGCTCGTGCGAGCGCCTCCTGGCCGGCGCGCCGCTCGTGCTCCAGCCACGCGATCAGCAGGGTGGTGGCCGCCGTGGCCGCGGTGGTGGTGACCACGTCGGCGACCAGGCGGGCGGCGGTGGTGCTGGTGTCCGCGGCGTGCAGCAGCACCGCCTGGCCGACCACCGCGGGCACCACGACGGCCGGGAGCGTCCGGGCCCTCGTCAGCAGCGCTGCCGCAGCGCAGACGGCGATCAGACCGACCGAGGCCGCCGTGATGTTGCCCAGGCGCGGCGGTGAGAGGCCGCTGACCACCAGGACGACGGTGTCCAGGGAGAGGGCGGCGACGAGGAGCCCCCGGGGCACGAGGCGGTCTGACCGGGCGGCGCGCACCGCCAGCGCGGCGAGCCCCACCCACAGCACCAGGCTCCCGACCACCGACGCCGTCGCCAGCAGGGCCGGCGGTGACGACGGGGCGGCCTGGCCCAGCGCCACCGCGGTCCCCGGCGCGTGGAGGACGGCGAAGGCCGCGAAGGTGCTGGCCTCGATGCGGGCTCGGAGGCCGCGGCGCACCGGAGGGTGCTCGTCAGCCACGTGCTGGGCATCGGTCGGGTGCGGCGCCGCCTTGAGCGGGCGGGATGCCGCCCGCCGGGCCGTGACCGCGAGGTGACGGAGAGTCGCAGGACGCCCCGGTCGCTGCACCCACCGCTGGGGACAGAGCCGAGGGACGCGGAAACGGCCGCGGATCGGCGTGGTAAGGGTGCGAGCGGTTCATCGATGAACTAGTGTCCCGACCACTGGGTGCTCAAACAGCTGGGGCGTCCAGTGGGCGCCGGTCCGACCGCGTGCCGAGGGTCGCAGCCCACTGCCCCCCCGAAGGTGGGCTGCGCCCCTCCCCCAGCAGCTCCCGGCAGCGCGGGGGTCACGAGCTCGAGCGCCGCACGACGCGGTGGCCGACCACCTCGGTCGTGGGCCCGGCGTAGGCGTCGTCTCGCTCGATCTGGGCGACGAGCAGCCCCACGGCCCGGGAGGCCACACCGGCGGTGTCGATGGCTACCGTGCTCAGCGCCGGCGTGCTGTGAGCGGCGTCCCTGGTGTCGTCCACCCCGATGACCGCGACGTCGACCGGAACGTCGACGCCGTGGCGCTGCAGCACGTGCAGCGCCCCCAGCGCCAGGGAGTCGTTGCCGCAGAACAGGCCGTCGAACTCGACGCCGGAAGCGAGGAGCTCCTGGGCCGCCTGGGCGCCGCCGTCCCACGTCCACCGCGCGGCCCCCACCACGAGCTCGGGTCGCAGCGGCAGGCCCGCCTCCGCGAGGGCCTCGGCGTAGCCCTGCTGCCGGTACGAGCCGGCGGTGCTGAGACCGGGGTCGTGGTTCGGCCCGACCATCGCCACGCGGCGCCTCCCCCGACCCAGCAGGTGCGCGGTCGCCGCCCGGCCGATCGCGACGTTGTCCAGCACCAGCTGGTCGACGTCCGCGTGCAGCGGGTGGTCGGCCAGCAGCACCACCGGCTGGTCGCTGACCAGCAGGTCGCCGTCGGCGGGGCCCAGCGCGTGGGGCTGGAAGATCAGGCCGTCGCTGAGCAGGCGGTCGTGCCCGCCCAGGATGGCGAGCTCCCGCTCGCGGTCGGACTGGGTCTGCTGGAGGGTCACCGCCCACCCGAGGCGCTCGGCCTCGTCGACCAGGGCGAGCGCCAGCTCGGCGAAGTAGTCGATGCGCAGGGCCGGCACGGCCACGGTCAGGAGGCCGGTGCGGCCGGTCCGCAGGCCCCGGGCGGTGACGTTCATCTGGTAGCCCAGCTCGCGCACGGCCGCCATGACGGCGTCGCGCGTCGCGGGGGCGACGGGCTTGTTGCCGGACAGCACGTTGGACACGGTGCGGCTGGTGACGCCCGCCGCCGCGCCGACGTCGGCCATGGTCACCGGCCGACGCGGCGCAGCTGTCATGGGCACATCAAAGCCGATCCACCCCCGTCAGCCGCGCCGACCGCGCTGCTGACGGGGGTGGGTCCGGGCGGTCTCAGGAGCCGACCGCCGGCTGCCCGAGCGTCGCCGCGAAGGGGTCGAAGCCGTCCGGGAGCGACGGCACGGCGTCGACGGTCGAGCCGACCTCGACGAACCGCCCGGACCGCGCCGAGTCGAGCGCGGCGACCATCACGTCCAGGACGTGCATCCCCACCTCGCCGGTCGCGACGTGCACCCCGCCGTCGCGGAGGGCGCGCGCCATCGTCAGCACGCCGAGCCCGCGCCCGGCGTCGGGCTCGGCGTCGTGCACGGTCTCCCAGACCTGCTCGCCCTCGAGGCCGTCGACCGCGAAGGGCCGGGCGACGCGGACCGCGTGGCCGCCGCCGAAGGTGTTCGGGTCGGGCAGCACCATCGTGCCCTCGGTGCCGTTGACCTCGAAGAACCCCTGGCGCATGAGCGGGGTGTCGAAGCTGAGCAGCGACTGGGCCTGGCCGCCCCGCTCGAAGGACGCCAGCACCGACAGGTGCGTGGGCACCGCCACCGGGAACTCCTGACCCGCGTTCGGCCCCACGAGCAGGCGCCGGGTCTCCTGGGAGCGGGTGCCCATGGCCGCCACCCGGGCCACCGGACCGAGCAGGTGCACCAGCGCGGTGACGTAGTACGGGCCCATGTCGAACAGCGGGCCTGCGCCCTCGGCGAAGAGGAACGACGCGTTGGGGTGGAACACGTCGGGTCCCTGGTACTGCATGGTCGTCGTCGCCGTCAGCGGCGTGCCGATGACGCCGGCCTCGATGGCGCGCTTGGCCGCCTGCCAGCCGCTGCCGAGCACCGTGTCGGGGGCCACGCCGAGCAGCAGCCCGGACTCGCGGGCCAGGTCGACCAGGCCCTGCGCGGACTCGCGCGTCAGGCCGATCGGCTTCTCGGTCCACACGTGCTTGCCGGCCAGCAGCGCCGCGGTCGAGACCTCGACGTGCGTCGCGGGCAGCGTGAGGTTGACGACGACCTCGACGTCGGCGTCGGCGAGCAGCTCCGCCACGGTGCCCGAGCGCGGCACCGCGAACCTCTCCGCCTGCGCGGCGGCGCGGGCGACGTCGATGTCGCTGATGAACACGACCTCCACGTCCGGGAAGCGCGTCAGGTGCGTCAGGTACTGCTCCGAGATCATCCCGGCGCCGATGAACCCGACGCCGACGCGCCCGGTGCGGCTCACGCCCGCACCTGCGCGTTCTCGACCAGCCACGCGCGGCTGGCGGCGATGCCCTCGAAGAGGTCGCCCTCGTAGTGGTCGAACTCGATGACGGCGTGCTGCGCGCTCGTCGCGGCCGCCAGGGCGGCGGCCAGCGGCACGTCGCCCTGGCCGGCGGGGACCTGGTCGCGCGGCAGCTCGGCGGTGGAGATGCCCTCGCGCATCGGGCCGTCCTTGACGTGGACGGCGACGACGCGCTCCCCCAGGCGGGTCAGCAGCCCGGCGGCGTCGAGGCCCGCGGCGGTGGCCCAGTACAGGTCGACCTCGAGGCGCACGCGCGGGTCGAGCAGCTCGGCGAAGACCTCCAGCGCCGGGGCGCCGTCGACCTCGGAGCGCAGCTCGTGGTCGTGGTTGTGGTACCCGACGAGCAGCCCGCGCGCCTCGGCGGCGGCCGCCGCGCGGTTCAGGCGCTCGGCGAGCGCGGCCACGGACTCGCGGGTCCGCCACCGGTCGGCGGGGGTGAACGGGTCGATGACGACCTCGAGGCCGAGGGTCGCCGCCGCGTCCAGGGTCTCCTCCAGGCCGGGCAGCGCGCCCGCGGTGCCGTCGGGGCTGGTGATCTCGTCGCTGAGGAGGAAGGCGTGCCCGGTGCGCGCCCTGATGCCGTGGGCGTCGAAGGCGGCCCTGAGCTCGGCCGGGCGGCGCACGAAGTCGAACGCCTCCACGGCCTCAAGGCCGAGGCCCGCGAGGCGGGCGACCGTGCCCGCGAGGTCGGCCTCGAGGGCGTCCTTCACGGTGTAGAGCTGCACGGAGACCTGCGGGGAGACCTGCGGGGAGGTCTGGGCGGGGGCGGTCATCGGGTTCCTTCCGTCGACGGCGACGTGGCTGCTGGCGGCGGGGTGGGCTGCCTCACCCCGGCTATCACCTACCGAACGGTAGGGTTTGCTGGCGGCAGCGTCAAGGACGGCCCGCGCGCCCACCGGGGCGAGGATCGGACCGTGCCCGACACGCCCGACACCCCCACCGCCCGCCGGTACCCCGATCTCGAGCGCGTCCGCAGCCGCGTCACCGCGTACGTCTACGGCAACGTGCTCGTGCTGGCCGCCGTCGTGGGCTGCGCGCCGGAGTCGGTGCGCAGCGGGCGCGCCGTCGTCGTCGTGCTGGCGACGACGGTGACGACCTACCTCGCGCACGTGGTGGCCCACCGGGTGGGCGAGGGCGTCGGGCGGCGCCGCGAGGAGGCCGAGCTCCACCTGCGGGCCGAGCTGCGCGACGCGGTCCCGATCATCACCTCGGGCGCCGTCCCGGCGCTGCTGCTCGGGGTGGCCGCCGCGGCGGGGCTGGACGGCGGATGGGCGGCCGCCGCCCAGCTGGTGGCGGTGCTCGTACCGGTGGCCAGGCTCGCGGCGACCGGGTCGGTCACCAGCCGGCTCGCGCCCGGCGGGTCCACGCGCGGCGCCTTCTGGAGCGCCCTCGGCCTCGCCGCGGGCGGGTCCCTCATCGCCGTGGTGAAGGTCCTGCTGACCCACTGACCGACAGCAGGGAGCCGGTTCAGGCGGCGGTGACCAGCACCGGAGCGGCCGCCACGCGGCTGAGGGGCAGCACCCACAGCGGGTCGTGGTCGCCGGCGGCGCCGCGCGCGGAGGCCGGGTCCCACGCCGAGCTCGCCGGGTCCTGGACGGCGCGCAGGTGCACCGCACCGCCGGGAGCGGCCGTCAGGGCGTAGATCCAGTACCTCGCCCCCAGCGAACCGGCGACCAGCAGGTCGGAGTGCCGCGCCCGCACCCACGGCTGGTGCGCCGACAGGAGCTGCACCTCGATGAGGCGCTCGGGAGCGCCGTCGGCGTCGAAGCTGAGGTAGCGCCGCCGCGACCAGTAGCGGGTGCCGCCCGGCACCGGGGCGCCCCACGCGATGCGCGCCATCAGGACGGCCTCGCTGTCGAGGTCCTCCCACGCCGCGAGCCCGGGGTCGACGAGGTGGCGGCCCTGGCCGGACTCCCAGCGCCGGACGAGGGCGACGGGGTCGGCGCCCTCCACCAGCGAGCTCGTCTGCGGTCCCACCACCCCATCGTGCGGTCGCCGGCTGGGTCCCACCTGGTGGACCGGTGAGCGTTCACCAGACCGCAACCTGCCGCGGCGCGCCACCCGCGGCGCGCCGGTGCGGGTCGCGGACGGCTCAGCGCCCGCGGTGCACCCGCTCGGCGTCCTCCATCGCCGCGCTGAACCCCTCCATGAAGCGGTGCACGGCGGCCAGCTCCGCGGTGGTGAAGCCCTCCATCAGGGCGCCGGTCCGCTGGCCGAGCGGCCCGAAGAAGGCACCGGCGACGGCCATCGCCCCCTCGGTGGTGCGCAGGTGCACCCGCCGGCGGTCGGTGGCGGGGCGCTCGCGCTGGACGTGGCCCGCCCGCTCGAGCCTGTCGACCACGCTCGTGGTGGCCGCCGAGCTGAGCCCCAGCGCCTCGGCCAGGCCGCCGGCGGTGAGCGGCTCACCTCCGGTCTCGGCCTGCATGACGTGGACCACCGCCTCGAGGTCGGTCGGGTGCATGGCCTGCTGCTCGGCGAAGGCGTGCGCCAGGTGCTGCGTGCGGTACGCCAGCGTGCGCACGTCGTCGACCAGCACGCGCTGCAGCCTCGCCCGCTCGCCGCCACCAGCTCCCCGAGCTCCCTCTCGCACGCCGCCCATCCTCCCCCGCTCCCCGACCGCGCCGCCTTGCACTGCGCGGCGACGCCCTCCATCATCTCGTTCATCTGATGTTTCGACAGTCGAGAGGTTTCCATGAGACACGTCCTCCACGCACCCGTCGGGCGGCGCAGCGCCTGGGCGTCCGTGGTGCTGGGCCTGCTGGTCGTGGCCGGTCTGCTGGCCCTCGCCCCCTCCCCCGACCGCGGGAGCGGGGTCAGCGCCGGCCTGCCCGCCAGCGCGGAGTCGGTCCAGGTGGCCGAGCTCGCGCGGCAGCTGCCGGGCGCCGACGCGACGTCGGCCCTCGTCGTCGTCCAGCGCGCGGGCGGGCTGCAGGCCGCGGACACCGCGGCGCTGCAGCAGCTGTCGGGACGGCTCGCCGCGGTCGCCGAGGGCGGACAGGTGGTCCCCCCGGTGGTCTCGCAGGACGGGACGACGGCGCTGGTCGCCGTGCCGCTGACGACCGCCGGCGGCGCCGGGGCGCTGGCGGGGACCGTGGAGGGCATCCGGGCCGAGGTGCGCGCGGCCACCGCCGACCTCCCCGACGGGCTCACCGCCGAGGTCACCGGCGGAGCGGCGTTCACCACGGACATCGCCGCCTCGTTCGACGGCGCGAACCTCACGCTGCTGCTCACCACCGTGCTCGTGGTGGCCGCGCTGCTGCTCGTGACGTACCGCAGCCCCGTGCTCTGGCTGGTGCCGCTGGCCGTGGTGGGAGCGTCGGCAGCTGCTGCGACCGCGCTGTTCGCCGTCGTCTCGCGGACCACCGGCCTCGTGCTGGACCCGTCGACCGGCGGCATCGCCGACGTGCTCGTCTTCGGCGCCGGCACCAACTACGCGCTGCTGCTCATCGCCCGCTACCGCGAGGAGCTGCGGCGCGAGCCCGACCGCCGCCTGGCCATGGCGCGCGCGTGGCGCGGTGCCGCGCCCGCCATCGCCGCGAGCGCCGGCACGGTGGTGCTGTCGCTGCTGGCGCTGTCGTTCGCGGTGCTGGGCTCCAACCGCAGCGTCGGGCAGTTCGGCGCGCTGGGCATCGCGGTGGCGGCGCTGTTCGCCCTGCTCGTGCTGCCCTCGGCGCTGGTGCTGTGCGGGCGCGGGGTGTTCTGGCCGTTCGTGCCGCGGGTCGGCTCCGCCGAGACCTCGCTGACCGGGCCGTGGTCGCGCGTGGGGCGCGCCGTCGTCGCGCGGCCGTGGCGGGTGGTGGCGGTCGCCGTCGCCCTGCTCGCGGTCATGGCTGCTGGGCTCTCCGGCGCGCGGCTCGGGCTGAGCCAGACCGAGCAGTTCCGGGTGCAGGCGGAGTCGGTGGACGGCCTGGAGACGCTCGCCACGGCGTTCCCCGCGGGCGCCGCGGACCCGGCGCGCGTCGTCGTGCGCAGCACCGACCCTGCGGTCGTGCAGGGCGTGGTCGACGCGGCGTCGGCCACGCCGGGCGTGGTGTCGGCGAGCGCCGGACGGCAGGCCGCTGGAGCCGGCGGGGGCACCGGCATCACCGAGGTGACCGCCGTGCTCGACGGCGACCCGGGCAGCCCCGAGGCGCTCGCCGCCGTCGAGCGCCTGCGCTCGGCCGTCGACGCGGTGCCCGGTGGGGCGCTGGTGGGCGGCAGCACCGCGAGCGACCTGGACGTGAAGGCCGCCACCGAGCGCGACCTGCGCGTCGTCGCCCCGCTCGTGCTGCTGGTGGTCCTCGCGGTGCTCGTGGTGCTGCTGCGGGCCGTCGTCGGGCCCCTGGTGCTGGTGGCGACCGTGGTGGCGAGCTTCTTCGCCGCGCTGGGCGCCGGGAACTGGCTGGCGACGTCGGTGCTCGGGTACCCGGGCCTCGACACCGGGGTGCCGCTGCTGGCGTTCCTGTTCCTCGTGGCCCTGGGCGTCGACTACAACATCTTCCTCGTCACGCGGGTGCGCGAGGAGGTGCCGCTGCGGGGCGCACGAGAGGCCGTCGTGGTGGGCGTCTCGGTGACGGGCGCGGTCATCACCAGCGCCGGGGTGCTGCTCGCGGCGGTGTTCACCGTGCTCGGCGTGCTGCCCCTGATCACGCTGACCGAGCTGGGGATCGTCGTGGGCCTGGGGGTGCTGCTCGACACCCTGCTCGTGCGGACGCTGCTGGTGCCGGCGCTGTTCACCCTGCTCGACCGGCGGGCCTGGTGGCCGGGCGCCCTGTCGCGCCGGGGCTCAGCGCCCCGCGGGCGGCTCGACCACGACGCTGCCGACCACGGGACCGACCGCGGGACCGACCGCGCTGCCGACGACGACGGGCGCCGCGGCGGCGAGCTCACGACGTCGCGCTGACGCCCGGCTCGCCCGGACCCGGGCGGCGACGACGAGGAGCACCAGCACTCCGCACAGCTCCAGCAGGCCTCCGGTCACGAGGTCGAGGACCTGGTCGAGGGGCAGGGTCACGGCGGGTCTCCTGGGGGGGCGTGGTGGGACGTGGGGCGTGGGGCGGGACGTGGGCGGGGGCCCCGGGTGATCATGGGGTGCCACCCGGGCACACCGCCACGGAGCGTCCCCCTCGGGTCACCCGGTGGGCCGTCCGTTCACCGTGGTGGAGCAGGCGCGCGGTCGGGCCCCAGCCCCTTGGGGCCGGCGAAGACCCAGCGCCTCAGCAGCAGGAAGCGCAGGGCGGTGGCCACCGCGTTGGCGAGCACCAGGACGGTGACCTCGACGGCGCGCGAGGGGTCGGCCAGGGCGTGGAGCGCGGCGAGCGCCCCGGAGGTCAGGCCCAGCGCCGCCGCGAAGACGAACAGGCCCTGGGCGTGCGCCCGCAGCAGGCCGCCGCGGCCGGTGACCCCGAAGGTGAGCCGCCGGTTGGCCGCGGTGTTGGCCAGGGCGGTGACCAGCAGGGCGGCCAGGTTGGCCGCCTGGGGCCCGGTGGCGCCCCGCAGCAGCAGGTAGAGCGCGAGGTAGGCCAGGGTGCTGGCCACCCCGACGGCGCCGAAGCGCACGACCTGCCCGAGCAGCCCGCGCGGCACCCCCGGGACGGTGTGCTCCAGGGGCTCGCGGCCGAGCTGGGCGCGCAGCGCCGCCAGCGGCAGCGACCCCGTCGCGAGGGCGCGGCCCAGGCGGACGATGCCGCGGACGTCGTCAGCGGCCGTGCGGAGGAGGTCGACGCTGCTGTCCGGGTCGTCCACCCAGTCGACCGGCACCTCGGCGATGCGGGCACCGGCGCGCTCGGCCAGCACGAGCAGCTCGGTGTCGAAGAACCAGCCCGTGTCCTCCACGAGCGGGAGGAGCTGCTCGGCGACGTCCTGGCGGATCGCCTTGAAGCCGCACTGGGCGTCGGAGAAGCGGGCCCCGAGGCTGCGGCGCAGCAGCACGTTGTAGGAGCGGGAGATCACCTCGCGCTTGGCCCCCCGCACCACGCGGGAGCCCCGGGCCAGGCGCGACCCGATGGCGACGTCGGAGTGACCCGAGACCAGGGGGGCCACCAGCGGCAGGAGGGCGGCGAGGTCGGTCGACAGGTCGACGTCCGTGTAGACGAGGACCGGTGCGTCGGACGCCGACCACACCGCCTTCAGCGCCCTGCCGCGTCCCTTGGCGGCGAGGTGCACGGCGACCACCCCGGGCAGCGCCGCCTGGAGGGTGTCGGCGACGGCGGCCGTCGCGTCCGTGCTGGCGTTGTCAGCGATCGTGATGCGGAACGGGTACGGGAGCGCCTCCGTGAGGTGGGCGTGCAGGCGGCGCACGCAGGGCTCGAGGTCGTCCTCCTCGTTGAAGACCGGCACGACGACGTCGAGGAGCGGGCGCCCCGGCGCGGCCGTGAGCAGCCCTCGTGCGGGCCGCAGGGAGGGACCGGGGGTGCCGTCCAGCAGGGGCGTGGTCATGGGGCGAGGATCGGCCCGCTGGCTCGCGCGCCGGTGTGCCGGCGCTGTGCCCCGCCTATGACCCCCACCCCCGTGATCATGGGCGTTGTGCACACCTCCCACCGCGCCCACCGGCTCTCGCCACGGCGAGCGTCCCGAACAGGCGCAGCGCCAGGCCCGGCGAGGCCGAGCACGGCCTCGAGAGCCTGGCGCTGCGGGCCGGCCGGGCTGACCGAGCTGACCGCAGGCTGTTCGGGAAGTCCATGATCACGGTGTGACGTGTGCACGGGGCCCATGATCACGAGGGGGTGACGGGGGCTCCGGCTCAGCGGAGGCTCACGCGCCGCTCGTGAGGTCGTAGACGGTGGTCGAGCCGACCGCCCGGGCGGCGAACGTCGCCTCCACCCAGGCCGTGATCTGCGCGGCCGTGCCCTGGCCCTCACCCCCCGTGCGCCCGGGGATGAAGTAGTGGACCTCCCCCGCCGCCACCCACGCCTGGAACTGCTCCAGCGTCGGCGAGGCGTCGGTGCCGTTGAACCCGCCGATCGGCATCACCGACTGCTCGGTGGCCAGCTGGTAGCCGGCGGCGTTGTTGGCGCCGACGGTCGCGGCCACCCAGGTGTAGGAGCTCGCGTCCTGCTCCAGCAGCGCGACCAGCTCGGCGCTGGGGGTGCTGCCGTTGAGCAGACCACCCGTCCCTCCCCCGCCGCCCTGCACCCGGAAGCCCTGCGCGCCGGTGGTCCCGGGGGCACCCCCCTGCTGTGCACCGGGGAACCCGCCACCGCGCATCCCACCGCCGCCGGGGCCCCCCACCGCCCCGGCGACCGCCGGCCCCGCCGACACGATCGACCCGGTGTGCCCGGTGGTGACCGTCTGCGCCGTGTGCGCCAGCGGCCCGGCCAGCGAGGCCACCAGCGCGACCGCGGCGACCGCCCTCGTGAGCGAGGGCCGCAGCGGAAGGGCCACCAGCCCCACTGCGGCCAGCACGCCGACCACGAGCACCACCCACGACAGCCAGGGCAGGAAGTCGCTGCTGCGCGAGAGCAGCACGAACGACCAGACCGCCGTCCCCGCCGTCGCGACGGCAAGCCCGGCCAGGGCCAGGGGCCGGGCCCGTTCGCGCCACAGCAGCGACGTCGTCACGCCGACCAGCGCTGCGACCGCAGGGGCCAGCGCCACGCTGTAGTAGGCGTGGATGATCCCGCTCATGAAGCTGAAGGTCAGTCCCGTGACCAGCAGCCAGGTCAGCCACAGCACCACCTGCGCGCGCTGCCCGTCCAGGCGCGGCCGGCGGCGCAGCAGCACCAGGGCGACCACCGCCATCACCAGGGCCGCGGGGAGGAGCCAGGCGATCTGACCGCCGAACTCCGCGCTGAACAGGCGCGCGAACCCGGTCTCGCCCCAGTTCCCGCCGCCACCGCCGCCACCCACCGAGCCCGTCTCGTCACCGGTCAGGCGACCCAGGCCGTTGTAGCCGAGGGTCAGGCCCAGGAAGCTGTTGTCGGTCGAGCCACCGATGTACGGCCGCGACGAGGCCGGCCACAGCTCCACGAGCGCCACCCACCAGCCCGCGGAGACCAGCAGCGCGGCACCTGCGGCGAGCAGCTGCAGCACGCGCGCTGCGATCCGACGGGGGCTGAAGAGCAGGTAGGTCAGGGCGAGTGCTGGCACGACGAGGAAGACCTGCAGCTGCTTGGTGAGGAACCCCAGCCCGACCAGCGCACCAGCGACCAGGAGCCAGCGGGTGCGACCGCCCTCCAGCGCCCGCAGCACGGCGCAGGCGGCCAGCGTCATGAGGAGCACGAGCAGCGCGTCGGGGTTGTTGAACCGGAACATCAGCGCTGCCACCGGCGTGAGGAGCAGGACGACGCCGGACAGCAGGGCGGCCCCCGCGGTGCAGTGCCGGCGGACGGCGGCGTAGAGGACGCCGGTGGTCGCCACGCCCATGAGGGCCTGCGGCACGAGGATCGACCACGAGGACAGCCCGAAGATGCGGACCGACAGGGCCATCACCCACAGCGAGGCCGGCGGCTTGTCGACGGTGATGGAGCTCCCGGCGTCGGAGCTGCCGAACAGGAACGCCTTCCAGCTGACCGACCCGGCCTGCACCGCGGCGGAGTAGAAGGAGTTGGCCCACCCCGACGCGCTCAGCCCCACCAGGTACGCCACCGCTGCCGTGACCAGCAGCGCCACCAGCGCCGGGCGCTCCCAGGCGGGTCCGTCGTCGCGGCGGGCGGTCAGCCACCCCGGAGGACGACGGCGCGTGCTCGCCCCTGCGCGGCGCACGGTCCCGTCCAGCGGCGGGGCCTCCCCCGACCCGGCGGCGGTGTAGCTCAGTCTCATGCCACGAGCGTCGGAGCGGGCGCTGGAGCGCCTCTCGGGCGGGCCTGTGGGTCACCTATGGGAGCTCGGCGGGGTCCTCAGTCTCGAGCGGTGCCACCGGCAGGCGCACCAGGAAGGCCGTCTGCCCCGGCCGCGTGGTGACGTCGACGGTGCCGCCGGTGGAGGCCACGATCGCCGACACGATCGCCAGCCCCAGCCCGCTGCTGCCGGCCGCGCGGGAGCGGGAGCCGTCACCGCGGGCGAACCTGTCGAAGACGTGGGGCAGCAGCTCGGCGGGGATGCCGGGGCCGTCGTCGAGCACGGACAGCACCACGAGGCCCGGCGTCGTCGTCGCCAGCCCGGCGGTGACGGTCGTGCCCGGCGGTGTGTGCGTGCGGGCGTTGGTGAGCAGGTTGACCACCACCTGGTGCAGGCGCGCGGCGTCGCCGACCACCTCCACGGGCTCCTCGGGCAGGTCGAGGCGCCAGACGTGGTCGCGGCCGACGGCGGAGGCGTCGCTCACCGCGTCGAGCAGGAGCCGCGTGAGGTCGACCAGCTCGGTCTCCAGGGGGCGGCCGGCGTCGAGTCGGGCGAGCAGCAGCAGGTCCTCCACGAGGCCCGTCATGCGCTTCGCCTCGGACTCCACACGGCCCAGCGCGTGCGCGGCGCTCGGCGGCAGCGCCGC
>JAKONK010000217.1 GCA_022701985.1 Actinomycetales bacterium
GAGCTCGAGCCCGTCCCGCACCCGCGTGCTGGTCACCGGCATCGGCGCCGTCACCCCGATCGGCGACACCGCGCAGCAGACCTGGGAGGCGGCGCTCGCCGGCACCCCCGGCGCCAGCACCCTGACCCAGCCCTGGGTCGAGGAGTTCCAGCTCCCGGTCACCTTCGCCGCCCAGACCCGCACGCCCTCAGCCGACGTGCTGCCCAAGCACGAGGCCAAGCGCCTTGACCCCTCCGGCCAGTACGCCGTGGTGGCGGCCCGGCAGGCGTGGGCCGACGCCGGCGCCCCCGAGGTCGACCCCCTGCGCCTGGCCGCCGTGGTCGCCACCGGGATCGGCGGCGTCCACACGCTGCTCGACGCGTACGACACGCTGCGCACCCGCGGTCCCCGCAGGGTGCTGCCCATGACGGTGCCGATGCTCATGCCGAACGGCGCCGCCGGCGCCGTCAGCCTGGCCCTGGGCGCCGCGGCGGGCGCGCACGCCCCGGTCTCCGCCTGCGCCTCGGGCGGTGAGGCCGTGGCCTACGGCCTCAACATGATCCGCACCGGCCGCGCCGACGTCGCGATCGTCGGCGGCACCGAGGCCGCGATCCACCCGATGCCGCTGGCGAGCTTCGCCGCGATGCAGGCCCTCAGCACCCGCAACGACTCCCCCGAGACCGCCTCGCGGCCCTACGACACCACCCGCGACGGCTTCGTCATGGGTGACGGCGCCGGGATCATGGTGCTGGAGTCCGAGGAGTTCGCCCGGGCCCGCGGCGCCCGCGTCTACGGCGAGGTGCTGGGAGCCGGCACCTCCTCCGACGCGTACCACATCGCCGCTCCCGAGCCCGAGGGCGCTGGGGCCTCCCGCGCCGTCCAGGAGGCGCTGCGCGTCTCCGGTGTCAGCGCCAGCGACGTCGTCCACATCAACGCCCACGCGACCTCGACCCCGGCGGGCGACCTCGCCGAGGTCAAGGCGCTGCGGGTGGCGCTGGGCGCCGACCTCGACCACGTCGCCGTCTCGGCCACGAAGTCGATGACCGGCCACATGCTGGGCGCCGCCGGTGCCGTCGAGTCGATCTTCGCGATCCTCGCGCTGCACCACCGCCTGGCGCCGCCGACGATCAACGTCGACAGCGTCGACCCGGGTGCCGACATCGACCTCGTGCTGAAGACGCCCCGCGAGCTGCCCGAGGGCGTGGCCGTCAACAACGCCTTCGGCTTCGGCGGGCACAACGTCGCGGTGGTCTTCGGTCCCGCCAGCTGACGGCGGGCTGGCGGCGCAGCAGCACGACGAGGGCCCCTCCACCGGGTGGTGGAGGGGCCCTCGTCGTGTCGCGGGTGCGTGCCGGCCGGGTCAGCCGACCCGGTTCAGCCAGCGCACGAAGTTGCCGTCACCGGCGTACCGGAACGGCTCGAGCTCGTCGTCCCACGCGCGGCCCACGGCCAGGTCGATGCCCTCGCGCAGCAGCGCGAGGTCGTCGCCGGCGCTCTCCACAGCGGCGCGCAACCGGTCCTCGGGCACGACGACGTTGCCGTGCGCGTCCGTCACGGCGTGGAAGATCCCCAGCTCGGGGGTGTGGCTCCAGCGGCCGCCGTCGACGCCCTCGCTGGGCTCCTCGGTGACCTCGAAGCGCAGGTGCGCCCACCCCCGCAGGGCGGAGGTCAGGCGCGCTCCCGTGCCGGGCGCACCGTGCCAGGGCACCTCACCGCGCAGGAGGCCCGGAGACACCGGCTGGTCGGTCCAGTCGATGGTCACGGACGCCCCCACCACGTTGGCGGCAGCCCACTCCACGTGCGGACAGACCGCACGCGGCACGGAGTGCACGAACAGCACGCCGCGGGTGATCCCACCGGACATCTCGACCTCCTCCGTTGCTCGGCGCCTGGTGCGTCTTCCCCAACGACCTGCGCGAGACGAGCGGTGGTGCGGATGACGCGACCGGACCGAGCAGCGCCTGCTCGTCGGTCATGATGCACCACGCGGCGTGACGACACCAGGAGATCCCCGCAGCCGGGAGCGGCGTGTCGCTGGCGGAGAGTGGTCGTCCCCTGCGCGCCGGACACCCGCCCGCCTCCCGCCGGGCGGCACCCGCTCGGCCCAACCCCTCAGGCCCGGACCCCTGCCTGCCGATGGAGGGACGTGACCACCCTCCACCACCGCGGCGAGGACCTCACCGAGGTCATCCGACCCGCCGCGATCGTCCCCGAGGACGCCGCGCGGCGCGTGCTGCTCGAGCTCGCCCGGCGCGACGTGCACAACGGCGGTGCCTGGGAGTCCGAGCCGACCGTCTGGAGCCTGTGGGACCGGCCGTGGGCGCCCGACGGCACCCCGGGGTCCTCCGTGCTCATGGGCCGCCTCCACGTGGCCTACGGGACGCCCACGAAGTACGAGATCACGATCTACCGGGTCACGGTCACGGCGGCCGGGCTCCTGTCCGGCTACACCGTCGAGAGCCTCACCGACGAGGCCCTGGCCCACGGCGGCCTCACGCTCGCGGCCTGCCCCCGCGCGCGCCTGTCCTCGCCGCCGAGGCCCTTCCGCCACTGACGTCCGGTCAGCCCCGCCCCGCGCGTCCGGCGCCGCCGACGCACCGGTGGGACGATGGCGCCGTGGTGGACCACCCCCGGCGACCCGCCTACCTGGGCCCGGCCGCGCTCGACGCCGTCCGGGGCGGCGGCGACCCCGCCCTGCGCGAGGAGGCGGCGCAGACGACCGCCCGGCTGCTCGTCGAGGGCGCCCGCGGCTCCGACGACGAGCTCGTGGCCTCGCGCCTGGTCGGCCTGGCCGACGAGCACGGCCTCGAGGTGCTCTCGTCGCTGTGGTCCGACGCTCCGCCCGAGAGCCTCGCCGGCGCCCTGTGGCGGCTCTTCGTCCTGCGGCAGTGGGTGCACGCGGACCCGCTCGGTGCGGCGCGCGAGTTCGCCGAGGGGCGCAGCAGCGCCCCGGTCATGGAGGTGGTCGCCGGCGTCGGAGACCCGCCCGGCCCCGACGAGGTGCGCCTCTCGGTCGACGCGGTGCTGCGCGGGGTGGCCCGGGGAGACGTCGCCACGACCTTCGAGCGGGCCGCCGCCTTCGCCCGCGTGGTGGCGGCCGGCCGCGCGGCGCTCGCCGCGCGCTCCGCCCCCGTGCACGAGGCGCCCTCCCCCGGTGCCCCTGGGGGCCCGGCGGCCACGCTGTCCGCGGTGCGCCTGGTGCGCACGGCCGAGCACCTCGAGGGCGCCGCCCGCCAGCTGCGCCTGGAGCGGCTCGCGCAGCCGCGGCCGCCCGCCCGGGGCGCTCCGGAGGACACAGGTTCCGGGGACGACGAGACCTCGGGGCCCGACCGGGGTTAGCCTGGTGTTGCGTCGGGCCGCGGTAGCCCCGGGCTCCACTTGAAGCCGCTACGAGCGGCCACGCGCCGAGAGGCGCTCCCGGCCCGACGCACTCACTCCCCCAGGTCGTCGAGCAGCGCCCGCAGCCACCCCGGGCCACTCACCCGGGCCGCCGCTGGCAGGCGCTCGCGCAGACCCCGGTCAGCGGTCACCACGAGCACGTCGCGGGTGCTCGTGCGCTCCAGCAGCCGCCCGGCCAGGGCCACGACGGCGCTGTCGCCGTCCGCCTCCGCGAGCACGACGTCGACCCCGGCGGGGACGCTCGCCGACCGCGCCCGACCCTCCAGGACGGCGTGCACGCGCGCCCCCGCCAGCGGCTCCCCTCCGGGGCCGTCGACGACGCCGGCGGCCGCGAGGCGGGCGAGCTGCGCGAGCAGGCGCGTCGTGGCCCCCGCGCGGTCGCGCCACCAGCCGTCGGGCCGCGAGCCCACCGCGTTCGCGACGTCGACGACGACGTGCACCCCGTCGACGTGGTCACCGACGTCCTGCTGCTCCCGGTCGTGCGCCACGGGACCTCCTCAGGTGGTGCGGCGGTGCGTGGAAAGGGTAGGACTCACCCATGGACGAGCCCCCGACCGCGCCGCGCGACCACCACCAGCCCGACCCGTCGGACGAGGACGCGCCCTGGGCCGACGGCCCCGGGCACCTCTCGGGTGAGGGGCTGCCTTCCCCCGAGGAGATCGCCGCCCTGGAGGACCTCCCGCCGGCTGACGAGGTGCCGCCGTCGCCGAGCTGAGCGCCGTCGAGGGACCGCTCGCCGTCGTCGTCCCCGGGCGGGGCGGTGGTGCCGGGCGGCGCCTCGTGCTGCCCGCCGAGGAGCTGTCGTGGCGCTTCTCGCGCTCGTCGGGCCCGGGAGGGCAGGGCGTCAACACCGCTGACTCCCGCGTCGAGCTCTCCTGGGACGCGGAGCGCTCCCGCGCGCTCGCGGGTCCGCTGCGCGAGCGGGTGCTCGAGCAGCTGCAGGGCCGGCTGGTCGACGGCGTGCTCACCGTGTCGGCGGCCCAGCACCGCCAGCAGGTGCGCAACCGGGCGGTGGCGCGGGAGCGGCTCGCCGCGCTGGTGTCCGCAGCGGCGGCTCCCCCGCCGGCGGCGCGGCGAGCGACGAGGATCTCGGCGGGGGCACGGCGCCGGCGGACGGAGTCCAAGCAGGCGCGCAGCTCGACCAAGGCGATGAGGCGCCGACCGGACTGGTGAGGTGGGGCTCCCGCACTTGGACTCGAACCAAGAACCTGCCGGTTAACAGCCGGCTGCTCTGCCAATTGAGCTATGCGGGAAGAGACGCGCCGGTGGCGGCGTCGAGCGACGACACTACCAGGCGCCGGGGAGGCCCCGCGGGGGTTCCTCCCCGGCGCGGCGGGTCCGGCGCGCCGTGACGGTCCGGGGACCCTGCGTGGCCGCGGGCGCCTGACCGGGTCAACGTCCGACGTGGCCCCCCGAGCGCGGCGCGGGCCCCGGCGCGAGGGCCTCCTAGGGTTGACGCCGACCGGGACGGATCGGACGGGACAGCGGGAGCAGAGCGGATGACCGAGGTCAGCAGCGGCGAGCAGGTGCTGGTCACGACGCACCCGGACCGCACCTCGGAGGTCTCCGTGGGCGGCTCGGTGCAGGCGCTCGACGGCGTCGGCACGCAGGACGTCCACCTCGTGGTCACGGCCCTCGTGGCCGAGCGCGCCGCGCAGCTCGGTCGCCCGGTGCGCGTGGTCCACCGCGAGCCCGACGGCGAGCGCCGCCTCGTAGTGACCCCCTCGGGGCAGGTGCACGACGACGAGCCCTCCCCCGCCGAGCCCCTCCCCGCGGCCGAGGAGGCCCCCGCGGCCGAACCGGTCTGGCAGTCGTACTCGCCGCCGCCGGTCGAGGTGCCCGACACCGCGCTCGTGGACCCGTCCGCCCCCGCCGGACCGCCCGCCCCTGCGGCCGCCACCCCGTGGAGCGACCCCGCGCCCGCCGCCCCGCGGCAGGCGCGGCCGTGGGCCTACGACTACCCGGAGGGACGCCGCTCCTTCCTGCGCGAGGAGCCCGCGGAGGTCCCGGCGCGGCGCGGGTGGCGCGGCTGGCTGAACCAGGCGGGCCTGCGCCTGGCGCCCGTCGACGCCGAGCGCGCCGAGCGCCTCGACGAGCTGACCGTCGCGCAGCACTGGCCGGGGCCGCGCACCATCGCCGTCGTCAACGGCAAGGGCGGTGCGGGCAAGACCCCCACCACGGCGCTGCTGGCCGCGGTGTTCGCGCGCCACGGCGGCGCCGGGGTCCTCGCCTGGGACAACAACCAGACCCGCGGGACCCTGGGCTGGCGCACCGAGCAGGCCGGCCACGACGGCACCGTCGTCGACCTGCTCCCCCGCGTGCCCCACCTGCTCGGGGAGACCGCCCGCTCCTCCGACCTCGCGCGGTACGTGCACCACCAGCGAGCAGACCGCTACGACGTGCTCCGCTCCAAGCCGCTGGCCCTGGCCAGCGAGCAGCGCGTGGCCCCGGAGGACGTCGACGACCTCCACACCATCGCCAGCAAGTACTACCGCCTCGTCGTCATCGACAGCGGCAACGACGAGTCCGACCCGATGTGGCTGCGGATGATCGACCACACCGACCAGGTCGTCGTGGCGACCAGCACGCGAGACGACCACGCCGAGGCCGGAGCGCTGCTGCTGGAGGCCCTGGCCTCGCGCGACGAGCGCAGCGCCGCCCTGGCCGCCGGCGCCGTGGTCGTCGTCTCCCAGGCGGTCGCCTCGGCGACCCCGGCCGACGTGCGCCGCATCGCCGAGGGCTTCAGCGGCCTGGCGCGCGAGGTCGCTGCGATCCCCTACGACCGCGCCATGGTCGAGGGCCAGCTGCGCCACGACGCCCTCGGACCCGACACCCGCCGGGCGTGGCTGCGGGCCGCGGCGGCGGTGGCCCGGGGCCTGTAGCGCCCCCGGGCGTCTGGCACGATCTGCCGGACGCCGCCGCAGTAGCTCAGCCGGTCAGAGCAGGGGACTCATAATCCCTGGGTCGTGGGTTCGAGCCCCACCTGCGGCACCTCCCCGGTGCGCGCGAGCTGTGCGGACCAGCGGGAGCTGCCCTGCGGACGTCGGCGCCCTCCTCAACGGCCCCGCGCGGCGCTGACGTGGTCGAGCAGGTGGGCCTGCGGCCCCGGTCGGGATGCCGTCGCGGTCCTCGGTCACGACCACGGTGTCCGCCGGCACGTCGACGGGACACAGGACCCACCTCAGAGCCCTCGGACGACGTCCTGCGGACCGCCCGCGGCCCGCTCGCGCCGCCACGCTCCGGGAGACCTGTCGACGGCACCGGTGCCGTCGAGCTGGGTGCAGGGCTCGTGATCAGATGTGTGGCCTCTCACGGCTCACGGGTGCGCCCCCGGCGCACTACCAGGAGGAGACGCAATGGCTGACAGACCCGCTCACGCCTTCCACCTAGCCCCGTTGACGGGGTGGATGAACGACCCCAACGGTCTCATCGAGATCGCCGGCACCCACCACGTCTTCTTCCAGCACAACCCCCACGAGCCGGCCTTCGGGCGGATGCACTGGGGACACGCCACCAGCACCGACCTCGTCCACTGGACCCACCACCCCACGGCGCTCACCCCGGGTGCCGCAGGTCCGGCTGACGCCGGGGGCTGCTGGTCCGGGATCGCCGCCCCCCTGCCCGACGACCGCTGGGCCCTCATCTACACCGGGATCCCGGTCGGTGGGCCTCCCAGCCCGGGGAGCGCCACCGGGTGCCGCGCCACCGCCAGCGACCCTTCGCTGACGACCTTCTCGACGGACAGCCGTCCTGTGCTTGCCGAGTGGCCCAGCGAGGACCCGCCGCTGACCGACTGGCGAGACCACTCGCTCCTGCCCGTCCGCGGCGGACCGCTCCGCCAGGTCGTCGCCGCCGGCGTCTCCGGCGTCCCCGGCGCCGGCCGCCTCCTCACCTACCGCTCCACGGCCCCTGACGGCGACGAGCAGTACACCTCCTGGGCCTACGAGGGCGTGTTCCTCCACGCGGAGGCCGCAGACCTCCCCGGTCAGGTCTTCGAGTGCCCCGACACCTGGGTCTACGGCGACGAGCAGGGGGCGGAACGGGCCCTGGTGGTGCTGTCCTGGTACGAGAAGGCCGTCGGGGGCCACGCCACGGACGACCCGGCGATCGCCCACGGGGCCTACTGGCTCACGGGCACGCTGACCAGCACACCGGAGGGTGTTCGCTTCGAGCCCGAGCACCGCGGCGTCGTCGACCACGGCGACCGCTTCTACGCCTGCCAGTCCTACAGCACCGGCGACGGCCGCCGGCTGGCCTTCGGCTGGCTGCGCACCCAGGACGACCCCGCGAGCAGCGGGGCCAGCACGGTCGGCGTCCAGTCCGCACCGCGCCACTGGCGCGTGGTCCGGGGGCGCCTCGAGCAGCGACCCGCCGCGGAGATCACCTCTCGCGTGGGCGAGCCGGTGGTGCACCTCCAGGGCGGGTCGGGGCACGCGCGCCTACCCGCTCCGCTGTCCCAGCTGGTGGTCGACGTCCAGCTCGACGAGGCCGGCGACGGCGGTGCGCTCGCCAGCTCCGCGGTGGTCCTGCTCGGACCGGACGGACGCAGCACCACCGTCGACCTCGGCTGGACCGCGCTGGTGTCGACCGCTGCACGGGATGACGACGGGTCCTGGGTCGCCAGCGCCAGCACCACGCGGTCGGTCCGGATCTTCGTGGACGCCGGCCTCGTCGAGTGCTTCACCGACGACGGCCGAGCTGCAGCCTTCAGCGACCTGGGGAACCCGACGACCAGCGCCGTCCGCCTGGACGGTGCTGCGTCCTCCGCGGTGACGGTGCTGGTGCGCAGCATGGACGTGTGACCTCCCCCCGCACCGAGGGCGCGGGGCTGACCCGTGAGACCTCGCGGACCGCCGGGGTGCGGGCTGGAGGGCGGGACCGCACGCGGACGGCGCCGCACCGATGACTCGGTGCGGCGCCGTCGGTGGTGCCGAGGACGTGCCGGTCAGCCCTTGACGGAGCCCGCCGTCAGGCCGCGGACGAAGTACCGCTGGAGCGAGAGGAACACGAGGATCGGCAGGACCATCGTGAAGAACGCACCGGCGGTGAGCAGCTGGTCGCCCTGGCCCTGCTGGCCCAGGAGCGACACCAGGGCGATGGTGAGCGGCTGGCGCGGGCCAGGACCCAGGAAGATCAGGGCGACGAGCAGGTCGTTCCAGACCCAGAGGAACTGGAAGATCGCGAACGACGCGAGCGCCGGCGTGGACATCGGGATGATCAGCTTCCAGAAGGTCTGGAAGTGCGTCGCTCCGTCGATCTTCGCCGACTCGATGATCTCCCGCGGGAGGGTGGCCATGTAGTTGCGGATCAGGTAGATGGCGAGCGCCATGCCGAACCCGATGTGCGCGCCCCAGACCGCGGCGAACTGGCCGTTGAGGCCCAGCTGGCCGTAGATGTTGAGGATCGGGGCGAAGGCCACCTGGTTGGGGACCACGAGCAGCGCCACGATCAGGACGAGCAGGAGGTTCCGGAAGGGGAACTCCATGAAGGTGAAGGCGTAGGCGGCGAACGCCGCGATGAGGATCGGGATGATCGTCGCGGGGATCGTGATGGCCAGGGAGTTGACGAAGGCCTGGGCCATCGGCGCCCTGTCGAACACCTCGACGTAGTTCTCGACCGTCAGGCGGCTCAGCTGCGACGGGCTCGTGAAGATCGTCCACCAGCCGCTGGCCGCGGCGTCGGTGCGGTCGCGCAGCGACGTGACCGCGAGACCGAAGACCGGGAGGATCCACGAGAGGCAGAGCACGGCGATGACGATCTTCACCCACAGCGGAGCCGGCGCGCCGCTGTCCTCCCCGTGCCCCCCGGACGCCTTGCGGCGGGGCAGGGCGCGGGTCTTCGGGCTCTTCGTCTGCCCGGGGTTCGAGACCGGGGGGACGGTGGTCGACTGGCTCATCGTGCTGCCTCCTCGGCCCGGAACTGGCGGATCTGGTAGATCAGGAACGGCACGATCACCAGCATGAGGATGACCACGATGGCCGCGGCCTGTCCTGCGTCACGCGCCACGTACAGGGCCTGGTAGAAGTTCAGCGCGATGATGTTGGTGCCGAAGCCGCCGTTGGTCGCCACGTAGACGACGTCGAAGGTCTTCAGCACCCCGATGAGCACGGTGATGAACACGGTGATGAGCGTCGCCCGGATCTGCGGGATGACGATGCTGAAGAAGATCTTGCCCTCACCCGCACCGTCGATCCGCGCCGCCTCGAGGGTGTCGGTCGGCACGCCCTTGATGGCCGCCGAGAGCAGCACCATGGCGAAGCCCGCCTGCGTCCAGATGAGGATGGCCATCAGCAGGAAGCTGTTGAGCTTGAAGTCCGACGTCTGCATCCACGGCACGGGATCCCCGCCGAGGCCCGTCCAGATCGCGTTGAGCAGGCCCGTCTGGTTCTGCGTCGCCGGGACGGCGCGGTAGACCAGCTGCCAGATGGCCCAGGCGCCCACCGCCGAGATGGCCAGCGGCAGGAAGATCAGCGTCTTCGACAGCTTCTCGCCGCTCGGGCGCAGCCTGTCGGCCAGCGTCGCGATGATGAGACCGAAGATGATCGCGAACGTGGGGACGATGAGGATCCACAGGAACGTGTTGACCAGCGTCGTCTGGAAGTTCGGCGACGACAGGAGGTTCGTGTAGTTCGCCAGCCCGACGAAGGCCGTGCTGTCGCGGTTCGCGAAGCTGTAGACCAGCGTCTGGAAGAACGGGTACACGAGGTACAGCCCCAGCGCCGCGAAGGCCGGGAGGATGAACACGTACGGCTTGATGAGCTCCTGGGGCTTGCTCGGCAGCAGCTCGGTCAGCTTGTTCAGGATGTAGAAGAGGACGACGGCGCCGACGACGCCGCCGACCACGGCGATGATCGCGTTCAAGATGGTGATGGTCATGGGACCTCCACGTCCGGCAGACCAGATGGCTGGTGCGGGCTGAGTGCGGTGGGCGGGCTCCCCCTGATCGAGGCGAGCCCCAGCGAGGACGACGCCGAGCTCCAGGTGGAGCTCGGCGTCGTCCTCGGGAGGCGGTCGGGCCTCAGCTGGTGGCCGGCCAGCTGGCCTCGATGTTGTCGAGGGCCTGCTGCTCGGTCTCCGAGCCGGAGATCCACGCGGTCATCTCGCGCCAGAAGGAGCCGGAGCCGACCTCGCCGGGCATCTGGTCGGAGCCGTCGAAGACGAACGCCGTCGAGTCGTAGGCGAAGCCCGCCATCTGCTTCGTCAGCTCGTTCGGGTAGTTGTTCTGGTCGAAGTCGGTGCGGGGGGAGATGAAGCCGTTGGCCTTCGCCCAGTCCGCGCCGAAGTCGGCCGACGCCATGTAGTTCATGATCTTGTCGACGTTCTCGGAGTCGTTGAAGACCGAGGCGAGGTCACCACCGCCGAGGACGGGCTTGTCGGCCTCGGTCTCGCCCGGCATCGGGAAGACCCCGACGGTGTTGTCCAGGTCCTGGAGGACGTTGTCGGGGAACCCGCCGTCGCGGGCGACGAAGTTGCCCTGGCGGTACATGAAGCAGGCCGGCGGGGTGTCGAACATGGGGTTCGCAGCGGTGGCGAAGTTGTTGCTCGCGATCGACTGGCGACCGCCGTTGACGTTGCCGTCGGCCAGCAGCAGCGAGCTCATGGTGTCGGCCGCGGCCACGACCTGCGGGTCGTTGAAGGGGATCTCGTGGTTGACCCACTGGTTGTAGACGTCGGGTCCGCTCTGGATGAGCAGGAGGTTCTCGATCCAGTCGGTGGCGGGCCAGCCCGTGGCGGCCGCCGACTCGATGCCGAAGCACCACGGCGCGGTGCCGGAGGCCTTGACCTGGTCGGTCAGCTGCTGGAGCCCGTCGATCGTCGTGGGCGCGGTGTAGCCGGCGGCGTCGAAGGCCTGCTTGGGGTAGAAGACGATCGACTTGATGTTCAGAGACATCGGCAGGGCGTACTGCTCCCCGTCGATCTGACCGGCCTCGACGATGCCGGGGACCATCGCGTCCAGGTTGGCCTGGTCGACCACGTCCGTCAGCGGCGTGAGGTCGTCCTGGAACGACTTCATGATGCCGGGCTGGGGGAAGATCGCGATGTCAGGCGCGTTGTTGCCGGAGACGCGGGTCGAGATGACGGTGTTGAAGTCCGGCGTGGGCTCGAAGTTGACGGTGATGCCCTCGGCCTCGGCGAACTTGTTGATCTCGGCCTGGAACTGGTCCGAGCTCGAGTCGGTGAAGCCGTACATGATCGTGACGGTGCCGTCGTCATCGGCTCCGCCGCCGCCCCCGCCGCCCTGCCCCCCGGACTCCTGGAGGCAGCCAGCCGTGAGGGCCGTGACCAGACCGGCGGTGAACAGCGCGCCTGCGACGCGACCTGAACGTGACCTGATGCGCATTGCGTGGGCTCCTTCGTCCACCCGGGACTCCCGCACCGACCTGCAGGAGCGCGTGTCAGAGGCGACGCCCCCGCACTGTGGGCAGAGTTTCGCGTCAAAGATCCCGGTGCGTCAACAGGGAACTGCACGCGGCCGTCCCCGAACGTGTTGGGTCCTGTGGGTTCCGGTGCGAAAGCGCCCAAACGTGACCTGCTCGTGACCAGATCGTGTCCTGGCCGTGTCCCAGGGCCTGTCACCGCAGTTGACCCGGGTCCGCAGGCGCTGGCACCTTGGCCCCGCGCACCAGAACGAGGAAGGCGGCGGAGTGGCCGTGGACGTTGGTAGCAGGGCGCTCTCCAGGCCCCCGGCGAGCACCGGCCCCACCGCGCCCGAGGGCCGCGACGCCCTGGGGGCCGTGCACGACGTCGCCGTCGACGTGCTCCGCCACGGCCCCCTCCCGCGCAGCCAGCTGGCCCGGCGCCTGGGCCTGTCCGCGGGCAGCCTCACCCGCCTGACCAAGCCGCTCATCGCCAGCGGGCTGCTCGTCGAGGCAGCGCCCGCCGCCGACCCCGAGACCCGCCGCCCCACCCGCCCCCTCGACATCCCCGCCGAGCTGCACCGGTTCGTCGGTGTCGACGTCACCCGCGACACCGCCTGGGGCGTCCTCACCGACCTGCGTGCCCGGGTGGTGGCGCGAGAGGCCGCCCCCCTGCGGGACCGGTCCCCCGAGTCCGTGGCCGACGCCACCTCGCAGCTGGTCGGGTCGCTGGCCGCCCGGGTCGGCGGCCTGCGCGCCGTCGACGAGGTGGGGGTCTCCCTCGACGGCTACGTCGACGCGGCCGGGGTGGTCCACCGGGCTCCCGTGCTCGGCTGGACGGTCCCCGTCGACCTCACCGCGGCGCTCGAGGAGCGCCTGGGCCGCCGCGTGGTGGTCGGGAACGGCATGCACGCCTTCACCCAGACCGAGCACTGGTTCGGCGAGGGGCGCAGCACCCGGTCCTTCGCCGTGCTCGCCGTCGGCGCCGGCATCGGCTACGGCCTGGTGATGCACGACACCGTGGTCGAGACCGTCGACACGGCACGCCACCTCCTCGGCCACCACCCCCTCGACAGCTCCGGGCCCCGCTGTCCCGCCGGCCACCGCGGCTGCGCCGCGGCGGTGCTCACCCTGCCGGCGCTGGAGGCCGCGGGGACCCTGGCCCTGGCGCGCCCCACCACGGCGCCGGAGCTGCTCGCCCTCGCCGGAGCCGGTGACCCGACAGCGCGTCTCGTGGTCGACGACGCCGCCCGCCACCTCGGCACGCTCGTCGCCGCGGTCGCCAGCTTCACGATGGTGGAGCGGGTGCTGCTGACCGGCGACGCGGTCGGGGTCGCCACGGTCGGCCAGTCGGCTCTCGCCTCGGGGATGAGCCGAGCCCGCGACCCCGACGCCTCCCCCGTCGACCTCGTGGTGCGCCCGGACGAGCCCGCCTCCTGGGGCCGCGGCGCCGCGGGCATGGCGGTGCACGCCTACGTCGCCGGCCCCGAGTGGCTGGCGCTGGAGACCGCCCAGGCCGGCTGAGGACGTCGCGCCTGCGGCACCCCCGCCACCTCGCACGCACCCCGGCCCGGGAGAGACTCGAGGCCCAGCACGGCGCAGCGCGAGGAGACCCTGATGATCGAGATCATGGACGCCGCGGAGCTGCCGCGGGCCCGGGCGGCCGGCGCGCTGGTCGCCCGGATCCTCCAGACCCTCCGGGACCGCAGCGCGGTCGGCACCGACCTGCTCGACCTCGACCGCTGGGCCAGGGAGATGATCGAGGCGGCGGGCGCCGTCTCCTGCTACGTCGACTACGCCCCGTCGTTCGGGCGCGGCCCCTTCGGCCACCACGTCTGCACCTCGGTGAACGACGGCGTCCTCCACGGCCTCCCCCGCCCGTACGCCCTGGCCGACGGCGACCTGCTCACCCTCGACCTGGCGGTCTCCCTGGACGGCGTGGTGGCCGACTCGGCCCTGAGCCTCGTCGTCGGCGAGCGCCGGCCGGCCGGGGCGTCGGACCTCATCGACACCACGGAGCGAGCCCTGGCCGCGGCCATCGCCGTCGCCGGGCCGGGCGCTCGCGTCGGGGACCTCTCCCACGCCATCGGCGAGGTCCTCACGGGGGCCGGGTACCCGGTCAACACCCAGTTCGGCGGGCACGGCGTCGGCTCGACCATGCACCAGGACCCCCACGTGCCCAACGCCGGGGTCCCGGGGCGCGGCTACAGGCTGCGCCCGGGGCTGCTGCTCGCGCTGGAGCCCTGGGTCATGGCCGACACCGACCGGCTGGTCACCGACGCCGACGGCTGGACGCTGCGCAGCGCCACGGGCTGCCTGACGGCGCACAGCGAGCACACCGTCGCGATCACCGAGGACGGGTGCGAGGTCCTGACGCTGCGCTCGTGAGCCTCAGCGCTCCAGGCGCTCAGAGCCCTCGGCGAGGTCGCGGGACCACTCCGGCCGGGGAACGCACAGCTGCAGGGCCCGCGGGCGCAGCACCACCTCGAGGGTCCGACCGGGTTCGATGACGTCGCCGTCGAGCTCGCGCGGGTTCTCGCGGTCGGCGGTGACGCGCACGCCGGCGGCGCGGTGCACCTCGAAGTGGTCGACGTGGTCGCGGCGGCGCAGGACGCCCCACAGCATGGCCACCCAGTGCCCGAGGGAGCGGGGGGTCATGACGGCGACGTCGAGCATCCCGTCGTCGGGCTCGGCGTCGGCGAGCAGCTGCACGCCCGCCTGGAGGCGACCCACGTTGCCGACCACCACGCTGCGCGCGCGCCGCTCGAGCGCGGGGCCGCCGTCCAGCTCGATGCGCAGGTGCATGTGGCGACCGCCGAGGTGGCGCAGCGCCGAGAAGACGTAGGCCACCGGACCCAGCACGCGCTTCACCCCGCTGGGGGCGTCGTCGAGCATCGCGGCGTCGAAGCCCATGCCCGCCATCACGGCGAACGCCTGCCCGTCGACCTCGCCGACGTCGATCCGCCGGCGCCCGCCCTCGGTGGCGAGCCGCACCGCCGCGGCCGGGTCGTCGGGGACGCCGAGGTTGGTCGCCAGCAGGTTGCCCGTGCCGGCCGGGAGGATGGCCAGGGACGCCTCGCCGCCCGCGAGGCCCTCCACGCAGGCGCGCACGGTGCCGTCACCGCCGCAGGCGAAGACCAGCTCGGCCCCCTCGGCGGCGGCGCGGCGCGCCTGCCCGGTGCCGGGGTCGTCGGGGGTGGTCTCCACCCAGACCGGGGCGGGCCAGCCGGCGGCGGCCAGCGCGGCGTCGACGGCCTCTCGCCGCCGCTCCAGGCCGTCGACCCGCGCGGGGTTGTAGACGACCGCGGAGCGCACCGGCCGGGGGTCGTAGGAGGCGGAGGGTCCTGACGGCGCGGCGCTGGTCACGTCCGCAGAGCCTGGCGCAGGTCGGGCCGCGCCGCCCGGTGATCATCGGCCGGGCGGGTGCCCGGGGGGACACCGGGGAAGACGGGGAGGCGGCCCGGGCCCCAGGATGGGACCTGTTGCTCGAGGAGAGGGCGGCACCTGCGCCGACCCCTGGACGAGCACGACATGGCCAGCACCACCGACGGCGCCAGTGCGCCCGCCGGCGTCGCCGGAGCGGCGCTGGTGGCGCAGGACGCCGCCGCCGCAGAGGACCTCATGCGCGGCGTGTACGCGGAGGCCGTCTACCGCCTGCACCGCCCCGACGAGACCGACGACCCCCACCTGTCGCTGGAGGGGGCGGTCGCCGGGGGCCTGCACTCCGCGCGGCTGCGCTGCGGCCCGGCGGCCGACGTCGACGTCGGTCCCTCCGGGGACGTCATCACCTCGATGCTGCTGTCGGGCTCGCTGACCGCCGCCACGCCGGGCCAGGAGCTGCGGCCGGTGCGCCCCGGCGAGGTGCTCACCTGCGTCACCGGCTCCGGGCTGCGGGCGGTGTACGGCGCGGGGACGACCCTCGGCATGCTGCGCCTGCCCCGTCAGGCCGTCGTGGCTGCTGCCGAGGCCGCAGGGCTGGCCGGGGGCGCAGCGCTGCGCGTCCTGTCGACGCAGCCGCTCGACGACGCCGCGGGCCGCTACTGGCGCCAGCTCATGGCGTTCACCCACCGCCAGCTCACCGCCCCCGGCTCGCCGATGGGCCACCCGCTCTTCGCCGACCACTGGCAGCAGTCGCTGGCGGCGGCGTTCCTGAGGGTCTTCCCCACGACGGCGCTGGCGTCCGGTGCCGACGGCCCCCCGTCCGCCGGGGCCGTGGGCCCCGCGACGCTGCGCCGCGCCCTGGCGCACGCCGAGGCCCACGCCCACGAGCCGATCGGGGTCGCGGACCTGGCCGCGGCGGCCGGGGTGGGCGTCCGGGCCCTGCAGCTCGCCTTCACCGCCCACCTCGGCACCACGCCCACGGCGCACCTGCGCGACATCCGGCTCCGCCGCGCCCACGCCGAGCTGCGCGCGTCGGTCCCCGCCTGCCCGTCGGTCGACGCGCCCGGCGGGACCACCGTCGCGGCCGTGGCCGCGCGCTGGGGCTTCACCTCGCCCAGCGCCTTCGCCACCGCCTACCGGCGGGCCCACGGCTGCGCGCCCAGCGACACCCTGCGCGGCTGAGAGCCGGGGCCCACCGCCTCCGGGCGGGTCTGGGAGACCACTGGGCCCGCGCTGGGCTCGCCGGTGCGAAGCCGGTCGCGCGCGAGCGAAGCCTTCCCCCCGGGGACTGGCGCGGGACCGTGCGGGTGTGGCGCCATGGAGGTACCGAGCTCCCCCGGCCCGGTGCAGACCGACCCGCCGCTTGAGACCACAGGCGGCGGGTCGGTCCGCTCAGCAGCCGGGAGGCCCGGCGACCGGGGTCATCGGCGCATGACAGAACGCGCGAGGCGGTTGCCCAGGAACTGCCCCAGCACCACGATCGCGACGATGGCCACGAGGGCGGCGTAGACGACGCCCCAGTCGTAGCGCTGCGAGCCGTACTGGATGGCGTAGTCACCCAGGCCGCCGCCGCCGACGAGGCCCGCCTGCGCCGACATGTCGACGATGCCCACGAAGATGAACGTGTAGCCCAGCACCAGCGGCCCGAGGCCCTCGCGGACGACGACGCCGAACAGGATCGCCGCGCGGGAGGCACCCATCGCGCGCGCGGCCTCGACCACGCCCGGGTCGACGCCCACCAGCGACTGCTCCACGATGCGCGCCACGGCGAACCCCGCGGCGATGGCGATGGCGAACGTCACGGCCTCGGTGCCCAGGGTCGTGCCGACCACCAGGCGCTGGAGGGGGCCGACCGCCAGCAGGAAGATGACGAACGGGATCGGCCGGATGACGTTGACCAGCAGCCCGATCACCCCGAAGACGAGGCGGTTGGCGAAGAGGTTCCCCGGCCGCGTGGCGTACAGGGCCACGCCGAGCACCAGGCCCACCGCGCCGGAGACCACCATGGCGACGCTGACGATGAGCAGCGTCTGCCCGATGGCCCTGACGAAGACGTCGGTGCTGGAGAGGAAGCCGTCGAAGAACTCCACCGTCACTCCTCCTCCTCGACGGACACGCCCTGGTCGCGCAGCGCCGTGAGGGCGCGCGCCACCGCGGCGTCGTCTCCGGTCAGCTCGTAGGTGAGCGACCCGGCCCGCCGCTCCCTGATCTCCCCGACGCCGCCGAACACGAGCTCGGCGCCGGTGCCGGCGTCGCGGAACGCGGCGTCGACGGTCTGCTGCAGGCGCGGGCGGTCGGTCACCCGCACGGTCACCAGCCGGCCCGCGTGGTGCTCGCGCAGCCGGGCCAGCGCCTCGGGCGAGGGGCGGTCGTGCGTGGCGCTGCGCACGAAGCGCTGCGCCGCCGCGGTCTGCGGCGCGGTGAAGACGTCGTAGACGTCGCCGAGCTCGACCACGCGGCCGCCCTCCATGACGGCCACCCGGTCGGCGACCCGGCGCACCGCCTCCATCTCGTGGGTGATGAGCATGACGGTGACCCCCAGCTCGGTGTTGACCCGCCGCAGCAGGGTCAGCACCTCCTCGGTCGTCTCCGGGTCGAGGGCGCTGGTGGCCTCGTCGGCCAGCAGCAGCGGGGGGCTGGTGGCGAGCGCGCGGGCGATGCCGACGCGCTGCTTCTGGCCCCCGGAGAGCTGCTCGGGGTGGGCGTGGGCCCGGTCGAGCAGGCCGACGAAGTCGAGCAGCTCGGCGGTGCGGCGGTCGCGCTCGGCGCGACCCACCCCGGCGACCTTGAGCGGGTACGCCACGTTGCCGGCGACGGTCCGCGAGCTCAGCAGGTTGAACTGCTGGAAGATCATCCCGATGCCGGCACGGGCGGCGCGGAGCTCCTTCTCGCCCAGGCGCGTGATGTCCTGCCCGGCCACGCGGACCGTGCCGGTGGTGGGCTGCTCGAGGGCGTTCACGAGCCGCACCAGCGTCGACTTGCCGGCGCCGGAGTAGCCGATGACCGCCAGCACCTCGCCGCGGCGCACCGAGAGGGTGACGTCGTCGACGGCGGTGACGGCGGTGCCGGAGCCGCGCTGGAACCGCTTGGTGACGCCCTCGAGCTCGACGAGGGCGTCACCGGTCACGGGAGGCGCCACGGTCAGCCGGCGGCCTGGGCGGCCGCGGCGTCCTGCTCGACCTTCGCGAGGTCGGCCTGCAGCTCGCCGGCGGGGCGGTCGACGACGACGGCGCTGGCGTAGTCCTGGGTGAAGACGGCCTGGACGGCCGGGTCGTGCCAGAGCTCGGCGAGCGCCAGGTACGTCGGGTCGGCGACGTCGGCCGCGCGGGAGGCGAAGATGTTGACGTAGGGCGCCGCGGCCGGGGAGGCCGGGTCGTCGGCGACGATGACGTCCTCCTCCGGCAGACCGGCTGCCGTCGCGTAGTTGTTGTTGACGACGGCGGCAGCGGCCGAGCCGGACTGCAGCGCCCCGGCGGTCTGGTCGGCGCTCACCGGGGTCACCTGGACCGTCGACGACGTGATGTCGTCGACGGAGGAGAAGGCCGTCCCGCCGCCCTCCAGCTGGACCAGCCCGGCCGACTGCAGCAGCAGCAGGGCGCGCGCCTCGTTGATGGCGTCGTTGGGGATGGCCACGACGGCGCCCTGGGGCAGGGCCTCGGCGGAGTCCACCGCGGTGGAGTAGAGCGGCAGCGGGTAGACGGCCGTGGCGCCGATGGGCTGGATGTCGTCGTCGGCCGTGGTGTTGTAGTTCGCCAGGTACTGGATGTGCTGGAACTGGTTGAGGTCGACCTCGCCCTGGCTCAGCGCCGGGTTGGGCAGGCTGTAGTCGGAGAAGTTGACCAGCTCGACCTCGACGCCGAGCCGGCTCTGGGCGAGCTCGGTGTACGTCTCCCAGTAGGGCAGGGCGCTGTCGGAGACGCCGATCTTCACGCTGGAGCGGTACTCCCCCGACGCGGCCGGGCTGGCGCCGGAGGCGGCGGGGGTGCCGCCGCCACCGCGGGAGGTGGAGAACCAGACGCCGCCCCCGACGAGGAGGACGAGGACGACGGCTGCCGCGACGACCGCGGCGACGGGCGACCGCTTCGGCTTGTCGGGCAGGACGGGACCGGACGTGGACATGGTTCTCCTCGGGCGTGCGACGGGGGGTGCGGACCGCAGGTCGGACGGCTCAGGCCCCGGGGCGGCAGCCGCGCGCCCTCCGGGGCGCGCCGGTGCCGGCCGGTGGCCTGGGGGTGCTCGTCACGGGTGCTCCTGGCGGTCTGCGCTTGCCGGGCTGGTCGACCGGCCGGGTCGTCACCTGGAGCACCCCGCCGCAGAGGAGGGTTGCTGGACAGCGAGCCAGGGCTTCGCGCTGCCACTCATGACCTTCGGTGCCGACGCTACGGACGGCGCTGCGGGAGCGTCAAACCGCGCCCGGGGTCCGTGACCGACCTGTGACCAGCCGCCGCCGTGCCGGTGGGTGCGTACGGGTGATCGACCCCGGTGGCGCCCACGACTATCCTCGAGGGGTGACTGCCCTGGCCCTGACCGCTGCGCGCGAGCTGGTGGCGGTGCGCCCTGGGTGCTGACGCGGGGCCCCGTCCCTCGTCGCCGCCGCTGGGCGTGGTGACCGTCGGACCGGAGGCACCCGCCGCCGTCCTCATGGTCGACCTGAGGTCTCGCACGGTCCTCTACGCCAACGAGACCGCGCGCCAGATGGCTCCCGGTCTCGGCCTGCCCGTGAGCATCGACACCTGGGCGGGCGCCGCCGACCTGCGCGACCTCGACGGGCAGCCCCTGGAGGAGACCTCCCACCCGCTGTCGCGGGTGGCCCGGTTCGAGCCGGTGGCGGGGCAGGGGGTCTCGGCCGAGCGCCCCAGCGACCTGGGCCCGCGGCGCGAGCCTCTGTGGGTGGTGGGCCTGCCGCTGGACGCCGCACCCCACCTGCGGGGCCACGCGCTGGTCGTCTTCCTGCCCGTGCGCGAGCGCGAGGAGCTGGGCGAGCGCGCCGAGCACGCCCACGACGACGCGCGCCGCGCCGAGTCGCGGCGCTCCGCGCGCGACGCCGAGGGCGGCGCCGCCGCGGGAGGAGACCCGGACCACGTGCCGGCGGCCCGCGACGCGGGCGCCGTCCGCGAGGCTGCGGTGCTCGCGACGGGGCTGTCGTTCACCGTCGGCGACGCCGTGGACCCGGAGCGGCCCCTGGTGTGGGTGAACCCCGCGTTCACCGCGGTCACCGGCTACTCCTTCGAGGAGTCCGTCGGCCGCAACTGCCGGTTCCTGCAGGGGCCCGGCACCGACCCCGCCGTCCCCGAGCGCATGAGGCGGGCCCTGGCCGCGGGTGAGCCGTGCGCGGAGACGCTGCTCAACTACCGCGCCGACGGCACGGCCTTCTGGAACCACGTCGTCCTGTCCCCGATCCTCGACGACGACGGCGCGGTCACGCACTACGTCGGCATCCAGTCCGACGTGTCGGGCCAGGTCGCCGCCGACGCCGAGCGCGAGCGGGCGATGGCGGAGGCGCAGGAGGCGCGCCGCGCCGCCGAGGCCGCCCACAGCAGGCTGCAGCTGCTCGCTGAGGTCAGCCGCCAGCTGTCGGAGACCGTCGACCCCGAGCTGGCGCTCGACCGCCTGGCGCGCCTGGTGGTGCCCGAGCTGGGCGACTTCGCCGTGCTCGCGTTCGTCCGCGACGACGCCACCGTCCCGCTGGTGCGCCCCGACGGCGCGGTCGCGGAGCAGGTGCTGGGCGCGGGGCGGTCCCGCGCCCCGCGGCACGGCCTGCACGACGTCTCCTGGTGGCACCGCGACCCCGCGCAGCTCCCCGCGCTCGAGCAGCACGCCAGGCACCGCCTGCGGCAGATGAGCGCCGGCGGCCGCGAGGCGCTGCTGTCGCTCCTCGGACCGGCCGGCCGGGTGGTCTCCGGCTCGGAGGGGTCCCAGGGCGCCGGGCGCGCCCCCGACGACCTCGCCCCCGAGGGCGCCGACCCCGCCGAGCTGCTCGACCAGCTGCTGGACCTGTTCGAGCCGGGCGCCGCCCGTGACGCGATGGCGCAGCTGGCCCCCTCGTCGCTGGCGACCTTCGCCCTGCGCAGCCGTGGCCGCACCCTGGGCCTGCTGACGATCGGCACGTCCACCGGCCGCGCGCCTCTGGACGCCGACGACCTGGCCCTCGGCGCCGACATCGCCTCGCGCGCCGGGCTCGCGCTGGACCGGTCCCGCCTGTTCCGCCAGCAGCGCGACCTCGCCGAGGGCCTGCAGCGGTCGCTGCTCAGCCTCAGCAGCGCCGCTGCTCCGGGCCACCTCGACGTCGCCGTGCGGTACGTGGCGGCGGCCGAGGCCGCGCAGGTCGGGGGCGACTTCTACGACGTCTTCAGCCAGCCCGACGGCTCGGGCGTGGTCGTGATCGGCGACGTCATGGGCCACGACACCCAGGCAGCCGCCGCGATGGCGCAGCTGCGCTCGATCGTGCGCACCCTCGGCGTGGTCGGTGACGACGGGCCCGCCCGCATGCTCACCCGCGCCGACGAGGTCACCCGCGCCCTCGGCGTCGACACCACCGCCACCGCCACCGTGGTGCGCCTGTGCGAGGTCGACGAGGGCGACGAGCTGGTGCTGGAGTGGTCCAACGCCGGGCACCCGCCGCCGCTGGTGCTGCACGACGACGGCCGCGTGGAGACCCTCAGCGCGGAGCAGACCGACCTGCTGCTGGGCATCGACCCGAGCACGCACCGGCAGCTGCAGACGGCCGCGCTGCCGGACGCCGCGACGCTCCTGCTCTACACGGACGGGCTCGTCGAGCGCCGCGACCAGCCGCTGCCGGTCGGCATCGCGCGCCTGCAGGAGGTGGCCGGTGCCGCCCGCTGCGGCGCCGACCTGGAGGGCCTGCTCGAGGTGCTCCTCGCGAAGATGCTCCCGCCCTCGCCGTCCGACGACGCCGCCCTCGTCGCCGTCCGGCGGCGCTAGACGAGGGCGCTGGCGAGCCGGGCGAGGCCGTCGGCGGTCCGCGACGGCAGGCTCCTGCGGCCCCACTCCCCCGCGGTCAGCTCGCGGCTGCGCGAGCGGTAGAGGTCCTCCACGCCGCGCAGCTGCCGCACGAAGCTCGCGCCCCTGACCAGGACGATCACCTCCAGGTTCAGCTCGAAGGAGCGCATGTCGAGGTTCGAGGAGCCGATGACGGCGACCTCGTCGTCGACGCTGAGCGTCTTGGCGTGCAGCACGTACGGCGCGGGGTAGAGCCAGATCCGCACGCCGGAGCGCAGCAGGGCCTCGTAGTAGGACCGCTGCGCGTGGTGCACCAGGGCCTGATCGCCGCGCTCGGACACGAACAGCTCGACCTGCAGGCCGCGCTCGGCGGCGCTGCGCATCGCCAGCAGCAGCGACTCGTCGGGCACGAAGTACGGGCTCACCACCACGGCGCGCTCCTGAGCGGCGTGCAGGAGCGAGACGAACAGGCGCAGGTTGTTCTCCTGCTCGAAGCCCGGTCCGCTGGGGACCACCTGGGCCTGGAGCTCGTCGTCGGCCGAGGGCGCCGGGGCGACGTCGGTGCGCAGGCGGTCGTCGAGCAGCTCACCGGTCTCGCTGTACCAGTCGGCCACGAAGACGGCGTCGAGCGCGGTGACCACGGGCCCCTCGAAGCGCGCCATGACGTCGACCCACCGCCGCCCCTTGCGGCGGTTGCTGCGCTTGCCGTACGCCGGGTCGACCACGTTCTGGCTGCCGGAGAACGCGACCGCGCCGTCGACCACGAGGATCTTGCGGTGGTTGCGCAGGTCGATGCGCAGCAGCTCGCGCGAGGTGGGCCACACCGGGAGCATCCGGCGCCAGAGCACCCCGGCGGCGTCCAGGCGGCGCACCATCGCGCGGTAGCCCTTGACCCGGAGGCTGGCCAGGTGGTCGAAGAGGACGCGGACCACGACGCCGCGCGCGGACGCCCGCTCGAGGGCCGCGAAGAACGGCTCCGTGGTCTCGTCGAGGGCCAGGATGTAGAACTCGGCGTGCACCGAGTGCTGGGCGGCCTCGACCTCGGCCGTCATCGCCCACAGCGAGCCGACGTAGTCCTCGAGGAGGTCGGCGCGGTTGCCCGACAGCACAGGCATCGCCCCGAGCCGGCGGTTCATCGTGTGGATCGTGCGCAGCGCCGGCAGCTGCTCGTCCTCGGGCGTCAGGTGCACCGGGCGGTGCTCGGTGGTGCGCTCCAGCACCCGCTCGTTGAACCGCTGCTGCTTCTCGCGCCGGCCCCGGGGCAGCTTCGGGCTGCCGATGACGAGGAAGGCCAGCAGCCCGACGTAGGGGATGAGGACGACGGCCAGCACCCAGCCGAGCGCGGCGGAGGGGCGCCGGTCGTTGGCGATGACCGCGGCGACCACGAGGCCGACGAGCACGCCCACGGCGACGACGCCCCAGACCGCCCACTCCGGCCAGCTGTCGGGCAGGACGCTGTCGAGCGGCAGGACTCCCACGCCGGTCAGTCGTCCATCTGGAGCTCTCCGAGGCGGGACCACTCGGTGCCCTCGACCTGGAAGTTGATGATCTTCGGGCGCTCGGCGACCTTCGAGCCCAGGGTCGCCATGGCGGTCCGGAAGTGCTCGCCCGTCACGTGAGCCTCCGCGGCGCCGTCCTGGAACGCCTCCAGCAGCACGTACTCCGTCGGGTCGTCCACCGAGCGCGACCAGTCGAAGAACAGGTTGCCGGGCTCGGCGCGGGTGGCGGCGGTGAAGTCCGCGACCTCGTCGAGCCAGGTGTCGGCGTGCTCGGGGCGGATGCGCCACTTGACGGCGATGAAGATCACTGCAGGCCTCCGGTGTCTCGACGGTCCGACCCGCGACGGGGGTCGACCTGCACCTTCGGCCCTGCGCCCGCCCCCGGCAACCGCTGGCCGGTGAGGACCGCCGCCACCTCGTCCAGGCCGACCACCGCGGCGACGAGCGGACGGGGGTCGACGTCGCCCCGCGCGTAGGCGGCGACCACGTCGGCGAGCACCGGGGAGGCCGACAGGACGCCCACGGCGGTCACGTCGCCGAGCACCAGGTGCCGCGTGTCGACGGTGCTCGGTGCGGCCGAGATGCCGATGCAGACCAGGCGACCCCCGGGCTCCAGCAGCTCCAGGGCCCGGGCCGGGGTGCCCGCGCCGGTGGCGCAGTCGACCACGGCGTCGAAGGCCTCCTCCGGGAGGGTCCGCTCGGTCCAGGTGCGCTGGAGCCCGAGGGTGCGTGCGAAGGCCAGCGAGGCCTCGGTGACCCCCAGCAGGTGCACCTCGGCGCCGGCCGCCCGCAGGAAGAGCGCGGTGAGCAGCCCGATGGTGCCGGGCCCGACCACCAGCACGCGGTCTCCCGGCCCGGCGGCTGAGGCGCGGGCGGCCCGCAGCGCGTTGCCCCCGGGCTCCACCAGCGCGCCCAGGGCGGCGTCGACGGCGTCGGGCAGGGCGTGCAGCGACGAGGCCGGCACCGCCAGCCGCTCCGCCAGCGCCCCGTGGCGTCCGCCGCGGATGCCGACCTCCTGGCGGTCCTCGCACAGGTGCTGGCGCCCGCGGAGGCACCTCCGGCAGGCCCCGCACCCGAGCATCGTGTCTCCGGTGGCGCGTCGACCCCGCCAGGCGGGGTCGACGCCGGCACCGACCTCGACGACCGTGCCGCACCACTCGTGTCCGAGGCGCACCGGGTAGCTGGCGTGCCCGGAGCGCAGGTACGTCATCTCACCCGTCGCGAACTCGCGGTCGGTGCCGCAGACGCCGACCCTCTCGACCTCGACCACCACCTCGCCGGGCCCGGCGACGGGCGCGGGCACCCGCTGCACCCCTCCCCCGCCGGGGCCGGTGAGCACGTGGGCGCGCACCGTCCGCGGCCGGCCGTCCGAGACGCCCGAGCCGTCCGCGCCGTCCGCCCGTTCCACGCGCCCCACGGTCGCACCCGCGGTCCGGCGCCGGTCCGGAGGCACCGCCGCGAGCGGTGACACGCCGTGGAGCACCGGTTCCTCCGCATGCCTTGACTGCGCAGTCAAGGTCCCTCTACCTTTCCCCGCATCCACCGATGACAGCGCAGTCACGAAGGGGTGTGCCGTGCTCGTCCCAGGCTCCACCGCGCCCCCGCGCACCCCGGCGCGCGCCGCCGTGATGGTCGACGTCGCCCGCGAGGCCGGTGTCAGCCAGAAGACCGTCTCCCGCGTGGTCAACGGCTCCGACCAGGTGCGGCCCGAGGTCCGCGACCGCGTGCTCGCCGCCATCGACGCCCTGGGCTACCGCCGCAACAGCGCAGCCCGGGCTCTCGCAGCGGGGCGCACGCACCTGATCGGCATCGTGGCGATGGGCACCCCGCTCTTCGGCATCGCCGAGCACGTGCTGGGGGCCGAGCGCGCCGCCCGCGAGCGCGGCTACGGCACCGTGGTGGTCTCGCTCAGCGAGGCCGGTGACGCCGCCGAGGTGGGACCGGCCCTGGACCGCGCGCTCGCGCTGGGGGCCGAGGGCCTGGTGCTGGTGGAGCCGTTCCGGCGCGACCCGGCCCTGCTCGCGCCGTGGGGCGACGTGCCGATCGTCTCGCCGCGCCACGAGGAGGGACCAGACGCCGACACCTCCCCCCTGCACAGCCACGTGACCGTCGACGAGGAGCACATCGGTCACCTCGCGACCAGCCACCTGCTGGAGCTGGGCCACCGCCGCGTGGCCCACCTCGGCGGTCCGGTGGCCTGGCAGCCGGCCGAGCTGCGCGAGCGGGGCTGGCGCGCGGCGCTGGCCGACGGCGGGGGCGAGGCCGTCGGGCCGGTGCGGGGCGACTGGTCCGCGCGCAGCGGCTACCGCGCCGCGCAGGAGCTGCTCCGCCGGGGCGAGGCCTTCACCGCGCTCTTCGCCGCCAACGACTCCATGGCCGTGGGGGCGGTGCGCGCCCTGGTCGAGGCCGGCGTGCGGGTCCCCGAGGACGTGGCCGTGGTCGGCGTCGACGACCTGCCGGAGTCGGAGTTCCAGGTGGTCCCGCTCACGAGCGTGAAGCAGGACTTCACCGCGCTCACGCGCCGCTCCGTCCAGCACCTCGTGGACTCCCTCGAGGGCGAGCCGCCCGCCGAGCGGGCCGAGGTGGTGCTGGCGCGGCTCGTGGTGCGCGCCAGCTCCGGTGCCCCCCGCGCCACCCCGCTCGCCGTCCCGGGAGGCAGCACCTCCCCCTAGGCCCCCGGTGGCCGGCACCGCGCCGGCACCGGTCAGCTCCACCGCACCCGCACCCCAGCGAACACCAGGACGAAGGAGTTCCATTGTTCGAGATCGTCTCCAAGCCCATCGGCCGCCGCGCCGCCCTCGCCGGCCTGTTCGGCGCCTCCGCCTTCGTGCTCTCCAGCTGCTCCGGCGGCTCGGACGACGGCGGCCCCAGCGCCGAGCCGGTCTCCGAGGACGCGTTCAAGACCGCCATGGACACCGACACCACGCTGACCTTCTGGACCTGGGTGCCCGACATCCAGAAGGAGGTCGACCTGTTCACCGCGACCTACCCGAAGATCAAGGTCGACGTCGTGAACGCGGGCCAGGGCCTGGACCAGTACACGGCGCTGCGCACCGCCCTGCGCGCGGGCACCGGCGCCCCCGACGTCGTGCAGATCGAGTACCAGTACCTGTCGAGCTTCATCCTCGGCGACAACCTGCTCGACCTGTCCGGCTCCAACGGCTACGACCAGCTGTCCGCGCAGTACCCGGACTGGGTCAACGCCCAGATCACCCGCGACGGCAAGATCTACGGCGTCCCGCAGGACATCGGCCCGATGGGCATGCTCTACCGGGAGGACCTGCTCACCGCGGCGGGCGTGCAGGCACCGACGACGTGGGCGGAGTTCGCGACCGCCGCCGAGACCTACCGCGCCGCCAACCCGAGCAGCTACCTCACCGACCTGCCCCCGAACCAGGCGGGCCAGATGATCGGCTTCATGTGGGCCAACGGCGCCAAGCCGTTCACCTACGACGGCGCCGAGACGGTCGGCATCGACTTCTCCAGCGCCGAGGCCACCGAGGTCATCGAGTTCTGGCAGGACCTCGCCCAGCGCGACCTGGTCGCCGTCGACCCCGACTTCACCGACCAGTGGTACCAGGGCCTCTCCCAGGGCACCTACGCCAGCTGGCTGACCGCCGCCTGGGGCCCGGTCTTCCTGCAGGGCACCGCCGAGAACACCTCCGGCTCCTGGCGCGCCGCCCAGCTGCCGCAGTTCACCGCCGGCGGTACCGCCACCGGCAACTGGGGCGGCTCGACCGACGCGGTCATCGCCTCCTCCCCGAACCCGATCGCCGCGGCCGAGCTGGCCCGCTGGATCAACGTCGAGGAGCAGCCGGCGACGCTGTTCGCGACCGAGCAGTTCCTCTTCCCGCCGTCGAGGACCGTGCAGGAGGCGCCGGAGTTCATCGACGCAGCGCCGGAGTTCTACGGCGGCCAGGAGGTCAACAAGCTCTTCACCGAGGCCGCCGCGAACGTCGACACCGAGTTCGAGTGGCTGCCCTTCATGGACTACGTCTACTCCAGCTACGAGGACGTCATGGGCCCGGCGATCACCGGCCGCGGCGACATGAAGGGGGCCCTGGCCACCTGGGAGGCGCAGCTGAAGACGTACGCCCAGGAGCAGGGCTTCACGGTCCAGTGACCTCGACCTCCACCTCCGCGGCGCCGGCGGGCTCGCCGGCGCCGCGGCGGCGGGGCGCCTCGGCCGCCCGCCGCCGCCAGCACCGCGCCGCCTACCTGCTGGTGGCGCCCTTCATGGTGGTCTTCGCCGCCATGCTCGTGGTGCCGCTGGTCTACGCGGCCTACCTGTCCCTGTTCCGCGAGCGCCTCATCGGCGGCACGAGCTTCGTGGGCCTCGAGAACTACGTGAACGCCCTGGGCGACTCCGCCTTCTTCACCGGCCTGCTCCGGGTGGGGGCGTTCCTCGTCATCCAGGTGCCGATCATGCTGGGGCTGGCGCTGCTCATCGCGCTGCTGCTCGACTCGGGCCTGCTGTACGCGCAGCGCTTCATCCGGCTGGCGGTCTTCCTGCCCTACGCCGTCCCGAGCGTCGTGGCGACGCTCATGTGGGGCTACCTGTACGGGCCCGACTTCGGCCCCTTCGCGCAGGTCGCGACCTCGCTGTCGCTGCCGAAGCCGCCGTTCCTGTCCGACTGGATGGTCGGCTCGATCATGAACATCGTCACCTGGTCGTTCGTGGGCTACAACATGATCATCATGTTCGCCGCACTGCGCTCCATCCCCACCGAGCTCTACGAGGCGGCCCGGATGGACGGCGCGAACGAGGTCCGCATCGCCTGGTCGGTGAAGATCCCCGCCATCCGCGGCGCCCTCCTGCTGACCCTGATCTTCTCGGTGATCGGCAGCTTCCAGCTCTTCAACGAGCCTCAGCTGCTGTCGTCGCTCGCACCCTCGGTGATCGACTCGGCCTACACGCCGAACCTCTACGCCTACAACCTGGCGTTCACCAACCAGAACATCAACTACTCGGCGGCCGTCGCGTTCCTGCTGGCCCTGGTCATCGCGGTCCTGTCGTACGTCGTCCAGCTGTCCGCCCAGCGCAAGGAGCGCCGCTCGTGAGCACCGTCCAGGCCGCGGACGCCGCCGTCGCGCAGCAGCTCGAGGGCACGACGACGAAGCGGCGGCGGCCCGCCAGCGAGCGGCGCAGCCCCCTGCTGACCGTGCTGACGATCCTGCTGCTGCCGTACTTCCTGCTGCCGCTGTACTGGCTCGTGGTCGCCTCGACCAAGACCAACGGCCAGCTGTTCTCCACCTTCGGCCTGTGGTTCGACCAGATCAACATCGTGACGAACCTCCAGCAGGTGTTCACCGCCCAGGGCGGCATCTTCTGGACCTGGATCGGCAACACCGTGCTGTACGCCGGCGTCAGCGCCGTCGGCGCGGCGTTCCTGGCCACCGCGGCCGGCTACGCCTTCGCCAAGTACGAGTTCCCCGGCGGCACGCTGCTGTTCTCGGTGGTCCTCGGCGCGATCATGGTCCCGACCACGGCGCTGGCGATCCCCACCTACCTGCTCTTCGCGGGGGTGGAGCTCACCGACACCCGCTGGGCGGTGATCCTCCCCAGCCTGGTCAGCCCGTTCGGGGTCTACCTGATGCGCGTCTACGCGGCCGACGCCGTCGACACCCAGCTGCTCGAGGCCGCCCGCGTCGACGGCGCCGGGGAGCTGCGCATCTTCTTCACCGTGGCGATGCGGCTGCTGGCCCCCGGCTTCATCACGGTGCTGCTGTTCACGCTGGTCGCGACCTGGAACAACTACTTCCTGCCGCTGATCATGCTGAGCACGCCCGACCTGTACCCGCTCACCGTGGGCCTGGCGCAGTGGCAGTCGGCCGCCGCCGCGGGCTCCGGCGGGCAGGTGCTGTTCTCCAGCGTCATCACCGGCTCGCTCGTCTCGATCGTGCCGCTCGTCATCGCCTTCCTCTACCTGCAGAAGTACTGGCAGGCGGGGCTGGCCGCGGGAGGGGTCAAGGGATGAGCCTGTTCGACCGGCGGCACCACCAGAAGGGGCTGCCGCCGAAGGTGCTCTTCGGCGCCGCGTACTACCCCGAGTACACGCCGTCGCCGAGGGTGAAGACCGACCTCGACCTCATGGTCGACGCGGGCATGACCGTGGTGCGCGTCGGCGAGTCGGTGTGGTCGACGTGGGAGCCCTCCGACGGTGCCTTCGACCTCGACTGGCTCGAGGAGGCCCTGGACGGGTGCCACGAGCGCGGCATCTCGGTCATCCTCGGCACGCCCACCTACGCCGTCCCGATGTGGCTGGCGCGCAAGCACCCCGAGCTGGCGCTCGACCCGGGCACCGGCACCCCGATGCGCTGGGGCAGCCGCCAGGAGGTCGACTTCACCGCTCCCGCGTTCCGGTTCCACGCCGAGCGCGTGGTCCGGAGGGTCGTGGAGCGGTACGCGGCCCACCCCGCCGTCATCGGCTACCAGGTCGACAACGAGCCGGGCCTGCACCTCATCCACAACCCCGGCACCTTCGAGGCCTTCGTCGACCACCTGCGGACCCGCTACGGCACCGTCGAGGCCCTCAACGGGGCCTGGGGCCTGACGTACTGGTCGCACCGCCTCTCGCGGTGGGCCGACCTGTGGACGCCGCACGGCAACGCCCAGCCGCAGTACGACCTCGCCTGGCGCGAGTTCCAGACGCTGTGCACGTCAGACCTCATCTCCTGGCAGGCCGGGATCGTGCGGGAGGTGGCCGCCGCGGCGGGCCGCGACGACCAGTTCGTCATGACGTGCGTGTCCTACACCCGTCCCGCCGTCGACGAGCTCGGCGTCAACGCCGACCTCGACGTCGCCGCCGGCAACCCCTACTACGCGATGCAGGACGCACTGGCGCTGCCGGCGCCCGACCCGCTGCCGCAGCAGTACTGGACCTCGACGGGCACCTGGACGCTGGTGCACACCGCCGACCGGATGTTCGCCTCCCAGCAGGCGCCGTTCCTCATCACCGAGACCAACGCCGCCGCCATCGGCGGAGCCGCGGTGAACTTCCCCGCGTGGGACGGCCAGTGGCGCCAGGCGGCGTGGGCCTTCGTGGCGCGCGGAGCGCGGATGGTCGAGTACTGGCACTGGCACACGCTGCACGCCGGCACCGAGACCTACTGGGGTGGGGTCCTCCCCCACGACCAGCGGCCGGGCCGGGTCTACGAGCAGCTGGCGCAGCTGGGCGCCGAGCTGGGCACCGCCGGCTCCACCGCCGCGGGGCTGCACCCCGACGCCCAGGTGGGGCTCCTCTACTCCGTGCCCAGCAAGTGGGGCCTGTCGTTCCAGCCGCACACCGCCTCCGCGGACGACGGCAGCCGCCCCTACCCCGTCGTCGAGGGGACGTACGACGGGCTCGTGGGCACCTGGGCGCGCGGCGCGTTCGACGCCTCGCTGGCCACCCGGCTCGTGCACGACCGCCAGCTGGTGCCCGGCACCTCGCCCGCCGAGGTGGCGGCCGAGCTGCCGGTGCTGCTGGTCCCGGGCCTCTACGTGGCCTCCGACGAGCTGCTCGACTGGCTGGACGCGTACGCCACCGCCGGCGGCCACCTGGTGCTGGGCATCCGCTCCGGGTACGCCGACGAGCTGGCCCGCGCCCGCCTGGAGGTGAAGCCGGGACGGCTGGCCGAGGCGGCCGGGGCCAGCTACCAGGAGTTCTCCAACCTCGATGCTCCGGTCCCGCTCGTCCCGCGCGCGGCGCCGGCGGACCTCCCGGCGCTCGCCCTGCCGGACGGGGCCGAGGCGCGCACGTGGGTCGACGGCCTGCGCGCCGACGGCGGGGCCGAGGAGCTCCTCGGCTACGACCACCCGCACTTCGGGCGGTTCCCGGCGGTCACCACGGCCTCGCGGGGAACGGGCCGGGTCACCCTCGTCGGCACCGAGCCCGACGCGGCCACGGCGGCGGCGCTCGTGAGCTGGGCGGTGGACGCCTCGACGTCGGGCGCGGCCGGCACGACCGCCGCGCAGCGGCGCTGGGGCGGTCCGGAGTCGGTGACCGTCAGCTCCGGCACGGCCCACGACGGCGCCCGCGTGCACGTCGTCCACAACTGGTCGTGGACGTCGGCGTCCGTCGAGGTGCCGGTGGCGGCGCGCGACCTGCTGGCCGAGGGCGCCTGGTCGGGGGGCGAGCGGCTGGAGCTCGGAGCGTGGGACGTGCGGGTGCTCGTGGAGCGCCCCGCCTGACGACGGGACGACGACGGGCGTGGCCCGGCACTGCCTCGCGGTGCCGGGCGACGCCCACCACGATGGGCCCATGAGCACGCCCAGCAGCACCCGTCGTGAGCTCAAGATCGGCTACAAGGCCTCCGCGGAGCAGTTCGACCCCGCCCAGCTGGCCGACTACGCCGTCCAGGCCGAGGAGTCCGGCCTGGACTCGGTCTGGATCTCCGACCACTTCCAGCCCTGGCGCCACGAGGGCGGCCACGCCCCCTCCGCCCTGACCTGGCTGGGCTGGGTGGCCGCCAAGACCACCCGCGTCCAGCTCGGCACCTCCGTGCTCACCCCCACCCTGCGCTACAACCCCGCCGTCATCGCCCAGGCCTTCGCCACCCTGGGGTGCCTGGCCCCCGGCCGCATCATCCTGGGCGTGGGCACCGGAGAAGCCCTCAACGAGCACGCCGTCGGCTCGGCCTTCCCCGAGACCCCAGAGCGCTTCGCCCGCCTGCGCGAGGCCGTCCGCCTCATCCGCCAGCTCTGGAGCGAGGACCGCGTCACCTTCGAGGGGGAGTACTACCGCCTGCACGACGCCACCGTCTACGACAAGCCCACCACCCCGGTGCAGGTCTTCATCGCCGCCGGCGGCCCGGGGGTGACCAAGTACGCCGGGCGCGCCGGGGACGGGTACATCTGCACCTCCGGCAAGGGCATGGACCTGTACTCCCAGACCCTGCTGCCGTCGCTGCGCGAGGGGCTGCAGGCCTCCGGGCGCACCGAGGCCGACATCGAGCGCACCATCGAGGTCAAGCTCTCCTACGACCGCGACCGCTCCCGGGCGCTGGAGAACACCCGGTTCTGGGCGCCGCTGTCCCTGAGCGCGGAGCAGAAGGCGCAGGTGCACGACCCCGTGGAGATGGGGCGCCTGGCGGACGAGCTGCCCATCGAGCAGGTCGCCCAGCGCTGGATCGTCTCCGACGACGCGGCCGAGGTGGCCGCTGCGGTGAAGGGGTACGTCGACGCCGGTTTCGGCCACCTGGTCTTCCACGGTCCGGGGGCTGACCAGACGCGGTTCCTGACGCAGTTCACCCAGGACGTGGTGCCCCTGCTACGGGGCTGAGGCGCGGGCCACATGCCAGCGGGTGGGTGTCAACCGGCGACGAACGCCGACCAGCAGAGAAGACTGATCATGTCGGTGGCTCCAGTGCGAGCAGAAGAAGTATTTGCGGCAAGCGGCTCGAGGCCAGTCACGGTCCGCGCTGGATGATCGGAGTGGGTAGAGGACTTTGAGTGACACCCGTCGGGAGAGCCCGGTGTCGTAGTTCAAAGTCCCTGCAGTCCCCACCTGGTCCTCATCGCAGTCGCGAACACCTGCTCAGAGCCAACGGTGGCCAACGGCAACTCCGCAGCCCAGGGGCCAGATCGGGAAATCATCCCAGGTCAGCGCCATGTCCCTATGCTGCGAGATGTACTACGACATCTGATCCTCGTGACGGGGTGACCGCGGCCCAGCCGCGATGTGAGCCCGCACCGCTGGTCCAACGCGACCTGCGGTGCGGGCTCGTCCGTCGTGACGCTCGACGACTGCTCCCTGGACTCCCCCGACCACCTGCGGGGCCGGCGGAGCCGCGGCTGCGACCGGGTGCCACGG
>JAKONK010000250.1 GCA_022701985.1 Actinomycetales bacterium
GCTCGCCGACGCGGGTCGCACCGCCCCAAGGTCCTCGCCATCGTGCTCGCGGGCGGCGAGGGCAAGCGCCTGATGCCCCTCACGGCCGACCGCGCCAAGCCCGCCGTCCCGTTCGGCGGCATCTACCGGCTGATCGACTTCGCGCTCTCCAACGTGGTCAACTCCGGCTACCTGCAGGTGGTCGTGCTCACGCAGTACAAGTCGCACAGCCTCGACCGCCACATCACCACCACCTGGCGCCTGTCGTCGGTGCTCGGCAACTACGTCGCCCCCGTGCCGGCGCAGCAGCGCGTCGGCAAGCACTGGTACCGCGGCAGCTCCGACGCGATCTTCCAGAGCCTCAACCTGATCCGTGACGAGAAGCCCGACATCGTCGTCGTGGTGGGCGCCGACCACGTCTACCGCATGGACTTCTCGCAGATGGTCGACGCGCACCTCGACTCCGGCGCCGCCGCCACCGTCGCGGCGATCCGTCAGCCGATCGAGCTGGCCGACCAGTTCGGCGTCATCGACGTCGACCCGACCGACCGCCGCAGGATCCGGGCCTTCCTGGAGAAGCCGACCGACCCCGAGGGCCTGCCCGACTCCCCCGGCGAGGTCCTGGCCTCGATGGGCAACTACGTCTTCGACGCCAGGGCGCTCATGGAGGCGGTGAGCAAGGACGCCGACCGCGAGGGCTCGCGCCACGACATGGGCGGCGACATCGTCCCGTGGTTCGTCGAGCAGGGCCGCGCCGGCGTCTACGACTTCAAGGACAACGACGTGCCCGGCTCGACCGAGCGCGACCGGGACTACTGGCGCGACGTCGGGACGCTCGACAGCTACTACGAGGCCCACATGGACCTCATCTCGGTGCACCCGGTGTTCAACCTCTACAACTACGAGTGGCCGATCTACAGCCAGCAGCCCCCGCTGCCGCCGGCGAAGTTCGTGCACGGGTGGCAGGGCCGCATCGGCCACGCCATCAACTCGGTGGTCGGCCCCGGCTCGGTCGTGTCCGGCTCCCTCGTGGAGGACTCCGTGCTCGCCACCGGCGTGCAGGTGCACTCGTGGGCGTCGGTCGACAGGTCGGTGCTCATGGACGGCGTGCAGGTGGCCCGCCACGCGGTGGTGCGCCGGGCGATCATCGACAAGAACGTCGTGGTCCCCGAGGGCGCGACCGTCGGCGTCGACCCGGACCGCGACCGCGAGCGCGGCTTCACGGTGACGGAGTCGGGCATCACCATCGTCGGCAAGCACCAGACCGTGGAGCCCTGACCACCCCCTCCGCCGCGATCATGGACCTCACGAACACCCCCGGCTGGGACGCCGACCCCGCGGTCGCGTCCTGGCCGGGGGCGTCCCCGCTCCCGGGCAGCACCACCGCTGACGCCTGCGTCGTCGGCGTCGGCGGCTCGGGGCTGGCGGCCGTCGAGGAGCTGGCCGCCCGGGGGCTGTCCGTCGTGGCCGTCGACGCCGGGCGCGTGGCCGCCGGTGCCGCGGGTCGCAACGGCGGGCTGCTGCTCGGCGGTCCGGCCCCCGCGTTCCACGAGGCCGTGGCGTCCTGGGGCGCCGAGCCCGCCGCCTGGCTCTACCGGGCGACGCTGGCCGAGCTGGAGCACCTGCTCGCCGTCCTGCCCGCCGGAGCGGTGCGCCGCGCCGGGTCGCTGCGCCTCGCCGGCGGCGTCGGGGTCGACGACGACGAGCGGGAGCGCGAGCTCGCCGACTGCGCCGCCCAGGCCGCGGCGCTGCGAGCCCACGGGATCGCCGTCGAGGAGCACGCGGGCCCGCTGGGGCGGGGGCTCTTCCTGCCCGACGACGCGCAGGTGAACCCCGTGGTGCGCCACCTCGGGGTGCTCGCCCACCTGCGGCGCGAGCACGGCGACCGGATCCGGGTCCACGAGGGCACCCGCGTGCTGCGCGTGGCCCCGGGGCGGGTCGAGACCGAGCGCGGCGTCGTCAGCGCCGGCGCGGTGCTGGTCGCCGTCGACGGCCGGCTGGAGGCGCTGCTCCCCCAGGTGGCGGGAGTGGTGCGCACGGCGCGGCTGCAGATGCTGGCCACCGCGCCGCTGGACCGGGCCGAGGCGGAGCGGGTCACCGAGCGCGTGCCGTGCGGCGCCTACCTCCGCTGGGGCTACGACTACGGCCAGGTGTCGCACGGCGCCGACGGCCCGCGCCTGCTGGTCGGGGGCGGCCGCGACACCGGCCCGGTGGATGCCGAGTGGACGGGGTCCACCGAGCCCACAGCCGCGGTGCAGGCGCACGTCGACCGCGTCGCCGAGCTGCTGCTGGGGCGGGCGCTGGCCGGCGGCGAGGTCACCCACCGCTGGGGCGCGTCGGTCGGGTACACCGCACCCCAGCACGCGGGGCGGGCGTTCTGCGGGCTCGTCGACGGGCGGGGCGCTGACGCCGTGGCCGCCGTGGGCGGCTACAGCGGCACCGGCAACCTCGTCGGCCCGGTGGCGGCCCGCGCCGCGGTGCGGCTGCTCCTCGACGGCGAGCAGCCCCCGTCGTGCTTCACCTCCCTCGACCCCGCTCCTGGACGTGGTCGTGGGCGCTAGGCCACCTCGCGGCCCGCGGGCGCTGGCGGCTCCCCGCGCCCCCGACGTCGTGCTGCCCGACCTCGAGGTGCTGCCCGCGGGCGAGCTGCTGCGCGGCCGCTGGGACAGCGTCCTGGTCGACGGCGCCGAGCTCGCCGGCGCGCGGCTCGAGGGCCTGGTGGTGCTGGAGTGCGCCGTCGAGGACGCCGTGCTCGACGGCGCCCTGCTCGCCGCGCTGCGGTGCTCCAGCAGCCGGTGGGAGCGGGTCTCCGCCGTCGCGGCCGACGCGGCCCGGTCGCAGTGGGCCGACGTCGAGGTCACCGGGGCGCGGCTCTCCGCCCTGCGCCTGCCCGCGGCCCGCCTCGACCGGGTGGTGCTGCGCGGGTGCCGCCTCGACGGTGCGGTCCTGCGCGACGCGGCGCTGACCGACGTCGTCCTCGACGGCTGCGACCTGCGGGGCGCCGACCTGACGGGAGCGAGGCTGCAGCGGGTGTCGTTCGCCGGGTGCGACCTCACCGGCGCCGACCTGGCGGGGGCGCGCTGCGACGACGTCGACCTGCGGGGCGCGTCGCTCGACGACCTGCGCGGCGTCGACGGGCTGCGCGGGTGCGCCGTCGACACCGCCGAGCTCGTGGGGCTCGCACCCCAGCTCGCCGCCCACCTGGGCCTGCGCCTGCTCTGACACGCCCCGGGGCTCAGGGGGTCAGCGCGGCGGCGAGGACGCCCTCGGCGACCTCGCGGTCACCCGAGAGCCGCAGCCGCCCGGCGGCCAGCTCGCGGTCGAGCGAGGTGCGCCGCCACAGCAGCAGGAGCAGCACCGGCGACGGCCCGAGGACGACGGCGCCACCCCCACCGCCAGGGCGCACCGACCCGCCGAGGAGCACCCCGCGGCCGTCGTCGTCCTGCAGCGACAGGGCGGCCGGCAGCTCCGGCGTGCGACCGAGCCGCACCTGCCGCGGCGCCATCACCTCGGCCACCTCGGCGACGCCGGCGGCGGCGACGTCGGCCGCCAGCCACCTCGCCGGGTCGGGCGCGGCGCCCAGGCCGGCCGCAGCGACGGCGGTCTCGGCGTCCCACCGGTGCAGCGCGGTCTCGAGCACCTGGCGGCGCGCCCAGAACGCCGCCGTGGCGGGCGCCTCGGGGGCGGCGAAGGTCCAGCACGGTTGCGCCGGCGAGGTGGAGCGCAGGGCCGCCGCGAGCGCCCCGGCGCCGTCGAGGAACCAGGGGCGGACCGCGGCGCCGTCGTCCGGGCCGGGGGGCTCGTCACCGGGATCGCCTCCGGGCGGCGTCGCCAGGGCCGCGGTGGCCCAGCGGTGCACCCCGCCGGTGTGCCGGGCCAGGTCGACGAGGCGCCACCCGGGGCACCCCGGCACCTGCGCGTCGAGGGATCCGGGGGCGAGCAGGGCGGCGAGGGCGGTGGCCTCCTGCTCGACCAGGTCGGCGGCGCGGGTCGTCTGCACGCGCGGACGCTATCCGGGGGCGGGGCAGCAGCGGGAGGCCCTCGGCTGCCACCGGGCGTGGAGATCCCGCCACGACCCGGGCCCCGAGAGGACGACACGCGACTCGTGACAGAGCGTTGACTCGCAGGCGACCGACCCGCTACGGTCCCTCCCAGGTCATGAGCGCCAGCGCAAAGCCCCGGCTCGCTGGCCGGCAACCCTGCTCGTCATGGGGTGCTCCGGGTGAGGACCAGGCACGTGCCCTCCGGCACGAGCAAGGACGACTTCGAGGAGCCGACGTGCGACCGCACGCCCTGACCA
>JAKONK010000260.1 GCA_022701985.1 Actinomycetales bacterium
CGGTGGCAGGATGGCGCACGTCGAGGCGACTGCCCGGCCGCACCGAGACGCCCGTCCGGGGAGCCCAGCTCGCCGGTCCGGCCGCGAGAGGGACCCTCGTGCACACGAGGACGTCGGGCGCGCCGCAGCGCCCTGAGGACACCCCCGGACCTCCTCTGGAGGGCTACCGCCAGCTGCTGGCCCTGCCCGGAGCGCTGGGCTTCTTCGCCGCCGCCAGCGCCGGCCGCGTCGGCGTCGCCGCCACCGGGCTCGGCCTGGTCTGGCTGGTGCACGGCGCGAGCGGCTCCTTCGCGGCGGCCGGTGCGGCCGTGGGGGCGTTCGCGCTGGCGGAGGCCGTCGCCAGCCCCCAGGTGGCCCGCGCGGTCGACCGCTGGGGGCAGACGACCGTGCTCCCGGTGGTGCTCGCGGTGCACGCGGTCGCCGTCGTCGCGCTCCTGGGGCTGGTCACCGGGGGAGCGCCGTCCGCGGTGGTGGTCGCGGCGGCCGCAGCCGCGGGTGCGAGCGTCCCGCAGCTCGGAGCGCTGTCGTCGGTGCGCTGGGCGGTGCTGCTCGAGGGGCGCCTCGACGTGCTGCCCCGGGCCTTCGCGCTGGAGTCGCTGGTCAACGCCGTCACCTTCCTGCTCGGGCCGGTGCTGGTCAGCGCCCTCGCCGCCGGAGCCGCCCCGTGGGCGGGGAGCGCCGGTGCCGCGGCGCTCGTGGTCGGTGGGGGGCTCGCGCTCGCCGTCCAGCGCCGCACCGCTCCTCAGCCGGCACCCCGCCCCGCAGGACGACGACGTGGGCGCGGCTCCCCGCACGCGGACGCTGCACCTCGACGGACGCTGCGGCGACGCCTACCAGTGCTGCTCGTGCTGTGCAGCGGGCTGCTCGGCGTGCACTTCGGCGGGCTGCAGATCACCACGGCGGCGTGGGCGGACGCGCTGGGCGGACCCGGCGCGGTGGCGCTGCTGGTCGCGGTCTCGAGCGGTGCGGGACTGCTGGGGGCCTGGCTCGGCGGGCTGCGCACCTGGCGCACCCCTCCGCTGCCCCAGGTGGTCCTGGCTGCGGTCGGGATCGCTGTCGGCTGCGGGCTGACGGCGCTGGCCGCCCTGGTCGCAGGCGGGCTGGGGGGCTTCTCCGTGGCCCTGCTCACCGCGGGGCTGGCCCTCGCCGGGCTGGTGGTCCCCGTCGTCGTCGTGCAGGTGGCCGTCGCGCTGGAGCGGGAGGTGCCGCGCGCCGTCCTCACCGAGGCCCTCGCGTGGACCGGCTCCGCGAGCGCCGCGGGCAGCGCCGCCGGGGCGGCCCTGGTGGGAGCCCTGGTGGACGGCACCGGTCCGGGGGCGGGGTCCGCGGCGCTCGTCGTCGTCGCGCTGCTGCTGGCCCTGGGGGCGTCCTGCGGCACGAGGTGGCGCTCAGCGCCGTGATCGTCACGGAGGAGGGGGAGGGGGTGTCGGTGGGGGCGGCGAGACTGGGGGTGTGACGGGTCCGCAGCAGGTGCTGCTGCAGCGCCGGAGCGACGGCGTCGTCGTGCGCGCAGACGGCCGTGACGTCCTGGTCGCGGACGACGAGCTCGCCGACGTGGTCCGCCGCCTCGAGGCGCGGGGCGCCGGCCCGCGCTGGGTGTGGGACGACACCACCCGCTGGTACCCGGCCCTGCTCGCCGCGGGTGTGCGGGTGCGGCGGTGCACCGACCTCCGGCTCGTGCACCGGGTGATGCGGCGCTCGACGGCCGTCGACCAGCAGCTGCTCGCCGGGCCGGACACCGGTGCCTGGGACGAGCTGGCGCCCGTGAGCGCCACCGCCGCCGTGCCCGGGAGCGCTGCGCCGGAGGGGCTCTTCGAGCTGGCCGCGCCGCTCGCCTCGCTCGACGCCGCGGCCGAGCTCGCCCGGCAGGAGGCGGCGGTGGTCGCGTCGCCGCTGCGCGGCCGGCTGCAGCTGCTGGCGGCGGCCGAGAGCGCCGCCGGGCTGGTCGCCGCGGAGATGACGCACGCCGGGCTGCCGTGGCGCGCCGACGTCCACGACCGGCTGCTCGCCGAGGAGCTCGGGCCCCAGCCCCCGGCGGGCGAGCCGCCCGCAGCCCTGGCCGCGGCGCTGGTGCGGGTGCGGCAGGCGCTCGACGCGCCGTCGCTGAACCCCGACAGTCCCGCCGACCTGCAGCGCGCCCTGCGGCGCGCCGGCCTGGAGCTGCCCGACACCCGCTCGGGGACGCTGCAGCAGCACGACCACCCCGCCGTCGTCCCGCTGCTGGAGCACCGGCGGCTGAGCCGGCTGCACGCGGCCAACGGCTGGCGCTGGCTCCGCGAGTGGGTGCGCGACGGGCGCTACCGCCCCGACCACCTGCCCGGCGGTGTGGTCAGCGGCCGGTGGGCGGCGCAGGGCGGGGGAGCGCTGTCGGTGCCCGCCGTGCTGCGCCCCGCGGTGGTCGCCGACGACGGGTGGCGCCTGGTGGTCGCCGACGTCGCCCAGCTCGAGCCGCGCGTGCTCGCTGCGGTCAGCGCCGACACCGACCTGGCCCGCGCCGCGGCCGGCGGAGACCTGTACCAGGGCGTCGTCGACAGCGGGGCCGTCGCCAGCCGGGCCGACGCCAAGCTCGCGGTGCTCGGCGCGATGTACGGCGCGACGGCCGGCAGCGGTGGCCGCATGGTCGAGCACCTCGCCCGCCGGTACCCGCGCGCGGTCGAGCACCTCGAGCTCGCGGCGGCCGCGGGGGAGCGGGGCGAGGCGGTGAGCACGTGGCTGGGGCGCGGCTCGCCGGTGCCCACGGGCTCGTGGACGCAGCAGGCCCCCGACCAGCCCGCCAGCGACGCCGACGTGCGCGAGCGCCGCTCCTGGGGGCGCTTCACCCGCAACTTCGTGGTGCAGGGGTCGGCGGCGGAGTGGGCCTCCAGCTGGGTGGCGCTGCTGCGCGAGGAGCTGTGGCGCCTCGGGCGCGGTCCGCTGGCCGAGCGCCCGCACCTGGTGCTCTTCCTCCACGACGAGGTGCTCGTGCACACCCCCGCGGCGCTGGCCGACGACGTCGCGCTCGCCGTCCGCGGCGCCGCCGAGCGCGCCGGGCGGCTGCTGTACGGCGACTTCCCCATCACCTTCCCCCTCGACGTGCACGTCTGCACCGCCTGGAGCGACGCCGGC
>JAKONK010000272.1 GCA_022701985.1 Actinomycetales bacterium
GGTCGAGCTGCTCGGCGCTGACGTCCTGCGACGTCTCGTCGAACTGCTGCGACTCCGGGCGGCCCAGCCCGAGGTCCTCCGCGACACCGCCGGTGAACGAGGGCAGCCCCATGATCCGGGTGCGGTCACCGGTCGACTGCAGGAACGACACCGTCGGCGCGGCACGCCCCACGGGCAGCGCCGCGGCGTAGGCGGCCGCGTCGGCGTGCAGCCCGTCGAGGACCGCCTGGGCCTCGCCCTCCTGCCCGAGGGCGTCGGCCAGCACCAGCAGGTCGCTCTTCCAGTTCACGCCGTTGCCGAGCGTCACGACGGTGGGGGCGATCGCCGACAGCGCGCCGTAGTAGTCCTCGCCGCGCGTGGAGTTGACGAGGATGAGATCGGGCTGCGCCTGGGCGATCGCCTCGACGTCGGGCTCGGTGCGGGTGCCGATGCTCGTCATCTGCGCCAGCGCCGGGGCGTCGTCGGGGAAGGCCTGCGCGAGGTACTCCGGCACCAGGGCGTTCGACTCGGCGACGGTCGCCGCGACGGGGACGTGCCCCAGGGTGAGCAGCGCGTCGAGCTGGCCGGTGGAGATGACGGCGATCCGCTGCGGCGCCGCCGGCACCTCGGTGGTGCCGAGGTAGTGGGTGACGGTGCGGGGGAAGGTGCCGTCGGCCTGGGTCGAGCCCATGCCCTCGGCCATGGTCCGCGAGACCACGTGCTGGCCGGTGGAGCCGGCCTCGTTGTCGGGCAGCGCGGGCGAGGTCGCGCCCGCGGCGTCGGCGGAGGCCGCGGGAGCGGCGTCCGCACCGCTGAGGGCTCCCCCGCCGCACCCGGCGAGCAGGCCCGCCAGGGCCGCGGCGGCGACGGCGGGCAGCCAGCGCAGGGCTCGCGGACGGCGTGCGGGTGCGACGGACGGACGGCCCGAGGGCTCGATGTGCATAGGTTAGCCTCACCTTGTTCTGCGGAGATCAACGAGTACCGCGATGATCACCACGACCGCAAACCCGCTGATCAGGAGGCCGCTCGCCATGCCCGCCCGGACGGGGACCCCGCCTGAGCTCGCCCCGGCGGCCACCCCCACCCCCCGCAGGGCCCGGACGCTCTCCCTGGGGGCGTGCCTGGCCGCGGCGGTGCTGGTCCTCGTCGTCCTGAGCCTGGCCGTCGGCTCGCGCCCGGTGCCGCCGGAGGCCGCGCTGCGGGCGCTGTGGACGCCGGACTCCTCCCCCGACTCGCTCGTGGTGCACCAGCTGCGGGTGCCCCGCACGGTGCTCGGGGTGCTCGTGGGCGCCGCCCTGGGGTGCGCCGGCGCGGTGGTGCAGGCGCTCACCCGCAACCCCCTCGCCGAGCCCGGCCTGCTCGGGGTCAACGCCGGGGCCGCCACCGCGGTGGTGCTGGCCATCACCGGTCTCGGCGTCACCGCGACCGCGGGCCTCGCGGCGGCCGCCCTGGTGGGAGCGGCCCTGGCCACCGGCGCCGTGCTCCTCATCGGCGCGAGCCGCGGCGTGGCCGGAGACCCCGTGCGCCTCGTGCTCGCCGGGGTGGCGCTCGCCGCCTGCCTCCACTCGGTCACCGGCGCGGTGACGCTGCTCGACGCCCGCGCCTTCGACTCCTACCGGTTCTGGGTGGTGGGCTCGCTGGAGGCCCGGCAGCTCGGGACCGCGCTCGTCGTCGCCCCGCTCGTCCTGGCCGGCGGGGTGCTCGCCTGGTCGCTCGGCCGCGGGCTCGACGCGCTCGCCCTCGGCCAGGACGTCGGCCGGTCCCTCGGCCTGCGCACCGGCCGCACGCGGATGCTCGCCCTCGTCGCGGTGACGCTCCTGTGCGGCGGGGCCACCGCGGCCGCGGGGCCCGTCTCGTTCGTGGGGCTGGTGGTCCCGCACGCCGTCCGGCTGGTGGTCGGCCCCGGGCTGCGCCGCTCCCTGCCGCTGTGCGCGCTCGGCGGAGCGGCGCTGGTGCTCGCGAGCGACGTGGTCGGCCGCCTGGTCGTGCGCCCCGGGGAGCTGGAGGTCGGCATCGTGACGGCGTTCGTCGGGGCCCCGCTGCTGTTCTGGCTCGCGATGCGCGGACCCCGCCGGTGACCGCGGCCGCGACCAGGGCCCCCCGGGTGCTCCTGGTCCTCGCGCTGCTGGCCGCTGCCCTCGCCGTCGCCTCGCTGCTCGGCGGGTCCTACCGCGCCTCACCCGACGCCGTCGTCCGCGCGCTGCTCGGCGGGGGCACCCCCGCCGCCGACGTCGTGGTGCTGGGGCTGCGCCTGCCGCGCCTGGCCGCGGCCCTGCTCGTCGGCGCGGCCCTGGCCACGGCCGGGGCGGTGTTCCAGACGCTGACGCGCAACCCCCTGGGCAGCCCCGACGTCATCGGCTTCACCACCGGCTCGGCCACCGGCGCCCTCGCGGTCGTCGTCGTGGGGGTCGGGTCGCTCAGCCCCGCCGCGGGCGCCTGGCTCGGTGGCGGGGCGGCGGCCGCCGTCGTCCTGCTGCTGACCCGCGGCACGGGGACGGCGAGCGACCGGACGGTGCTCGTCGGCATCGCCCTCGCGGCGGCGCTCGCCTCCGTCAACGACTACCTCGTCACGCGGGCGCCCCTGGAGGTGGCGCAGGTCGCGCGCACCTGGCTGTTCGGGAGCCTCGCGGTGACGCGCTGGCCCGACGTCGCCGTGCTCGCCGCGACCGTCGCGGCGCTCGCGCCCGTGGTGCTGCTGCACCGGCGCGCGCTGCGCGTGATCGACCTCGGCGACGACGTCGCCGCCGCCCTCGGCGTCCCGCTGGGGCGCACCCGGGTGGTGCTGGTGCTCACCGCGGTCGGGCTCACCGGCGCCGCGACCGCCGCCGCCGGGCCCATCGGGTTCGTGGCGCTGGCGGCGCCGCAGCTGGCGCGACGGGTGCTGCGCTCGCCGTCCGTGCCGCTGGCCACCACCGCGGCGACCGGCGCGGTGCTGCTGCTCGCCGCCGACCTCGTGGCGCAGCGGCTGCTCGCCCCGCTGCAGCTGCCGGTGGGGCTGGTGACCGGGGCGATCGGCGGGGCGTACCTGCTGTGGCTGGTGGTCCGGGCCCCCGGCCGCCGCTGACCGCTCCAGCCGCGCGGGCAGACTGCGAGGCGTGAGCGAGACCCGTCTGAGGATCGGCCTGGTGGGCGCCGGCGGCATCGCCGAGTGCCACCTGCCCCACCTGGTGCGCCTGGGAGCCGAGGTCGTCGTCTTCTCCGAGGTCGGCGCCGAGGAGCTGGTGGCGCGCCACGGCGCCG
>JAKONK010000285.1 GCA_022701985.1 Actinomycetales bacterium
ACCGGATGGTCCGCACCGTGCACCGCGACAAGAACCACGCCAGCGTCGTGATGTGGTCCCTCGGCAACGAGTCGGGCGTCGGTCGCAACCTGTCGGCGATGGCGCGGGCCGCCCGCGCCGTCGGCACCGGGCTGCCGCTGCACTACGAGCACGACTGGGGCGTGCCCGACGTCGACGTGTACAGCCGCATGTACGCCCACCACGACGAGGTCGCGCTCATCGCGCAGGGTCGCGAGGCGCACCTGGGCAGCGACGACGCACTCACGGGCGGCGGTCTCACCGCGGGGCCCCGCGACGACGCCGCCGACGCGCGCCGCCGCCGCATGCCCTTCGTGCAGTGCGAGTACGTGCACGCCATGGGTCTCGGACCGGGCGGCGTGGCCGAGTACCAGGAGCTGTTCGAGTCGTCCACGCGCTGCATGGGCGGGTTCGTGTGGGAGTGGATCGACCACGGCCTGCGCCAGGCCGTCACCGGCCCCGACGGCGCACGGACGCACGAGCGCTGGGCCTACGGCGGCGACTTCGGCGAGACCGTCCACGACGGCAACTTCGTGGCCGACGGCCTGCTCTTCCCCGACCGCACGCCGTCACCGGGCCTGCTCGACGTCGCCGTGGCCTACGCCCCGGTGGAGCTGGTGGCCGCCGGCGCGGTGGGCTCGGAGGCGGTCCGGGTGACCAACCGCTACGACGTGCGCCGCCTCGGCGACGGCCGCGTGGCGCTGCGCTGGACCCGCGAGGACGACGGCGTGGAGGTGGCCTCCGGTGCGCTGGAGGTCCCCGACCTCGCGCCCTGGCAGTCCGCCGAGGTGCCGCTGCCGGTGGAGGCCCTCACCGGCGACGCCTCCGCGGTCGGCGACGCAGGCGCCTCCGAGCGCTGGGTGACCGTCACCGCGGTGACCACCGTCGACGAGACCTGGGCCGCTGCCGGCCACGTCGTCGGCTCGGGCCAGGTGGCTCTCGGCCCGTCCGCCGGCGAGCCCGCGCTCGCGTCGTCGTCCTCCCGTGCGCAGACGGCGCCGGCGGGTGGCCCCGTGCGGCGGGGGAGCGAGGTCGTGCTCGGTGGTGCGCGCTTCGACGCCGCCACCGGGTCCCTGCTGGCGCTCGGGTCGCTCCCGGTCCGCGGCCTGCGCCTCGACCTGTGGCGCGCGCCGACCGACAACGACGAGGGCGAGACCGGCCACCTCGCCGACCTGTGGCGCGCCGCGGGCCTGCACCACCTGCAGCACCAGGTGCGCGGCGTCGAGGTCGACGGCGACGCCCTCGTGGTGACCGCCCGCGTGGCTCCGCCCGTGCACGACCACGGCGTGCTCGTCACCTACCGGTGGACGGCCGCGCCCGAGGACGGGCCCGTCGACCGCGTCGGCGGCCCCGCGGGCGCGGTGCGGCTCGACGTCGACGTCCAGCCGCAGGGGGAGTGGACCGTGCCGTGGCCGCGCGTCGGCGTGCGGCTGCACCTGCCGCGGGCCCTGGAGCGCGCCACCTGGTTCGGGCGCGGACCGGGCGAGGCCTACCCCGACACCGGTCTCGCGACGCAGGTCAGCCTCTTCACGGCGACCGTCGAGGGCCTGCAGACGCCGTACGTCATGCCGCAGGAGAACGGCCACCGCGCCGACGTCCGCTGGCTGGAGCTCACCGGCGCCCCGGGGCGCACCGCGGGCCTGCGGGTCGAGGGCGCTCCCACCACGGGGTTCACCGCCCGGCGCTGGACCACCGAGCAGCTGGCCGCCGCGCGGCACGACGCGGAGCTGGTGGCGGGCCCCGACCTGGTCGTCACCCTCGACGCTGCGCTGCACGGCACCGGCACCGGCTCGTGCGGGCCAGGAGTGCTGTCGGCCTACGAGCTTGCCGCCGAGCCGCGCTCGTTCTCGGTGGTGCTGCGCGAGCTCCCCGCCTGACGCCGCGTCCACCGCCGCGGGGAGGGGGCGACGTAGGGTCGAGCGGTGGCGGTGCTGGTCGACGAGGCGCGCTGGCCGGCGCACGGCCGCCTCTGGGCCCACCTCGTCAGCGACACCTCCCTCGCCGAGCTCCACGCCTTCGCCAGGGCCGCCGGGGTGCCCGCCCGCAGCTTCGACGCCGACCACTACGACGTCCCCGACGCCCTCGTGCCGGCGCTGGTCGCGAGCGGCGCCCGGCAGGTCGGGGGGCGCGAGCTGACGCGCCGCCTGGTCGCCTCCGGGCTGCGCGTGCGCCAGCGCGACAAGCCCGCGGCCCGGGCCGTGGCAGCCGCGGACCCCGACTGGCCGGACCCCGCGGGCACCGCGGGCCTGCTGCTCGCCGCCGGTGCCGGGACGCGCTCCGGCGGTCCCGGTGCCCTCGCGCTGGACGACGGCGGCAGGCCACTCCTGGCGCTCCGCGTCGCAGCGCTGCGCGAGGCGGGCCTCGACCGCGTGCTCGTGGTCCTGGGGGCGCAGGCAGAGCGCGCCCGCGCACTGGTCCCCGACGGGGTGGGGGTCGTCGTCGCGCACGACTGGGCGCGGGGGATGAGCGCCTCCCTGCAGGCGGGCCTGGCGGCCCTGGCGGCGCTGGAGCCGCCTCCGGCCGCAGCGCTGGTGGCGCTGCTGGCCCGCGGCCGGCCGGGCGAGCCGGACGAGGCCGTCCGCCGGGTCCTCGCCGCGGGGTCGGAGGCGGCCCGGGGGCCGGCGTCGCGCGTCGCGGTGCTCGCCCGCGCCGGACGCTCGGGCCGGGCCGCCCACCCCGTGCTCCTGGGCCGGGCCCACTGGTCGGCCGCCGCCGCGGCGGCGACCGGAGAGCGCGGCGCCGGCACCTACCTGTTCGCCGCGGGCTGCCCGCTCGTCGAGTGCGCCGACCTCGACGACGGCGGCGCAGGCGGTGCACCCCGGCGGGAGCGACCTACCCTGGGGGTGTGACCAGCGACATCCTCGGAACGGCGCCCGTCCCGTCACGCCTGGACGAGCCCGCCCGCCGCACGGCGCTGGCGGCGGTCACGGACGAGCCGCTCGACGTCGAGGCCCACGCCTCCCTGGTCGGCGGGCCCGCAGCCGGGGCGGTGGTGACGTTCGCGGGCGTGGTCCGCGACCACGACCACGGCGCGCCGGTCGACAGGCTGGAGTACGTCTCACACCCGACGGCGCAGCGGGTGCTCGCCGAGGTGGTGGCTCAGGTCGCCGCGCAGCACCCGGTCGACGCCGTCGCCGTCTCCCACCGGCTCGGGGCCCTCGCCGTGGGGGACGTGGCGCTGGCGGTCGCGGTGTCCGCGGCGCACCGCGGGGAGGCCTTCGCCGCGTGCGCCGCTCTGGTCGACGAGGTCAAGGCCCAGCTGCCGGTGTGGAAGCACCAGTTCCTCGGCGACGGCACCGACGAGTGGGTCGCCTGCCCCTGACGGTCCGGCGCGCCTCCGCGGGGTCGTGCCTCTGACCCCCTAGCGTCGCGAGTGACAGGTGTGACTCGTGGTGCGCGTGGGGGTGGTCAGCAGGTGCAGCAGTCCTACCGGGGTCCGGACCGCCGGCCCGGTGCAGCCCCACCCGCTGGCGGGCGGCGCCGCCTCGTCGCTCGAGCTGCGGCCGGCGCCGCCAGCGGCGCGGCCTGCGCGGTCGTGCTCGACGTCGCGGTGCTCGCGGAGCGCGCCCAGGACCCCGCGCAGACGGCGGCCCTCGCCGCGGTCGCCTGGAGCGCGCCGCTGCTGGTCGCCTCGGCGCTGTGGCTGGCCGCCGCCAAGGTCGACGGGCGCGCCGCCGCGGCCCGCGCGGGCATCGCCGCGGCCGTCGCCGGAGGAGCCGGCCCCGGTGCCGCCTGGCTGCTCTCCGCGGTGCAGCCGGGAGCGGCCGGCGCCGTCGTCCCCGCTGCGCTGGGTGCGGGCGCCGTCGTCGCCGCGGGCCACGTGCGCGCGGCGCTGCGCGGTCCCGCTGTGCAGACCGACCTGCGACCGCTCCTGGCCGTCATCGGCGGCGCCAGCCTCGTCGTCGCCGTCGGCGCGGCCGCTGCTGCCGTCGCCGGTACCGGCTGGCCCGGCGGCGTCCTGCCGGTGGGGTCCACCGCCGCCGGCCGCTGGCTCCTGGCCGCCCTCGGAGCGGCTGGCGGTGCAGCGCTCACCGCGGCTGCGGGGACCCTGCGCGCGGCGCTCGGCCGTCAGCAGCTGCGCGGTCTGCTCGCGGTGGCGTCCCTGCGGCAGCACGCCGCTGACGCCGCGGAGGAGCGCCTGCGCCGCCACGACGCCCGCAGCGCGCTCGCCGCGGTCCGGGCGGCGAGCGCCGTCCTCACCGGTCCGGTGGCCGTCCCCGACGCCCGCGAGCTCGCTGGTGCCGTGCGCGCCGAGCTCTCGCGCGTCGAGCGGCTCCTGGGCGGCGCCCCCGCCTCCGAGCGCCCGGGAGCCGTGGACCTGCGGAGCGCGGTGGTGCCCGTGGTGGCGGCCTGGCGCGCTCGCGGCCTGGACGTGAGCGGTCCTGCGGCTGGTGCCCCCGCCTGGTGCCTCGGCAGCGACGACGCCGTCCGGCGCGTCGTCGGCAACCTCCTCGACAACGCCGCGCGCCACGCCGCCGGTGCCGCGGTGCGCCTCGAGGTGCTGCCGGTGGTCGAGGGGCGCGTCGGGCTGGCCGTCCACGACGACGGCCCCGGCGTCCCGGCCGCAGAGCGCGGCGCGGTCCTCACCGCCGGGGTGCGCCTGCGCCCGGAGGGGCCCGGCGAGGGGCTCGGGCTCGCCTCGGCGCTCGCCCTGGCCGAGGCCGACGGGGGCTCCCTGCGGCTGGTCGACGCCGAGCGCGGAACCCGCGTCGAGCTGCGCCTGCCCGCGGCCCAGCCGCCCGCCGACCGCGCGGTCGTCCCGGCCCCGGCCCCGGCCGTCGTCGGGCCGCTGGCCCCGGTCGGGGTGGTGCGCTCGTGAGCGGGCTGCGCGTCGCCCTGGTCGACGACCACCGCCTCCTGGCGCAGGCCCTCGCCCTCGCGCTGCGGGCCCGGGGCCACGAGGCGCTGCTGCTCGACCCGGCCGCACCGGAGACCACCGCTCGGGCGGTGGCCGCCGCTCCACCCGACGTCGTCGTGCTCGACCTGCACCTCGGCGCCCACGACCCCGCCGGAGGGGACCGCCTCGTCGGCGTCGTCGCGCCGCTGGCCCCGGTGCTCGTCCTCACCGCGGAGACCGACCGCGCCCGCTGGGGCCGCTGCCTGCGCTCCGGGGCGCGCGCCGTGGTCTCCAAGGAGGCCGACCTGGAGCGCGTCGTGGCCGCCGTCGAGGCCGTGGCCGCGGGGGAGCAGCTGCTGGACGAGCCCGAGCGCACCGCGCTGCTGCGCGCCGCCGTCCTCGCCGAGCGCGACGAGGCCGCGCGGCTCGCCCCCTTCCGCCAGCTCACGCCCCGCGAGCAGGCGGTCCTGGAGGCGGTCGTGGACGGCCTGCCCGCGCTGGAGATCGCGAGTGCGTCGTCGGTCTCGGAGGCCACGGTGCGCACCCAGATCCGCGCCGTCCTCGCCAAGCTCGGGGTGCGCTCCCAGCTGGCGGCAGCGGCGGCCGCCCGGCGCGCCGGCTGGCAGCGCGACGCCGCCTGAGGACCGCCCGCCGGGGCAGTTCATCGAAATCGATGATGACCCCGCCCCCGAGCACCGCGGACCCTGGCTGTGCTGCGCGGGAGGTCCCCGCGGCGCCCTCGGGCGCGCTGGCCGGAGGTGCTCGATGAACGGCAGGATCGTCAAGGCGGCGCTGGCAGGGGCCGGTGCCCTGGCGCTGCTCGGCGCGGGGAGCACCTACGCGGCGTTCTCCGACTCCAAGGTCGTCGAGGCCGCGCGCGTCTCCGCCGCCACCTTCCAGGTCGGCGCCGCCAGCGCCTCCGGCGGGGGCGGGGCCCTCGTCCCGGGTGACGAGACGGGTGTCTCGCAGACCTTCCTCGTGGTCAACAGCAGCACCACGAAGGCGCGCCTCGGGGTCTCGCTGGCCAACCTGGTCGACCGCGAGGACGGCTGCAGCGCCGACGAGGTCGAGGTGGACCCCGACTGCAACAGCAACGTCGGCAAGCTCGGCGACCTGTCGAACCAGGCCCTCGTGAAGGCCGTCGCCTTCCCCGCCGTCGCGGGCAGCTCCGTCGACGCGCGCTGCCCGGCGGCCTCCGCCGCGAAGGGGACGGCGGGCATCCCCGTCGGCCCGGTGCCCGCCGGCCCGGTCACGACCGACAAGACCACGACCGTGGGCTCCTCGGCGCCCACGAAGGAGACCTCGACGGACACCTACGTGGCACCGCCCACCTCCGTGGCCGCCTTCGTCAACGGCCCGCGCTACTTCGACTTCTCCGAGCTCGCGCCGACCGAGCCGAAGGCCGCGACGTGCGTCCGGATGACCCTCACCCTGCCGCTGCGCCCCGACAACAACGCCGTCCAGGGCGACACCGTCAACTTCGACGTGCGCCTGCGCCTGGCCCAGGTCGTCAGCGGCAGCTGACCGCCACCACCCGGCGTCCCGGCTGCTGCGCGCGGC
>JAKONK010000004.1 GCA_022701985.1 Actinomycetales bacterium
GACGCCGACTTCGCCGCCCACCGCCAGCGGTTCCTCGCCGAGCAGGGGTACGCCTACTCGATCGTCGACGCGGGCGACCTGCCCCACGCCGGGACCACGGCCGCCGGCGCCTGAGGACGGCCGGCCGCCCGTGGTCCGAGCGGTCACGGGCAGCCGGCCACCCCGGGGTCAGCCGAGGAGCTGGTCCAGGAACGACTTCTTGCGCTTGCCGCCGTACTGCGCCGAGGAGCCTGACGACGACGAACGCGCGGCGCTGACCTGCCGGAACACCTCGCTGGCGAGCTTGCCCAGGTCACTGCCCGAGGACGCCGCCGTCCCCGCGGCCGGCGCGCCGTGGGCACCGGCGCCGCCCGTGGCGCCGTAGGCGGGCTGCTGGTCGCTCGGTGCCTGGTACCCCTGGCCCTGCGGCTGCGGGGCCTGCGGAGCGGGCTGGTGGGCGGGCTGGTGCTGCGGCGCCGAGGGGCGGTCGTCGTAGTAGGCGGCCTCGGCGTCGATCAGGCGCTCCAGCTCGCCGCGGTCGAGGAAGACCCCGCGGCACTCCGTGCACTGGTCGACCACGACGCCGTTGCGCTCGTAGCTCCGCATGGCGCCGTGGCACTTGGGGCAGGTCAGCGTCGGTGGCGTCGGCGTGCTCATGCCGAGGTCAACGGGCGTCCCGCCCGCGGCGTTCCCCGCCCCGCCGTCGTCCCCCTGCCTGACCGCAGCCGAGCGCCCGGTCGCGGTCCGCTCCCCCTCCGGAACCGCAGCCGAGCGCCCGGTTGCGACACGGGGGGAGTGATCGAGGGGGCGGCGCGTGGGTAGGGGGCGCCCGTGACGCAGCGAGTGGCCCAGAGCACCGGCGAGTGGAACGACGTCCCGGAGCCGACGACCGTCGGCGAGCACGTGGTGGAGCGCCTCGCCCGCTGGGGCGTGCGGCGCTACTACGGCTACCCCGGCGACGGGGTCGGCGGCGTCATGGCCGGCATCAGCCGGGCGCGGCGCGCCGGGGCCGCGCAGCTCGTCCAGGTCCGCCACGAGGAGACCGCGGCCTTCGCCGCCGTCGCCGACGTGAAGTACGGCGGCTCGCCCATCGGCGCGTGCGTCGTCACCAGCGGGCCCGGGGCGATCCACGCGCTGAACGGCCTCTACGACGCCAAGCTCGACCGGGTCCCCGTGGTCGCCCTCGTGGGGCAGAGCGCCACCCCGGCGCTGGGCACGAGCTTCTACCAGGAGGTCGACGCCAAGGCGCTCTACGAGGACGTCGCCGACTACGTCATCCAGCTCTCCAGCGCCGACCAGGTGATCCACGCCGTCGACCAGGCCTGCCGCACGGCCCTGGCCCACCGCACGGTGTGCGCGGTCATCGTGCCCAGCGACCTCGGCAGCGCCGACGCCGTGCTCGAGACCCCGGTGGCGCACGGCTACAGCCACACCTCGAGCGTGCCCAGCACCGACCCGGGCGCCCCGCCGCAGGCGGCGTTGCGCGAGGCCGCCGCCGTCCTGAACGCCGGCGAGCGCGTCGCGATCCTCGCCGGGGTGGGCGCGGCCGGCGCCACCGCGGAGCTCACCGCTGTGGCGGACGCCCTCGGCGCCGGCGTCGCCAAGGCGCTGCTGGGCAAGCACGTCCTCGACGACCGCCTGCCGTGGGTCACCGGGGCCATCGGCCTGCTCGGCACCCGCGCCTCCTACGAGCTGATGCAGCACTGCGACACGCTGCTCGTGGTCGGCTCGACCATGCCGTACGGCGAGTACTACCCGCCGCCCGGCCGGGCCCGCAGCGTGCAGGTGGACCTCGACGGCGCGAAGTGCGGCCTGCGCACCCCCACCGAGGTGAACCTCGTCGGCGACGCCGCCGAGACCCTCGCGGCGCTGCTGCCCCTGCTGCGTCCGCACGGTGACGGCGCGTGGCGCGAGCGCATCGCGACCTGGAAGGGCGACGACGACGAGGTGCGCGACGCCCGGTGCTCCGCGGCCGCGGACCCGGTGAACCCCGAGGCCGTGGTCCGGGGCCTGCAGCCCCACCTGCCCGACGACGCGCTGCTCGCCGTCGACTGCGGGACCGCCACCGCCTGGTACGCCCGCGACGTCGACCTGCGCCCCGGCCAGCTCGGCTCGCTCTCGGGCCTGCTGCTGAGCATGGGCGGCGCGCTGCCCTACGCGCTGGCCGCCAAGACCGCGCACCCGCACCGGCCGGTCATCGCCCTCGTGGGCGACGGCGCGATGCAGATGAACGGCGTCAACGAGCTCATCACCGTGGCGCGGGAGTGGCAGAGCTGGGACGACCCGCGCCTCGCGGTCCTCGTGCTGAACAACCGCGACCTGAGCTTCGAGACGTGGGAGGTGCGCGCCGAGCTCGGCGAGGTGCCCGACCCCGCCTCGCAGTCGCTGCCCGACGTCCCCTACGCCCAGTGGGCCCAGCTGCTGGGGCTCGGCGGCGTGCGCGTCGAGCGCCCCGAGGACGTCGACGCCGCGTGGGCGGCGGCGCTCGCGGCGGACCGGCCGTTCGTCATCGACGCGGTGGTCGACCCCTCCACGCCCATCATCCCGCCGCACGTGTCGAAGGAGCAGGCGCTGCTGACCGTGAAGAGCGGCCTGCGCAGCGCGCTGCACGGCGACGAGCAGGTCCCGGGCCTGGTCAGGCAGGGTCTGCGGCAGGTCGTGGCGCCGGTGCTGTCCGCGGTGCGGCACCGCGCCAAGGGGTGACGCCGCCTCCCAGCGGGCTCCCAGGGGACGTCCACGGTGCGTGCAGAGCCGTCCTGTTGTCTCCTACCTGAAGCGCCACACCCCACTCCTGACGGAGAGACGACGATGAGCAACGACACCCAGTCCACCGGCGGCTCGAACGGCTCCGGGGCCCCGAACGGCCGCACGCCGTCCTGGGCCCCGCCCGGTGAGGGCTGGGTCGGCAGCGGAGCCGCTGGTCAGCAGCACCGCGACGCCCACGGCTCGCACGACCCGTACCGCGCCGCGCCGACCGGGCAGCAGCCCGCTCAGCAGACCGCCCAGCACCCGGGCGCGCAGCAGACGGCCCCCCAGGTGCCGGTCGGCCCGTACGCGGGCGGCCAGCACGGGCAGCACTCGGCTTACGCCGGGACCCCCTACGGCGGTACAGCCCCCTACGCGGGCACCCCGTACGGAGGGGGCACCGCGACGGCCGACCGGCAGGGCGGGACCCCCTGGTACGGCACCCCCACCGCCCCCGACGGCCCCGGTGACGGCAGCGGTCCGACGCCGGGCGGCCGCAAGGACCGCAGGGGCCCGGGGTGGGGCGGCGTCGTCGCCGTCGCGGCGATCGCCGCGCTCCTGGGCGGCGGCATCGCGTTCGCCGGGGCCCGCGGCCTCGACGAGACCTCCCCCGCTCCCACCGCCATCACCAGCTCCGGCGGCTCGGGCTCCGGCGGTTCGAGCGCCTCCGGCTCGGCGGGCTCGGTGCCCGTGGGCACCCCCGTGGACTGGGGCACCGTGGCCCAGAAGGTGGAGCCCTCGGTGGTGACCATCCAGGTCTCCGACGGGCAGACCGGGGGCGAGGGCACCGGCGTCATCTTCGACACCGAGGGCCACGTGGTGACCAACAACCACGTCGCCACCGCGGCCACCGGGTCCAGCGCCCAGATCCGCATCATCCTCAGCGACGGCCGCGTGTACCAGGGCAAGATCGCCGGCACCGACCCCGCGACCGACCTCGCCGTGATCCAGATCGAGAACGCCCCGAGCGACCTCACCCCGGCGACGTTCGGCAACTCCGACGACGTCAGGGTCGGTGAGAACGTCATGGCGATCGGCAACCCGCTGGGCCTGTCCGACACGGTCACCACGGGCATCATCTCGGCGACCGACCGCCCGGTCACCACGCAGGCCAGCGAGTCGCAGCAGAGCCAGCCCGACCCGTTCGGCTTCAACCGCGGCCAGCAGGCGCAGCCCGACCCGGTGGTCACCAACGCCCTCCAGACCGACGCCGCGATCAACCCCGGCAACTCCGGCGGACCGCTGGTCAACGGCAACGGCGAGGTGCTGGGCATCAACTCCTCCATCGCGTCGACCTCCGACGGCAGCGGCCAGGCCGGCAGCATCGGCCTCGGCTTCGCCATCCCCGGCAACGAGGTGAAGCGCGTGGCCACCGAGCTCGTCCAGGACGGCACGGCGGAGCACGCCCGCCTCGGCGTCGAGCTCGGCCAGGACGACACGGCGACGGTCGACGGCACCACCCGCCAGGCGGCGGTCGTGGCCAACGTCCCCAGCGGGACCGCCGCCGAGCAAGCGGGCATCAGGACCGGTGACGCGATCATCGCGGTCGACGGCGACGCCGTCTCCGGCGCCGAGTCGCTGACGGCGCAGATCCGCAGCCGCGCCCCGGGCCAGCAGGTGCAGCTGACGGTCGTCCGCGACGGCCAGCAGCAGGACATCACCGCGACGCTCGGGACGGCCCCCGCCAACAGCCAGGGCTGACGCCCCGCACGGGCTCGCACCCGTGACGACGGAGGAGCCCCGCCCCACCTCCGGGTGGCGCGGGGCTCCTCCGTCGTCGGTGGGGCGCGGGGTCAGGCGGGGCTGGACGACGTCCTCACCGCACGGCGGTCAGCGGTGGTCACCACGTGGGCAGCACCGACCAGCTCGACCTCGGCGGTGAGCTCCACGGTCGCGGCGTCGGGCCCGACCCGCAGCTCGACGACCCCCGGCTCCACCACCTGCACGCCGCGGCGGTCGGTGAGCGCCAGGCGGCGGGTGGGCACGTCGAGCAGCACCCGCACCGACTCCCCCGGCTCCAGCTGCACCCGCGCGTGCGCGAGCAGCTGGGTCACCGGCCGCGTCACGGATGCCACCGGGTCGTGCCCGTAGAGCTGGACGACGTCGGCTCCGGCGCGCGCGCCCGTGTTCGTGACCACCACGGAGGCCACGAGCGACCCGCCGGTGGGCACCTCGGCGTCGGCGACCTGCAGGTCGGAGCGCTCGAAGGTGGTGTACGACAGGCCGTGGCCGAACGGCCGGACCGGCGCCGTGGCGATGTTCGACACCGACGAGGCGCCGCCGAGCACCGGGTGCAGGTAGGAGTACGGCTGCGCCCCCACCGAGCGCGGCAGCGTCACGGGGAGGCGGCCCGAGGGGTTGACCCGCCCGGACAGCACCCCGGTGACCGCACCGGCACCCTCCTGGCCCGGGAAGAACGCCTGGACGACGGCCGAGCAGCGCTCCAGGGCGCTGGCGACGGCGTAGGGCCGCCCGGTGAGGAGCACCGCGACGACGGGGCGCACCAGCGCGCCGTCGTCACCCGTGGAGGCGTCGAGCACCGCGTCGAGCAGCTGCTGCTGCACGCCCGGCAGGTCGAGCGACTCGGCGTCGCACCCCTCCCCCGAGGTCCCGCGGCCGAAGAGGCCGGCGCGGTCCCCGAGGACGACGACGACGGCGTCCGCGCCGTCCGCCGCGTCCAGCGCCGCGGCGAAGCCGGAGGTGTCGTCGGTGTCGACGTCGCAGCCCCTGGCGTGCACGACCTCCGCGCCGCCGAGCTCGTCCCGCAGCGCGTCGAGCACCGACGGGACGGTCAGCCCCAGCGGCACGTCGGGGTGCTGGGCGAGCACGTGGTTGGCGAAGGAGTAGCAGCCGAACAGGGCGGAGGGGTCGTCGGCGTTGGGACCGACGACGGCGACGCGCCCCGCCGCCGTCGTCGACAGCGCCGCCAGGGGCAGCGACCCGTCGTTGGAGAGCAGCACCACCGACTCCTCCGCCAGCCGACGGGCCAGGTCGCGGTGGGCGGGCGGGTCGAGGTCGACCGCGTCGACGTCGCCGTCGCCGGCCGGGCCCAGGGTCGCGGCGGGGTCGTAGCCGTCGTCGAGCAGCCCGAGGGCCGCCTTCTGGACCAGCACGCGGCGCAGCGCCCTGTCGACCAGGGCCTCGTCGAGGGCGCCGTCGCGAACGGCCTGCGCCAGCGCGAGGTAGGCCACCCCGGTGGGCAGCTCGACGTCGATGCCCGCGGCCAGCGCCTGGGCCCCGGCGTCGGCGACGTCGGCGGCGACCCCGTGCAGGGTCTGGAGGAAGGCGACGGAGAAGTAGTCGGCGACGACGGTGCCCTCGAACCCCCAGCGCTCGCGCAGCAGGTCGGTCAGCAGCGAGGCGTCGGCGGCCACCGGCACGCCGTCGACCTCGGCGTAGCTGTTCATGACCGAGCCGACGCGGCCGTCGAGCAGCGCCATCTCGAACGGCACCAGCAGCACGTCGGCGACCTCGCGGGGACCGGCGTGCACCGGCGCGAGGTTGCGGCCCGCGCGGCTGTTGGAGTACCCCACGAAGTGCTTGAGGGTGGCCACGACGCCCGCCGACTGCACCCCGCGCACGTACGCGGTGGCCACCTCGCCGACGAGCCACGGGTCCTCGGAGACGCACTCCTCGACGCGGCCCCAGCGGGCGTCGCGGACGACGTCGAGGACGGGGGCCAGCCCCTGGTGGACGCCCAGGGAGCGCATCGAGGCGCCGATGGCCGCGCCCACCTCCTCGACGAGCGCGGGGTCGAAGCTCGCGCCCCAGCTCAGGGGTGCGGGGAAGGTGGTGGCGCGCCACGCGGCGAGGCCGGTGAGGCACTCCTCGTGCACGAGGGCGGGGACGCCGTGGCGGGTGTGCTCCTGCAGCCACCGCTGCTTGGTCACGAGCCCCTTCGCGCCCTCCACCGGGTCGACGGGCGTGGTGCCGAACACGCGCGTGAGCTGGCCGAGCCCGTGGCCGCCGGCGGCGTAGCCCTCCAGGCTGTCGGGGGCGTCACCCTGCATCGCGTCGGCCATCGGGGCGACGTCACCGCCCTCGCCGGTACCTCCGCGGCCCTCCCACAGGCCGACGAGCTGGAAGAGCTTCTCCTCGAGGGTCATGTCGGCGAGCAGGTGCTCGACGCGGGCGGCGCGCTCGACGCTCAGCGGCGAGGCCGGGTCGACGTCGGCCGGGGCCGCGGGGTCGGGGCGGACGGGCAGGTCGGTGCTCACGGTGCGGCTCCAGGCTCTCCGACCGTGATCATGGGCGCTGCGCACGCACCCGGCCGTGATCATGGGCGCTGCGAACACCGAGGTGCGCAGAGTCCATGATCACGGCCAGAGGTGTGCCCAGCGCCCATGATCACGGCGAGGGGTGGGGGTGTCAGGCGGTCGGGTGCTCCGCCGCCAGGTCGACGAGCCCGGAGACGGGCTCGGGTCGCTCGCACGTCGAGGAGACGTCGAGCGGGGTGCCGCCGTCGCGCGCCGAGGAGAGCACGGACTCCATGACGTCGAGCACGTGCAGCGCCACCTCGCCGGAGGCGCGGTGGGCCGTGCCGGCGCCGAGGGCGAGGGCCAGGTCGGCCAGGCCCTCACCGCGACCGGCGCCGACGTACCCGGCGCTCGGCTCGAGCTCCTTCCACGCCGCGCGGCCCCACTGGTCGAGCCCGGCGACCTCGGGGCTGCAGATCTCGACAGAGCCCTCGAAGTGGTTCGGGTCCGGCACGGAGATCGAGCCCTGCGGTCCGTGGACCTCCAGGCGCGGGGCCCGCGAGCCCCACACGTCGAAGCTCATCACCACGGTGGTGAGCGCGCCGTCGCGGTGCTGGAGCAGCCCGGTGACGTGCGAGGGCGTCGTGACCGGGAACTCCAGGCCCGCCTTCGGGCCCGAGGCCACCACGCGCGTGGGGCGCGGCGCGGACGCCAGGCCCGTCACGCGGGTGACCGGCCCGAGCAGGTGCACCAGCGAGGTCATGTAGTACGGGCCCATGTCGAGCAGCGGGCCACCGCCGGGCGCGTAGTAGAACTCCGGCGACGGGTGCCACAGCTCGTGCCCGGGGGCCACGAACGTCGCGGTGGCCGCGTGCGGCGTGCCGACCAGGCCCGCCTCGACGGCGGCGCGCGCGGTCTGCACCCCGGTGCCGAGCACCGTGTCGGGCGCGGAGCCGATCCGCACGCCCGCGGCGCGCGCGGCCTCGAGGACCGTCCGCCCCTCGGCCGTGGTGGCGGTCAGGGGCTTCTCGCCGTAGACGTGCTTGCCGGCGGCCACCGCGGCCAGCGCCACCTCGGCGTGAGCCGCCGGGATGGTCAGGTTGAGCACGACGTCGACGTCGTCGGCCTCGAGCAGCTGCTGCAGCGGCAGGGCGCGGGCGCCCTCGTGCTGGGCGGCCAGGGCCTCGGCGCGACCGGTGTCCAGGTCGGCGACGGCGGTCAGCGCCAGCTGCGGCAGGCGCGCGAGGTTCGTGCTGTACTGCTCGCTGATCTTGCCGGCACCGACGACGCCGACGCGCAGCACGCCGGTCCCTCCGACGGCGCTCACAGCGCAGCCCCGGTGGTCTCGTCGAGCGCACGCGCCGCCCACAGCAGGCCGCGCTCCACCACCGTGCGGACGTTCGGGTCCTGCAGGACGTCGACCTGGTGGCCGGGCGTCGCGACGAACACGCGGCCCTGCCCCCACGCCCGGGTCCACACCGCGGGGCAGGTGACCGGGCGGTGCCACGGCTCCCACTCGCGGGTCTTCGTGGTGGTCGTGGCGAGCACGTCGTTCAGGTCGTCCGAGAGGATCCAGTACTGCTCGGTGTCCAGGTCGAAGTCGTCGAGCCCCGCCGTGACCGGGTGCTGGCGGCCGGCCTCGGTGATCTCCACGCGGTGGGGCACGTAGTTGTCGTCCATCTCCCCCTTGCGCTCCGCCGGGGGGTGCAGCGCGGCGTGGGTGGCGAACTGCCCGCCCACGAGCTGGAGGTAGTCGGAGCTGTTGCGGTAGGAGTCGGCGATGCCGCCGTGCCACCCGCCGAAGCCGGTGCCGGCCGCGACGGCGGCCAGCAGCCCCTTGAGGGCCTCCGGCGAGATCTCGGACATGGTCACGCTCTGGACCACCAGGTCGAGGCCCTCCATGTACGCGGCGTCCGCGTACACGTCGGGGGACTCCTCCACGCGGACGTGGAAGCCGCTCTCCTCGAGGAAGGGCAGGAACAGCTCGGTGGCCTCGACGGGCTGGTGCCCGTCCCACCCGCCCCGCACCACGAGGGCGCGGCGCTGGTGGGCCTGCTGGCCGGTCTGGCCGGTGGGCTGCTGGATCGGGTCGCTCAAGGGTTCTCCGCTCACTTGCTGAAGCCTGCCGTCAGCCCGGAGACGAGCTGGCGGCGGCCCACGACGTAGAAGACGAGGATCGGCAGCGTCGACAGGACGACGGCTGCCAGGACGGCCGGGACGTTGACCGAGTACTGGCCCTGGAACGACCACAGCGCCAGCGGCAGGACGCGGAGCTCCTGGGACTGGGTGAGCACGAGCGGCAGCAGGAAGCCGTTCCAGACCTGCAGGCCCGTGTAGATGGCGACGGTGACGACGGCGGGCCGGGTCAGCGGGAAGGCCAGGCGCCAGGCGGTGCCCCACTCGCTGGTGCCGTCCAGGCGCATCGACTCGAACAGCTCGTTGGGCACGTCGCGCACGAAGTTGCTGAGCACGAGCACGGCCAGCGGGATGGAGAACGCGATGCTGGGCAGGATCAGCGCCAGCAGGGAGTCGTACAGGTTGAGCCGGATGATCAGCAGGTAGACCGGGATGATCGTCGCCTGCAGCGGGATCGCGAGGCCCATCAGCAGGAAGCCGGAGGAGAACCTCACGAAGCGCCCGCTGCCGCGCACGATGGCGAAGGCCGCCATGAACGAGACGAGCACCGCCGGCACCACGGTGCCCACCGTGACGATGACGCTGTTGAGGAAGTAGCGGACGAAGTCGTTCTCCAGCACCAGCTGGTAGGCCGAGAAGGTCGGGCTGGCCGAGGGCAGCAGCGGGTTGGTCGTGAAGTACTCGCTGGAGGGCTTCAGGCTGGTGATCACGATCCAGTAGATCGGGATGATGATCACTGCGAGCCAGAGCCAGCCCATGAGCCCGCCGACCCAGTTGGGCCGCCGCACCCGGCGGCGCGAGCGCGGCGGAGGGCCGCCGGCCTCACCGGCCGGCAGGGTCGCCGGGGTCGGCAGGCCCCCCGCCGGTCCGGGTCGGGAGGGGGTGGCGCCGGGGGTGGCGCCGGCGGCGACGTCGGAGGTGCTGGCCACGGTCAGAGCCCTTCCATCTGGCTGGAGTTCGCGTCCTTGCCGCCCAGGCGGCGCAGGAACAGCGCCAGGCCGAGGCCGATGAGCACGATCAGGACGGCGATGACGCTCGCCGGGCCCATCTGGTTGGCCCGGAACCCGCGCAGGTACATGTCCAGCGCCAGCACGCGGCTGGCGTCACCGGGGCCACCGGCGGTCAGCACGAAGATGAGGTCGAAGGCCGTCATCGACCCGACCACCATCAGGGTGGAGGAGGTGATGACCGTGTACTTCAGCTGCGGCAGCGTGATCGAGAAGAACTGCCGCACGGTGCCGGCGCCGTCGATGCTCGCGGCCTCGTACATCGAGCGCGGGATCTGCTGCACGCCGCCCTGGTAGAGCAGGGAGTGGAAGGGCACGTACATCCAGCTCAGCACGAAGATGATGACGAACAGCACGAGCGTCGGGTCGCCCAGCCAGTTCTGCACCAGCACCGGGATTCCCAGGCTCGCCGCCAGCCCGAAGTTGGGGTCGAGCAGCGCCTTGAAGGCGATGGAGATCGCCGCTGCGCTCATGAGCAGCGGCAGGAAGTACAGGACGGCCAGGACGGCGCGGTACTTCTGGGTGCCCGCGGTGAAGACCCCCAGCAGCAGGCTGACCGGCGTCTGCACCGCCCACGAGAAGATCATGATCCCGAAGGTGAGGCCGAGGGCCTTGTACATGACCGGGTCGGTCATGACCGAGGCCCAGTTGCCGCCCCCGAGCCACCGGATGGCCCCGATGCCGTCCCACTGCGTGAAGCTCAGGACGCCGACGCCGATGAGCGGCACCGCCCCGAAGAGCACGAAGAAGGCGACGGCGGGGATCGCCATCCACGCCACGGACCCGGTCTTGACGCTGCGGTGCTCCGAGGCACCCGGAGCGGGAGCCCGTCGCGCGGCTCCGGTCGAGCCGGTCGTCGTCGGTGTCGTCGTCGTCATCTCAGCGCCTCACTGCCCGAGGGTCGCGTTCATCGCGGTCGCGAACTGCTCCGGGGTGATCGCCCGGCTGAACAGCTGCTCGATGTTGGTCAGCAGCGCCTCGGCCGTGGCCGGCGAGAGCGCCTGGTCCCACGACTGCGTGAAGGTCTTCGCGCCGCTGGCCGTGGAGTAGATGAACTGCAGCCACTCGGCGTCGTCGGACGCGGCGAGGCGGTCCTCGATGCCGTTGGCGATCGGGACGTTGCCGGCGTCGATGTAGGCCTGCAGGACGTCGTCGGCCATGATCCCGTCGGTGAAGTACTTCAGGGCCGCGTCCTTGGCGGGCTGCTCGGCCGGGGTGTAGATCGACATGTACTGGCCGGGGTTGCCGACGGCGTTGCTCGGGTCTCCGGTGCCGCCCGCGACGGTCGGGAAGGGCAGCCAGCCGAGGGAGCCGCCGCTGACGAAGTCGCCGCCGTCGGTCTTCATGGACCCGTAGGTCCAGGCGCCGTGGAGCATCATCGCGGCGCGCCCGGTGTAGAGCAGGGCCTGGTCGGCGTTGCTGTCGGCGGTGATGGACTCGAACCCGGTGATGAACCCGCCGGCTGCGACCAGCTCCTGGACCTTGCCGAGCGCGTCGAGCGAGGCCGGCGCCGACCAGGCGTCGGGCTCGCCGTCGTAGATGGCGGTGAAGAGCTCGGGGCCGCCGATGCGGTCGTAGAGGTACTCGAGCCACATCATCGAGGTCCAGCGCGACTGCCCGCCGAGGGCGAGCGGCGCGATGCCGGCGTCGGTGAAGACGGGCACCAGCGCCAGGAGGTCGTCCCAGGTCTTCGGCGGCTGCGCGCCGACCTGCTCGAAGAGGGCCTTGTTGTAGAAGAAGACGATCGGGGTGACCGTCTCGTTGGGCAGGGCGTAGATCTTGCCGTCGACGGTGGCGGGACCGAAGGAGGACTCCAGCAGCCGGCTGCGCACGTCGGGGTTGGCGTCGAACCAGCTGGTCAGGTCGTCGACCTGCCCGGCCTCGACGTAGGAGCGCAGGGTGCCGCCGCCCCAGCCGTAGATGATCGTGGGCGCCTGCCCGGCGCCGATCGCCGTCTTGATCTTCGTCTTGTAGGCGTCGTTCTGGAAGAACGTCAGCCCGATGGTCTGGTCGGGGTTCGCCTCGTTGAAGGCGGCGACGCCGTTCTTGGTGATGGTCTCGCTCGGGTCGCCCGAGAGGTACCACTCGGTGGCCGCCGCGTCGGCAGCCGACGAGCCGGGGCCCGAGGTGCCGCACGCCGACAGCGCGGCGCCCGCGAAGGGGGCGAGGACCACGGCGCCGAGGAAGGACCGGCGAGAGGGGGCGGACCGCTGGGTGGTGGTGCTCATGGGGGAGGTCTCCGTCCTGGGGCCGCGTCGTCGCGGCGGTGCTGGCGGTGGAGGTGGGTCTCTCGGCCGTCAGCTCGACCGGGGTGGTGACCGCCGTCCTGCGCGGGCGGGTGGACCGCCCGCGCAGGACGGGGGGTCACTGGCCGAGCGTCGCGTTCATGTTGTCGGCGAACTGCTGCGGCGTGATCGAGAGGCTGAACAGCTGGTCGATGTTCGACAGCAGGGCCTCGGCGGTGCTCGGGGAGAGCGCCTGGTCCCAGGACTGCACGAAGCTCGGGGCGTCCTGGACGGCGGAGTACGCGAACTGCAGGAAGTCCTTGTCCTCGCTGGCAGCGATCTTGTCCTCGATGCCGGAGGCGATGCAGACCTGACCCGAGGCCACGTAGGCGTCGATGACCGACTCGCTCATGATCCCGTTGGTGGTGTCGGTGAAGTAGGCCTTCGCGATGTCCTGCTGGGCCTGCGTCGCCTTGGAGGAGACCGACATGTACTGGGCCGGGTTCCCGGCGACGTTCTTCGGGTCGCCCTTGCCGCCGCTGACGGGCGGGAAGGCGAACCAGCCCAGGTTGCCGTCGGCGACGAAGTCGGCGGCGTCGTTCTTGATGCCCGAGTAGACCCAGGAGCCGTGGAGCATCATGGCGGTCTTGTCGGTGTACAGGAGCGCCTGGTCGGCGTTGCTGTCGGCCGTGATCGACTCGAAGCCGGTGATGAAGCCGCCCGCCTTCACGAGGTCCTGCACCATCTGCAGGGCCGTCAGCGCGTCGGGGTTCGACCAGGCGTCGGCGGTGCCGGCGTAGATCGCGTCGAAGACCTCCGGGCCGCCCACGCGGTCGAAGAAGTACTCCAGCCACATCATCGAGGTCCAGCGCGACTGGCCCGCCAGCGCGATGGGGGCGATGCCCGCGCCCTTGAAGGTGTCGACCAGCGCGAGCAGCTCGTCGTAGGTGGTGGGCGGCTCGGCGCCGACCTGCTGGAAGAGCTTCTTGTTGTAGTAGAAGAGGATCAGCGCGGCGTTCTCGTTGGGGTAGGCGTAGATCTTGCCGTCGACGGTGCCGGCCTTGTAGGTCGACTCCAGCACGCTGCCCTTGAGGGCGGCGTCGTCGAACCAGCTCGTCAGGTCGAGCACCTGCCCGGCCGCCGCGTAGCTGGCGAGGGTGCCGCCGCCCCAGCTGTAGATGAACGTCGGGGCCTGGCCGGCGCCGATCGCCGTCTTGATCTTCGTCTTGTAGGCGTCGTTCTGGAAGAAGTCGACGGAGATGGTCGAGTCGGGGTTCGCGTCTCCCCAGGCCTTGAGGTTGTCGCCCTTGATCTTCTCGTTGGGCTGGCCCGAGAGGTACCACATGCTCGCGGCGCCGTCGCCGCCACCGCCGCCCCCGGAGCTCGACGGCCCGGAGGTGCCGCAGGCGGACAGGGCCGCGCCGGCCAGGGGGGCCATGGCGAGCATGGTCAGGAAGCCGCGGCGGGAGGTGCCCTGCGCGGACGTCGTCGAAGCGTCCATGTGAACTCCGTCGTTCGAGCCGCTCCAGCGCGGCTTTGATGGATGTCGCGAGCGATCGAAAGTTTCCGACCGTTGCGCTCGTCCCGTGGACAGTAGGAGCGTCCGCTCCGGCCGGTCAAGCGAAACCGGGACGCAGGGCCGGTTTCCCGAGGTCACGATCGGGTCACGGAGACCAGCGATCTTGAGCACGAGGCGTCGCCCCGAGGCGCCCGGCGGGCCATCGGCGACAATGGATCTTGGATCGGTTCCCCGCAGCCCGAAACTTTCGATACCCTCCACCGCCAGAGCATCGACGCCGGGAGTTCGGCATGAGCAGCACCACCGGCCGGGCCGAGGGCCGGGTCACCATCGCCGACGTGGCGCGCCAGGCCGGGGTCTCGGTGCCCACGGTCTCCAAGGTGCTCAACAACCGCGACGACGTCGCCCCGGACACCCGCGACCTCGTCAGCGGCGTGCTGGCCACCTCGGGCTACCGGCCCCGCCGCCGCCAGCGCGAGACCCCGGCCAGCCCGCTGCTCGTCGAGCTGGTCATCACCGACCTCGCCAGCGCCTACGCCCTGGAGGTGCTCGCCGGGGCCGAGGCGGGGGCGGCCCGCGCCGGCGCCGGCCTCGTCATCAGCGCCGCCCACGACCACTCCGGGGAGGACAGGTCGTGGCTCACCGCCCTGCGCGCCCGCCGGCCCCGGGGGGTCGTGCTGGTCATCAACCGGTTCGGCGGCGGCAGCGTCGAGGACGTCAGCTCCCTGGGGGCCCCCGTCGTCCTGCTCGACCCCGCCGGCAGCAGCGACCCCTCGCTGCCCACGGTCGGCGCCACGAACTTCTCGGGGGGCGTCGCCGCGACCGAGCACCTGCTCGGGCTGGGGCACCGCCGCATCGCCGTCATCACCGGGGTGCCCTTCCTGCTGTGCAGCCAGGAGCGCCTGGAGGGCTACCGGGCGGCGATGGCGCGCGCCGGGGCCCCGGTCGACGAGGCGCTGGTGCGCCAGGGCGACTTCACCGCGGACGGCGGGCAGCGCGCGGCGGCGGCCCTGCTCGACCTGCCCGAGCCCCCCACGGCCGTCTTCGCCGGCTCCGACCTGATGGCGAGCGGCGTCTACCAGGAGGCCCGGCGCCGGGGGCTCCGCGTGCCGGACGACCTGTCGGTGGTCGGCTTCGACGACGTCACCATGGTCCGCTTCATGTCCCCGCCCCTGACCACGGTCCGCCAGCCGCTGGGCGAGATGGCCGGCGAGTCCGTCCGCCTCGTCGTCGAGGCGGCCCGCTCGGCGGACGGCGCGTCCTCGCCGCGGGGCCGGCCGGGAGGCCCGGCGGACGGGGCCCCGGCGCCCCACGTGCAGCTGGCCACCCGGCTGGTGGTGCGGGAGAGCACCGCTCCCCCGCGCTGACCCGGCAGCTCGACGGGCGACGGTCAGGCGCTGAGCAGCGGGGCCGGAGCGTCGAGCACGCCCTGCAGCACCAGGGCCGCAGCTCCCATGACGGCGGCGTCGGCACCGGTGGCCGAGACCCGCACGGGCACCTCGAGCAGGCGCGCCCGGAGCACGCGCCGCTCCAGCTCGCGCTGGAGCGGCGGGGCCAGCCACGGCGCGAGGGGGGCGCACGAGCCCCCCAGCACCACGGCGTCGACGTCGAGGAGGTTCACCGCCGCGGCGAGCGCCGTGCCGAGGGCGGCACCGGCGTCGTCCAGCGCGGCGAGCGCCGCGGGGTCCTCCCGCTCGGCAGCGCGGCGCAGGTCGTCGGCGCCGCCGCCGGCCAGTCCGGCGCGGGCGAGCAGCGCCTCCTGGCCCGCGTAGGCCTCCAGGCAGCCGCTGGCGCCGCAGCCGCAGCGGGGACCGGCCGGGTCGACCGTGACGTGCCCGAGCTCACCGCTCCAGCCGCGCTCCCCGCGCAGCGGGCGCCCACCGAGCACCACACCGGAGCCGATGCCGACCTCCCCCGTCACCAGCACGAACGACGCCCCGCGCCGGCTGCCCGGGGCCTCGTCGGCAGGCTCGCCGGGGTGCCAGAGCTCGGCGAGGGCCGCGAGCGCCGCCTCGTTGTCGACGGCGAGCGGCAGGCCGTGCAGCGCGGGGTGCTCACCCAGCAGGGTGAGGACGTCGACGTCGCGCCAGCCGAGGTTCGGGGCCAGGCGCAGCGTCCCGGCGCCGGTGTCGACCAGTCCGGGCAGGGCCCAGGCGCCGCCGACGACGTCCAGGCCCTGCGCGCGGGCATCGGCCAGCACGCGGCCGGCGAGCTCGGCCGAGGCGGCGAGCACCTGCGCGGGTGGCCCGGTCCTGTCGATGCTGGGCACCGCCTCGCGGGCCCGGACGGCGCCGGTGAGGTCGCGGACGCAGGCCACCGCGTGGCTGGCGCCCAGCTCGACGCCCAGCGCCGCGACGCGCCGGCCCGACAGCCGCAGGCCGTGGGCGGGACGCCCGGCCCCGGTGCGCGGCGGCGGCGGCACCTCCTCGAGGAGGCCGCCGACGAGGAGGGCGTCGACCAGCGCCGAGACCGTGCCGCGGGCCATGCCGGTGGCCGCGGCCAGGCCCGCGCGGGAGGGGGCTGAGGCGGCGCCGGCCCCGGCGGTGCGGTCGGCGACGAGGGCGAGGACCGCGGCGAGGTTGCGCTCGCGCAGGTCGCTCTGCCGTGCTCGCTCGACGGGGGCCACCCGTTGACACTCCCACGCCCACGGCATAAGTTCAACGACAGAACAAATCAGTTCCGGGTCGCGTGCAGCACTGGTGCGCACCCGTCCGCAGCATCGACCTCGACGGAGAGGAGCGCCCCCGTGGCCGCTCAGCACCTCACCCCCACCCCCGAGGACAAGTTCTCGTTCGGCCTCTGGACCGTCGGGTGGGCCGCCGCCGACCCCTTCGGCGACGCGACCCGCCCCGACGTCGACGTCATCGACGCCGCCCGCCGCCTGGCCGACCTCGGCGCCTACGGCATCACCTTCCACGACGACGACGTCGTCCCGTTCGAGGTGGGCCACAAGGACCCGGCCGGCCGCGACGAGATCCTCGGCCGCCTGAAGAAGGTCGTCGCCGACACCGGCCTCGCCGTCCCGATGGTCACCACCAACCTGTTCGGGCACCCGATCTTCAAGGAGGGCGCGTTCACGGCGAACGACCGCGACGTCCGCCGCTTCGCGCTGCGCAAGGCCTTCCGCCAGCTGCAGCTGGGCGCCGAGCTGGGCGCGCAGACCTTCGTCATGTGGGGCGGCCGCGAGGGCTCCGAGGTCGACGGCGCGAAGGACGTCAAGGCGGCGCTCGACCGCTACGCCGAGGCCGTCAACCTGCTGACGACGTACATCACCGAGCAGGGCCTCGACATGCGCATCGCCATCGAGCCCAAGCCGAACGAGCCCCGCGGCGACATCCTGCTGCCCACCGTCGGCCACGCCATCGCCTTCTCGTACACCCTCGAGCACCCCCACCTGGTGGGCGTGAACCCCGAGGTCGGCCACGAGCAGATGTCGAACCTGAACTTCACCGCCGGCATCGCCCAGGCGCTCGCCGCCGACAAGCTCTTCCACATCGACCTGAACGGCCAGCACGGCCCGAAGTTCGACCAGGACCTCGTCTTCGGCCACGGCGACCTGCTCTCCGCCTTCTGGACCGTCGACCTGCTCGAGAACGGCTTCCCGGGCGGCGGCCCCACCTACACCGGCCCGAAGCACTTCGACTACAAGCCGAACCGCACCGAGGACTTCGACGGCATCTGGCAGTCGGCCGCGGCCAACATGCGCACCTACCTGCTCCTCAAGGAGCGGGCGCTGGCGTTCCGCGCCGACCCCGAGGTCCAGGCCGCGCTCGAGACCGCGAGCGTCACCGAGCTGGCCGTGCCGACCCTGTCCGAGGGCGAGTCGCTCGCCGACATCGTCGCCGACCGCTCCGCGTTCGAGGACTTCGACGCGGACGCCAAGGGCAAGCGCGGCTACGGCATCGGCAACCTGGACCAGCTCGCCATCGAGCACCTCATGGGTGCCCGCTGACATGACCCAGCAGCTGGTCGCCGGCGTCGACACCTCGACGCAGTCGTGCAAGGTCGTCATCCGCGACGCCGCCACGGGAGAGCTCGTCAGGGAGGGCCGCGCGGCCCACCCCGACGGCACGGAGGTGCACCCGCGCGAGTGGGAGCGCGCCCTGCGCGAGGCCGTGGACGCCGCGGGGGGCCTGGACGACGTCGACGCCGTCGCCGTCGGCGGCCAGCAGCACGGCATGGTCTGCCTGGACGCCTCGGGAGAGGTGGTCAGGCCGGCCCTGCTGTGGAACGACACCCGCTCGGCGCAGGCCGCGCGGGACCTCATCTCCGAGCTCGGGGACGGGGACGCCGAGCAGGGCGGCAGGGCCTGGGCCGACGCCGTCGGCGTGGTGCCGGTGGCCTCGTTCACCGGGTCCAAGCTGCGCTGGCTGGCCGACGCCGAGCCGGAGGGCGCCGACCGGACCGCCGCGGTGTGCCTCCCCCACGACTGGCTGACCTGGCGCCTGGCGGGCGGCTTCGAGGCGGTCGGCCTCGAGGGCCTGTTCACCGACGCCGGTGACGCCTCCGGCACCGCGTACTTCTCGGCCTCCACCGGCGAGTACCGCCGCGACCTGCTCGAGCTGGCGCTGCGCGGGCGCTCCCCGCTGGTGCCGCGGGTGGTGGGTCCGTCCGAGGCGGGCGGGAGGCTCTCCGCGGCCTGGGGCCGCGAGGGCGCCCTGCTGGGCCCGGGGACCGGTGACAACGCCGCCGCGGCGCTCGGCCTGGCCGCGCGCGAGGGTGACGTCGTCCTGTCCCTCGGCACCTCCGGCGTGGTGGGGGCGGTTACCGAGACCGCCGTCCACGACGCCTCCGGCACCATCGCGGGCTTCGCCGACGCGACCGGGAAGCACCTGCCCCTGGTGGTGACGCTGAACGCCGCGCAGGTGCTCGACGCCACCGCGAAGCTGCTCGGGGTCGACCACGCCGGGCTGGCCTCGCTGGCCCTGTCGGCGCCCAGCGGCGCTGACGGGCTGGTCCTCGTGCCCTACCTGCAGGGCGAGCGGACCCCCAACCGCCCCGAGGCCACGGGCGCGATGCACGGCCTGACCCTCAGGACGATGACTCCCGCCCACGTGGCGCGCGCCGCCGTCGAGGGGCTGCTGTGCGGCCTGGCCGACGGCATCGCCGCGCTCGAGGCGCAGGGCGTGTCCGTGCGCCGCGTGCTGCTCGTCGGCGGCGGGGCCCGCTCGGAGGCCGTGCAGCAGCTGGCGCCGTCCGTGCTGGGCCGCCAGGTCGTCGTCCCCCAGCCCGGTGAGTACGTGGCCGACGGCGCGGCGCGCCAGGCCGCCTGGGTGCTGTCCGGTGCGGAGGCGCCGCCGGAGTGGTCGCTCGCCCCGGCGCAGGTGTTCGACGCCGACGACGAGGCGCTGGCCGCCGGTGAGCGGGTCCGCGCCCGCTACGCCGCCGTCCGCGACCTCACCGACGGGGTCTGACCCACCCCCTGACCGTGATCATGGGCTTCCCGGGCACCGACCTGCTCGGGAAGACCATGATCACGCCAGGGGCGGGGGTCAGCGGGAGTCAGCGGAAGTCGGCGGGGGTGAAGCGGCCCTCGCGCAGGCGGCCCTCGATCTGCTCCAGGCTCCTGCCGGAGAGCTCCGGCATCTTCTTCCACACGAAGACCCACGCCGCGACGTTGAACGCGGCGTAGACGAGCATCGTCGGGCCCGGACCGATCCCGTTGATCACCGACAGCGTGGTCAGCGTGATGACCAGGTTGGTCGTCCACAGCACGGCCGCCTGGGCGCTCGTGCCGGCCGTGCGCACGGCCAGCGGGTAGATCTCGGACCCGGTGAGCCAGCCCATCAGCTGCAGGCCGCCGGCGTTGAAGACCATGAAGACCACCAGGCACGCCACGACGAACGGGATCGACCCGCGCACGTCGTCGCCCGAGGTGATGAAGACGACGCCCAGCACGGCGAGCGCCAGGGCTGCGCCGGGCACCATGACCAGCGTCAGGCGCCGCCGCCCCACCCTGTCGACGACCGCCAGGCCGACGAGCATCATCACGAGGTAGGTCACCCCGAGGGCCACGCTGACGTCGAGCGCCGCGGAGCGCGAGAAGCCGTTGTCGGTGAGGATCGTCGGCGCGTAGTAGATGATCATCTCGATGCCGCTGAGCTGCGTGAACAGCGCGACGCCGCAGCCGACCAGCAGCGCCGGCCGCACCCACGCCTGCCGCAGCCCGCTCCAGCCGCGGTGCCCCTCGCTCTCGGACTGCTCGTCGCGGACGTTGCCGACGATCTCCTCGTGCTCGGCGCTCACGTCAGCACCGGAGGGCCGCACCCGCTCGAGGACGGCGCGCGCGTCGTCGGCCCGGTCGACCCCGACGAGCCAGCGCGGGCTCTCGGGCAGGCGGAGCACGATGAGCAGGAGCACCGCGGCCGGCACCGCGGCGAGCCCGATGGACCAGCGCCAGCTGAGCGCCTCGCTGGCGCCCACCAGCGTGGAGACCACGATGCCCACGCCGATGCCCACCTGGAACGTCAGCACCAGCCTGCCGCGCACGGCGGGCGGAGCGAGCTCGGCCACGAACATCGGCACCGTCTGGGTGGCGCCGCCCACGGCGAACCCGAGCACGACGCGCGCCGCCGCGAGCGTCCACGCGGTCGGCGCGACGGCGCACAGCAGCGCTCCGACGATGAAGACCGACCCGATCACGACCATCGTGACGTGGCGGCCGCGCCGCTCGGACAGGCGGCTGCAGACCAGCGCACCGATGACGGCGCCCAGCAGGATGCCGCCGGCGATCACCTGCTCCATGCCGTGCTCGATGCCGAACTCGTCGCTGATCTGCAGCAGCGCACCGGAGATGATGCCGGTGTCGTAGCCGTAGAGCAGCGACGCGAGCGCCGAGACGGCGGCGGTGGCCGCGATCGCGGGGGTCATCGCCGCGCGGGCGCTGCTGCTGGGTCGGGGCTGGGCGGGGGCTGCCACGCGTCCTCCGGTGCACGTCGTGGGCGGTCGCGCGCCTGGTCACGACGCCGCCGCCGTCGGCCAGCGAACACCCGACGGGGCGGATGCGCTCGCCGAGACCCAGCGGGCTCCCAGCGCCCGACCAGCATCGAGCCAGCACACGGCAGGCGCACAGCGGACCTTCAGGAACGGCGTCCAGACTCCTGTCATGACCACCGCAGCAGCCGAGGCCCGCCTCCTCGTCGTGGACGACGAGCCGAACATCCGCGAGCTCCTGTCGACCTCGCTGCGCTTCGCCGGCTTCGAGGTCCACACCGCGGCCGACGGCCAGGAGGCGCTGAACCAGGCCGAGCGCACCCGCCCCGACCTGGTGGTCCTCGACGTCATGCTCCCCGACCTCGACGGCTTCGCCGTGACGCGCCGCCTGCGCGAGCGCGGCCGCGACGTCCCCGTGCTGTTCCTCACCGCCAAGGACGACGTCGCCGACCGCGTCGCCGGCCTGACCGTCGGCGGCGACGACTACGTCACCAAGCCGTTCAGCCTCGAGGAGGTCGTGGCGCGGATCCGCGCGGTGCTCCGCCGGACCGGCGGCGGTGCGGACCCCGCCGCGGGCCGCCTCGTCTTCGCCGACCTCGAGATGGACGAGGACAGCCACGAGGTGCACCGCTCGGGCCGCCCGGTCGAGCTCTCGCCCACCGAGTTCAAGCTGCTGCGCTACCTGATGCTCAACCCCAACCGCGTGCTGTCGAAGACGCAGATCCTCGACCACGTGTGGCACTACGACTTCGGCGGCGAGGCCGGCATCGTCGAGTCGTACATCTCCTACCTGCGCCGCAAGGTCGACACCGGGACCGACGCGTCGGGCGAGCCGCTGCAGCCGCTGATCCACACGCGCCGCGGCGTGGGCTACGTGCTGCGCCTGCCCCCCGCCGCCGCCTGAGCCGCCGTCCCCCGCGGTGACCACCCCCCCGACCGCCGGCGGGACGCCGGACGCACCCCCCCTGCGTCCGGCGTCCCGTCGGCGCCCCACCCTCGACGGCGTCCGCGACGGCGTCATGGCCAGGGGCCACGCCCTGTCGCTGCGGGCCCGCCTGATCGCCGTCGTCACGGGCCTGCTGGTGGTGGCGCTGCTGCTCACCGGGACGGTGACGCTGCTCGTGCTGCAGCGGGTGCTCGTCGCCCAGACCGACGAGCAGCTGCGCACCGCGATCCAGACGTCCTTCGCCCAGCAGGCCTGGATCGGATCCTCCACCGACGACGGCCGGCCGTCGGACTACGTCGTCCAGGTCTGCGCCGCCGACGGGACGCCCCTCTACCCCGGCCAGGACGACCCGCAGCCCCCCGTCGTGCTCAGGAACATCACCGCCGGCTGGGTGCAGGAGAAGCGCGGCCAGACGGTCACCGTCCAGGCCGACGACGGCCACGACTGGCGCGTCATCGCCGTACCGGTGCAGAACCAGCCGGGGGTGTCGGTCGCCATCGCCAAGTCGCTGGAGCCGGTCGACCACACGCTCAAGGACGTCGCCGCGTACTTCGTGCTCGTCGGCCTCGTGGTGGTCGTGGCGTGCGTCGTCCTGGGCGCCTACGGCGTGCGCCGGGCGTTCAAGCCCCTGCGCGAGGTCGAGGCGGTGGCGGCGGCCTTCGGCGGCGGTGACACCACCCGGCGCGTGTCGCCGCAGCCCGCCGGCACCGAGGTGGGGCGCCTGGGCGCCGCCATCAACGGGATGCTCGACGGCATCGAGACGTCGCTGGCGGCCCGCGAGGCCTCCGAGGGCAAGATGCGGCGCTTCGTCGCCGACGCCAGCCACGAGCTGCGCACCCCCCTGTCGGCCATCCGCGGCTTCGCGGAGATGCACCGCATGGGCATCGTGCGCAAGGAGGCCGACGTCACCACGGCCTTCAGCCGCATCGAGTCCGAGGCGACCCGCATGGGCGGCCTCGTGGAGGACCTCCTCGTCCTGGCCCGCCTCGACGAGCAGCGCCCGATGCGCCGAGACCCGGTCGACCTGTTCGCGATCGTCGCCGACGCGCGCCACGACGCGCGCGCCCTCGCCCCGGACCGCACGGTGACGGTCACCGGGGTGGACGGCGCCCCGCCGCGGCCGGTGGTGGTCACCGGCGACGAGGCGAAGCTGCGGCAGGTGCTCGCCAACCTCATCGGCAACGCCCTGCGCCACACGCCCGCGGGCACTCCCGTGGAGCTGGGCGTGGGCCAGCGCGACGGCTGGGCCGTGTGGGCCGTGGTCGACCACGGCCCCGGCATCCCCCCGGAGGACGCCTCCCGCGTCTTCGAGAGGTTCTGGCGCGCCGACTCCTCCCGCCAGCGCGGCGCGGGGGGCGGCGCGGGGCTGGGGATGGCCATCGTGGCGGGCATCGTGCAGGCCCACGGCGGAGCGGTGCGCGTGGTGCAGACCCCGGGCGGGGGCGCCACGATCGAGGTGGCCCTGCCCCTGGCGGACGCTCCCGCGGCCGAGGATGCCCAGGACGACGACAGCGTGGTCGACGACGTGCCCACACCTGTGGACAGCCCTGTGGACGACGGGCCGTCATCCACAGGCGGCGGTCCGGTCCAGCGGCAGGACGCTGATCTTCCCTAGCGTCGTGGACGTGCCCCCGCAGCCGGCGGCGGCCACGAGCAGCGGAGGTCCCCGATGAGCAGGTTCCAGGTCGACAGCGGCGCCGTCGAGGGCGCGAGCGCAGCGGTCGCGGGGTCTGCGAGCGC
>JAKONK010000009.1 GCA_022701985.1 Actinomycetales bacterium
GCGTCACCGGGAAGTTCCGCAGGTAGGGGTCGGCCCCGCTCTCGACGAAGCCGCCCAGCACCTGCGGCGGGGTCGGGACCGCCTGCACGCCGCCCGGACCCACGCCGGAGAACACCGTCGCGGCGAGCAGCCACCACACCGCCACGACGCCCACCAGGCCCAGGACGCCGGTCACCCAGGGCGGCAGGCCCGTCGGCCGCGCTGAGGAGGCCCCGGCCCTCGTCGGGGCCGGCGCGGGTGCGGGAGGGACCGGCGTGAGCGGCGTCTCAGTGGTCATCGGCCGCCGCACCCCCCTCGCCGAAGAGCAGCTCGGAGGCGCGGTCGACGTAGGCGTGGAACTCCGGGGTGCGCATCATCTCGGGGGTCCGCGGGCGGGGCAGGTCGATGGTCATGACCTCCTTGACCCGCCCCGGCCGGGGGCTCATCACGGCCACCTGGTCGGACAGGAAGATCGCCTCGGAGATGCCGTGGGTGACCAGCAGCGTCGTGGCGGGCTTCTCGGTCCAGATCCGGAGCAGCTCGAGGTTGAGCTTCTGGCGGGTCATGTCGTCGAGGGCCCCGAACGGCTCGTCGAGCAGGAGCACCGACGGCCGCATGATGAGCGAGCGGGCGATGGAGACCCGCTGCCGCATGCCGCCGGACAGCTGGGCCGGCTTCGCCTTCTCGAAGCCGGTGAGCCCCACCAGCTCGATCATCTCGGCGACGTAGTCGGTGTCGACGGGCTTGCGGGCCACCTCGAAGGGCAGCTGCACGTTGGCGCGCACGCTGCGCCAGGGCAGGAGGGCGGAGTCCTGGAAGGCGATGCCCAGCTCGTTGGCGCGCCGGAGCTCCTGGGGGGTCTCGCCGTCGACGAGCGCCTGCCCGCCGGTGGGCTCCTCGAGCCCGGCGAGGATGCGCAGGATCGTCGACTTGCCGCAGCCGGAGGGCCCCAGCAGCGACAGGAAGCTGCCCTTGTCGGTGTGGAGGTCGGCGTCCTGCAGCGCGACGACGCTGCGGCGGCCCACCCGGAACTCCTTGGTCAGCCCGCTGATCTGCAGGCCGGTGCCCCGGCGGGCGGGCGCTGCGCTCCTCGCCGCCGCGGACGTCGGCGTGCTCGTGGTCCCGGTCACCGCGTCAGCCCGCGTAGGCCACGAGGTCGGGGTCCTCGGTGTAGACCTCCTGCAGCAGGCTCATGTCGAAGAGGTCCTCGGCGGTGACCTCCACGCCGGCCCGCCCGAGGCTGGCGATGGTCTCCGCCTGCAGCGCCTCGGAGATGGTGAACAGGCCGTTCTGGGCCGTCTCGTCGGAGACGATCAGCTCGTTCTGGGCCTGCGCGCCGGCGAGGGTCTTGGCGGGGTCGAGGCCCAGGTCCCGGCCGTAGGTCTGCACCGCCAGGTCGGTGGCGGCCTGCGGGTCCGCCACCGCGTCCGTCCACCCGCGCACCTCCGCCCTCAGGAAGGCCTTGAGCTCCTCGCGGCGCTCCGCGATGGACTGGTCGGTCACCGTGAACGTCTCCGCGACGAACGGCAGGCCGTTCTCGGCGAAGGGCAGGTTGGTGGTGGGCGTGCCCGCCATCTCGACCGTGATCGCCTCGTTGGTGAGGTAGGCGATGAAGCCGTCGACCTCGCCGTTGACGAGGGGGGCCGGGTCGTACTGCACCGGGACCACCGTCAGCTGCGACTCGTCGAGCCCGTTGGCCGCGAGCAGGGCGGTGAACAGGGAGCGGTTGGAGTCCTGCACGCCGATCTTCTTGCCCACCAGGTCGGCCGGGGTGGCGATGTTCCCGCCGGCCTGCAGCGAGAGCACCGTGAAGGGGTTGGACTGGAAGGTCGCCCCGATGATCTTCAGGGGCGCGCCCTCGTTGGCGACGGCCGACCCGATCGACACCGCGTCGGACAGGGCGACGTCGGCGGCGCCGCTGGCCAGCTCGGCGGCACCCGTCGACGGGCCGGGCACGAGGTTGACCTTCGAGAAGCCGGCCTCGGTGAAGTAGCCCTTGCTGTCGGCGAAGTACTCGCCCGCGAACTCCTCGTTGAGGATCCAGCTCAGCTGGAGGTTCAGCTCGCCGTACCCGCCGCTGGACGAGCCGTCGCTCCCCGCCGCGCCGGTGTCGGTGCCGCCCCCGCAGGCCGCCAGGGTGAGGGACGCCGCGGCGGCGCCCGCGAGGGCCAGGACGGAGCGCCGGGTGGGGCGGGCGGCGGGCGACGGGGTGGGCAGGACCATGAGCGGTTCTCCTGGGACGTCCGAGCGCCCGCGGACGTCCCGGGGCGCGACTGCCGTCACCGTCGGGCACGCGTGTTGCGCCCCCGGGGCAGGAGGTTTCCGCAGCGTTACCGATCGGTCCGGGTCAGCGGGGGTGGCCGACCCGCGCGGCGAGCGCCGGCAGGTCGGTGTGCAGCCGCGCCGACGCCTCGGCGGCCAGCGGGTGGCGGGAGGCGCCGCCCTCGTCGACCACCCGGCCGCCGACGTGCACCGAGCGCAGGTTGCGCAGCGACATCGACAGCACGTAGCTGCGCACCGGGTGCCACAGCGGCCCGACGTCGGGCCGGCGCGGGTCGACGACGACGAAGTCGGCGTGCTTGCCCACCGCCAGGCTGCCCACCCGGTCGGCCACGCCCATGACCTCGGCGGCGCCGAGGGTGTGCAGGCGGAGCGCCACCTCCGGCATCATCGCGAGCGGGTCCTTCGTGCGGGCGCGCTGGCTGAAGACGCCGATCCGCATGTTCGCCCACGGGTCGGCCACGTCGGTGCAGGCCTGGTCGTCGAGGCCGATGCCGACCGCCATGCCCAGGGCCAGCATCTCCGGCACCTGCGCCGTGCCGGAGGCGAGCCGCCCGTTGGAGGCCGGCTGCCACGACATGCCGGCTCCCCCGGCCGCGGCCTGCTCGATGATCTCCGGGGTGGTCTGGATGAAGTGCCCGAAGACCATGTCGGGGCCCAGGGCCCCCGCGTCGCGGTAGAGCGCGAACTTGGCCTGCTGGAGCGGCACGGCCTCGGGCGACTCCAGGAAGTGCGCCTGGTTGGTGACCCCGTGGCGGCGCATCGCCGCGACCTCGACCTCGGCGGCGTCGGGCCGGGGCGACCACTGCACCTGGCCCATGACCGAGACGCCCAGGGCCAGGGCGGGGTCCATCGCCCGGGTGTGCTCGACGGACGCGGCGAACCTGTCCACCACGTCCTGGTCGGTGCCGGCGGTGGCGTCCATGCCGATCGCGTCGACGAACCGCAGGCCAGCGTCGCGGCAGGCGTCGGCCTGGCGGGTGTGGTACCTCAGGTCGCGCAGCCCGGCCGTGCCGGTGCGCCTCCCCTCCACCATCGGCTCCCACGCCTGCAGCGGGTCCGTGAAGTTGTAGGCAGTGGTCACGCCGTGGGAGAGGAAGTCGAGCGCGCCGTGCAGCGTCGACCAGTAGACGTGGTCGGGGCTCATGTGCGCGGTCGTGCCGAGCATCGAGTCGCACCAGCCGTAGAGCGTCTCGGCGACGCCCAGCCCGCGCAGGCCGCTGGTGAACAGGTGCGAGTGCGAGGAGACGAAGCCCGGCGCCACGAAGGCGCCGCCGACGTCGAGCACCTCGCCCCCGTCCGCCGCGACGCCGGCGCGGACGCCGGCCGGGGGCTCGCCGTCGCCGGTGGCCGCCACGAGCCCGTCGACGACGAGCATCCAGCCCCGCTCGTGGTAGCCGACGTCGAGGGGGTCGTCACCGCTCGGGACGAGGGTGATGAGGCGGGCGTCGGTCACCAGGAGCTGCACAGCGGTCCTCTGCGGTCTGGGGGGGCGGGGAGGTCTGGGAGGTCAGCGGGGTTCGGCGGCGAGGTGCGCCACGGCCTCGACGAGGGCGCGCAGGCCCTCGGCGACGTCGGCCCGCGCGACGGACTCGTCGGGGTGGTGGCTGGTGCCGTCGGGGTTGCGCAGGAAGAGCATCCCGACGTCGGTCACGCGGGCCACGGCCATCGCGTCGTGGCCGGCGGGGCTCCAGAGCGCGTCGGGCTCCTCGCGCCCGGGCAGGCGGGCGACGATGCCGGCGCGCACGACGTCCTGCAGCAGCGGGGCGCACGCGACGGCGGGCGCGGCGTGGACCTCGTCGGCGCTCCAGCGCAGCCCCCGGCGACCGGCGACCTCGTCGAGCGCGGCGCTGATGAGCTGCCAGGCGAGGTCGCGGTCGTGGTCGAGCTCGCCGCGCAGGTCCACCGACAGGTGGGCCTCCCCCGGCACCACGTTGACCGCCCCGGGCAGCGCCTGCAGCTGCCCCACGGTGCCGACCACGTGGTGCAGGTCGCGGCAGACCCTCTCGACGGCCAGCGCGGCCTCACCGGCGCCGAGCAGCGCGTCGTGGCGCAGGTCGTACGGGGTGCCCGCGTGCCGTGCGCGTCCCTCGACGACCACCTGGAAGCGGCGCGCGCTGGCGATGGAGGTCACCACCGCCAGCGACCGGCCGCGCCGGTCGAGCTCGGGGCCCTGCTCGATGTGCGCCTCGAGGTACCCGACCAGCTCCTCGGGGCGGCGTGCGGCCTCGCCGACGCGGTCGGGGTCGAGCCCGAAGGCGGTGGCCGCGTCGCGCAGCGTGGTCCCCTCGGCGTCGGTGAGGTCCCACCAGCGGGGGTCCCAGGCCCCGGCGAGCGCGGAGGAGCCCAGCAGCGCGCGCCCGAAGCGGGTGCCCTCCTCGTCGCTGAAGGCCACCACCTCGAGCGCGAACGGGAACGGGGAACGGGCCGGGCCACCGCCGTCGCCGTCACCACCGGTGCGCAGGAGGCGGACCGCCTCCACGGCCACCAGGACGCCGAGGACGCCGTCGTAGCGGCCGGCGTCGGGGACGGTGTCGAGGTGGGAGCCGAGCAGCAGGGCGGGGGCCTCGGGGTCGACGGCCTCCAGCCGACCGACGAGGTTGCCGGCGGCGTCCTGGCGGGCGGTCATGCCCACCTCGGCCATCCAGCCCGCGACCAGGCGGTTCGCCCGGGCGTGCTCGGGTGAGAGGTGGACCCGCTCGACGGTGCCCGGCACGGCGGTCAGCCGCGCCAGCTCGTCGCAGCGCGCCATCACCCGGGCGGCCGCCGCGGCGACCTGCGCCGGGGCGGGGGACGTGCGAGCACCGCCGCGGGGGCCCACCTCAGGCACGGGCCGCCGCGTAGACCGCCGACGCCGCCTCGACCCCGCCGCCGGGGGCGACCTTCGCGCCGCAGCGCCCGAGCACCACCTCGAGCGCAGCGAGGGTCTGCAGCACCGCGTCGGTGCGGGCGTTGTGGCCCATCGTCCCGATGCGCCAGACCTTCCCGTGGAGCGGGCCGAACGACGTTCCGATCTCGATGCCGAAGTCGGTGAGCATCGAGGTCCGCACCGCGTCGGCGACGACGCCGTCGGGCACGTGGACGGCGACCACGTTGGTCATCTTGTGCGCGACGTCGCCGAAGACCTCCAGCCCCAGGCCGCGGACGCCGGCGAGCATCGCCTCGCCGTGGAGGCGGTGGCGGTCGATGACGGCCTGGCGGCCCTCGAGCAGCACCAGGCGGGCGCACTCGCGGGCCGCGTAGAGCATCGAGGTGGCCTCGGTGTGGTGGTTGAGGCGCCGGGGACCCCAGTAGTCGAGGACCATCCCGAGGTCGAAGTAGTTCGAGCGCACGAAGTCGGCGGCGTCGGGGTCGCCGTCCTCGCGGATGCCCGCCTCGACCCTGGCGCGAGAGCGCACCACCTCGACGGCGCGGTCCGACAGGGTCAGGGGCGAGGACCCCGAGGGACCGCCCAGGCACTTCTGCAGTCCCGCGGTGACGGCGTCGAGGCCCCAGGCGTCGGTCTCGAAGGGGTTGCCGGCCAGGCTCGCGGTGACGTCGGTGTAGAAGAGCGCGCCGTGGTCGCGGCAGATCTCCCCGACCTCCTCCAGCGGCTGGGCCATCGTGGTGGAGGTGTCGCCGTGGACCACGGCCACCAGGTGCGGGCGCACCCGGGCCACGGCCTCGCGGATCATCGAGACCGGAACCACCTGGCCCCAGGGCACCTCGATGCGGTGCACCTCGGCCAGGGCCCGCTCGGCGATCTCGGCGAGCAGGTGGCCGAAGCGGCCGAAGACGGGGACGAGCACCCGCTGGCCGGGGCGCACCAGCGAGACCAGGGCCGCCTCGATGCCGGCGCGGGAGGTGCCGTCGACGAGCAGGGTCGCGTCGTTCGTGGTGGCGAAGACGGCGCGGTAGAGGTCCTGGACCTCGTTCATCGACGCGGTCATGAAGGGGTCGTACTGGCCGACGAGCGGCGCCGACATGGCGCGCAGCACGCTCGGGTACGCCGAGATCGGCCCCGGGCCCATGAGCAGCCGCGGGGGCGGGTCGATCTCGCCGGGCACCCGGCTGGTCACGGGCGCGGC
>JAKONK010000024.1 GCA_022701985.1 Actinomycetales bacterium
GAACGGGTAGTTCGCCGCCAGCACCGTGTTCTTGGTGAGGGCGTTGAACAGGGTGGACTTGCCGACGTTGGGCAGGCCGACGATGCCGATGGTGAGCGCCACGGTCGCAGGAGCCTACGCGAGACCCGGGGTCGCCCGGCGCGACGCGGCGCCCGCGGTGGCGCGCCCGGGGTCGCCCGGTGCCCCCGGTGCGACGCCTGGCGAGCGGCCTCGGCCGGCGCTGCCCCGGTGCTGCCCCGGTGGCTGCCCGGCGCCGTGGCGGCGCGTCGCAGCGCCGTTCGCGCCCCGGTGTCGGTGCTGCGTGGCACGGTCGGGGACGTGGAAGCCCTCTCCCTCCTGGTGATGCTGCTGGCGCTGCTCGCGGGCGCCGCCGTCGGGGCCGCCACCGCGTGGCAGGTGTCGCAGGGGCGGGCCCGCCTCGAGCACGCCCATCTGAGCGCCGAGCGCGACCTGCTGGCCGCGCGGGTGGAGCAGCTCGAGGGGCAGCTGAGCTCCGAGCACGAGGAGGAGCGCGAGCTGGCCGCCGTGCTGGCGCCGGTGAGCAGCTCCGTGGCGCGCATCGAGCGGCAGGTCGCCCAGCTGGAGCGCGACCGCGCCGAGCAGTACGGGCGCCTCGGCGCCCAGCTGCAGCAGGTGGCCGCCTCCGGCGAGGCGCTGCGCCACCAGACCGAGACCCTGGCGGGGGCCCTGCGCTCCCCCAACGTCCGCGGCGCCTGGGGCGAGGTGCAGCTGCGGCGCGTGGTGGAGCACGCCGGGATGCTCGAGCGCGTCGACTTCGACGTGCAGGCCGTGGGCACCAACGCCGAGGGCGAGCAGGTCCGGCCCGACGCCGTGGTCCACCTCCCGGGCGGCAAGCACGTCGTCGTCGACGCGAAGGCGCCGCTCGCGGCCTTCCTGAACGCCCGCGACGGGCTGGCACCCGGCGCCGTCATGGGCGAGCGACGGGCCGCGGCCGCCGCCACCGAGCACGCCCGCGCGCTGCGCGGCCACGTCGACGCGCTCGCCGCCAAGCAGTACTGGTCGGCCTTCCAGCCCGCCCCCGAGATCGTCATCTGCTTCGTCCCCGGCGAGTCCTTCCTGGCCTCGGCGTGCGAGGCCGACCCGGCCCTGCTGGAGCACGCGATGGGCCGCAAGGTGGTGCTCGCGACCCCCACCACGCTGCTGGCGCTGCTGCGCACGGTCGCCATCACCTGGCAGCAGGCGGCGCTGTCCGACGGCGCGCGCGAGCTCTTCACCATCGGCCGCGAGCTGCACGGGCGCCTGGCCACCCTCGGCGAGCACACGGGCAAGCTCGGCCGCACCCTGTCGCGGGCCGTCGACGACTACAACAAGGTGGTCGGCACCCTGGAGACCCGCGTGCTCGTCTCCGCGCGGCGCATGGGAGCCCTCGACCTGACCGACGTCACCGTCCCCGACGTGCCCGTGGTCGAGAACCTGCCGCGTCCGCTGACGGCGCCCGAGCTCGTGGTCCCGGCGGAGGAGCGCTCCTCACCGACCGACCTGACCTCGTGGTCGCTGCAGCGCCAGGCGGGCCAGCCCGTCGGTCAGTAGCGTCGGGGGGTGCCAGAGCGCTACCTCCCGATCGAAGAGCACGGCGTCATCGGAGACCTGCGCACCACAGCGCTGGTCGGGACCGACGGCACCATCGACTGGTACTGCCCGTCGCGCTTCGACGCCCCGTCGCTGTTCGCGGCGCTGCTCGACGCCGACCGCGGGGGCTCGTTCAGCCTGCGGGCGCGCACGGCCACCCGGCCCAAGCAGCTCTACCTGCCCGACACGAACATCCTGCTGACCCGCTTCCTCGGCAGGGAGGCCGTCGGCGAGGTCATCGACTTCATGGTCCCCGAGACCAGCAGCGTCGCGGCCCCGCGCGACCTGCTCGTGCGCCGGGCGCGCGCCGTGCGGGGCCGGGCGGAGTTCGTGCTCGACTGCACCCCCGCGTTCGACTACGGCCGGGCCCGGCACCAGGTGCGCCTCGTCGACGGCGTGGGCGCGGTGTTCACCTCCTCCGCCGGCCGGTTCGTGCTGCGGGTGCAGCCCGGTGTCGCGCTGCGGCTGACCGACGGCGTGGACGGGGGCTCCGGCGGCCCCGGCGTCACCGCCGAGTTCGCCCTGGAGCACGGCGAGCAGGCCGACGTCGTCCTCGAGTGGCGCGGCGACGTGCGCCCCCTGGTCGACGGCGAGGTCGACGAGATGTTCGACAGGACCAGCGACTACTGGCAGCGCTGGTCGGCGGGGTCGCGGTACCGGGGCCGCTGGCGCGAGGTCGTGCAGCGGTCGGCGCTCACCCTCAAGCTCCTCGTCTACCACCCCACGGGCGCGCTGGTCGCTGCCCCGACCACCTCGCTGCCCGAGGCGATGGGCGGGGGGCGGAACTGGGACTACCGCTACGCCTGGCTGCGCGACGCCGCCTTCACGGTCTACGGCCTCATGCGGCTGGGGTACCTGGAGGAGGCCTCCGCCTTCATGGACTGGGTGCAGCGCCGCTGCGAGGCCGCCGACGCCGAGCGCGACGTCTCGATCATGTACGCCGTCGACGGCAGCGACCACATCCCGGAGCAGGTGCTCGAGCACCTCGAGGGCTACCGCGGCTCGCGCCCGGTGCGCGTGGGCAACAACGCCGTCGACCAGCGGCAGCTCGACGTGTACGGCGAGCTGATGGACTCCGTCTACCTCTACAACCGCGAGGTCCCCATCTCCTGGGACCTGTGGACCGCGCTGTCGCGCCGCCTCGACTGGCTGGCCGACAACTGGGACACCCCCGACGAGGGCGTCTGGGAGGTCAGGGGGCCGCGCCAGCGCTTCACCTACTCCGCGCTCATGACGTGGGTCGCCTACGACCGCGCCGTCCGGCTGGCCCGGTACCGCGGCCTGCCGGCGCCCACCGAGCGCTGGCGCCGCCTCGCCGCCAAGGCCTACCGCTTCGTGCAGGAGGAGTGCTGGGACCCGGACCTCGGCGCGTACACGATGTACCCGGGCAGCCGGACCTTCGACGCGTCGCTGCTGGTCATGCCGCTGGTGAAGTTCGCCGGCCCGACCGACCCGCGCTTCCTGTCGACGCTCGACAAGATCGGTGACGAGCTCGTCGCCGACAGCCTGGTCTCCCGGTACGCCATCGACGGGCACGACGGCCTCGTCGACGACGAGGGCACGTTCAACCTCTGCTCGTTCTGGTACGTCGAGGCGCTCACCCGCGCCGGGCGCCTCCGCGAGGCGCGGCTGACGTTCGAGAAGATGCTGACCTACGCCAACCACCTGGGGCTCTACGCCGAGGAGATCGGCCCGTCGGGCGAGGCGCTGGGCAACTTCCCGCAGGCGTTCACGCACCTCGCGCTGATCAGCGCCGCGGTCAACCTCGACAAGGCCCTCAACAGCTGACCCCCTCCCCCGCGACGACCGAGGACGGGGGTCAGGAGGCGCCGTAGGCGCGGACGGCGGCCCGGACCGCGGTGAGCGCCGCCTCGTCGACGCGGTCCGGCGCGCGGCCGGCGGACCCGAGGCGAGCGCCCACGACGTCGTCGAGCACGTCGGCCGGCGCGCAGCCGCGCAGGGCGGCCTCCTCGCGGAGCACCGCCCACACGGCGGCCACCGCCTCCCGGGCGCGCGCGTGCTCGACCCCGGGGACGGCCTCGCGCACCACCGGCACCAGCCAGTCGGTGTCGAAGGTGCCCGCCGGCGGCCCGAAGACGCGCTCGCCGGAGACCCAGTCGCCGCCGAGGGGCCCAGGACCCGCCACGACGCGCCTCAGCTCGTGGAGCAGGCGGACCCCGCGCCGGGGCCCGAGCCGCCGGTCGGGGTGAGGCCCAGGCTGGTGCGCAGCTCGCGCGGCAGGGAGAACACGAGGTCCTCCTGCGCGGTGCGCACCTCCTCCGGCTCGCCGTACCCGCGGCGGGCCAGGTCGGCGAGGACGTCGTCGACCAGGATCTCCGGCACCGACGCCCCGGAGGTGACGCCGACGACGTCGACGCCCTCGAACCAGGCGTCCTGGACCTCCGAGGCCTTGTCGACGCGGTAGGAGGAGGTGGCCCCGTTCTGCAGCGCCACCTCCACGAGGCGCACCGAGTTCGAGGAGTTCGCCGAGCCGACGACGATGACGAGGTCGGCGCGGGCGGCCACCTTCTTCACCGCGACCTGGCGGTTCTGGGTGGCGTAGCAGATGTCGTCCGAGGGCGGGTCGGCCAGCGCGGGGAACCGCTGCCGCAGGCGGCGGACCGTCTCCATGGTCTCGTCGACGCTGAGCGTGGTCTGCGAGAGCCACACGACGCGCTCGGGGTCGGGCACGGTGATGCCGTCGACGGCGTCGGGCGAGTCGACGACGGTGACGTGGTCGGGCGCCTCACCGGCGGTGCCCTCGACCTCCTCGTGGCCCTCGTGGCCGACCAGCAGGATCGAGTACCCGTCGCGCGCGAACCGGACGGCCTCGCGGTGCACCTTGGTGACCAGCGGGCAGGTGGCGTCGAGGGTCTCCAGCGAGCGGGCCGCGGCGGCCTCGCGGACCGCCGGGGAGACGCCGTGGGCGGAGAACACCAGGCGGGCGCCCTCGGGCACCTGGTCGGTCTCGTCGACGAAGACGGCGCCGCGCTGGGTGAGCACCTCCACGACGTGCTTGTTGTGGACGATCTCCTTGCGCACGTACACCGGGGCGCCGTAGTGCTCCAGGGCCCGCTCCACGGTCTCGACGGCGCGGTCGACGCCGGCGCAGTAGCCGCGGGGCGCGGCCAGCAGCACCTGCTTGCGGCGCTCACCGCCGGTGGGCGCGGCCCCGTCCACAGGGGCGGTCGTCGTCTCCAGCGCTGTCACACCACCATCGTAAGGTCGCAGCGTGGTGGAGGCCGGGGCCGAGACGGCCGAGCAGGGGACGCGTCCGGGGGCGCCGCAGCCGTCGCGCTCCCTCCCGCCCACGGCGGGGCAGACCAGCGCCGAGCACCCGTGGCCGGTGCGGCTGCTCACCATGAAGATCAGCGACTACGTGGCCAAGATGCCCCAGGTCTGGGTGGAGGGGCAGGTCGTCCAGGCCACGCGCCGGCCCGGCACCACCACGGCGTACCTGACCCTGCGCGACACCGACGTCGACATGTCCCTGCCGGTCAGCGCCCACGTGCGCCTGCTCGACGCGCTGCCCGGCGGCCTGGCCGAGGGCGCCCGCGTGGTGGTGCGGGCCAGCCCCGAGTTCTGGACCAAGCGGGGCGTGCTGCAGCTCCAGGCCACCGACATCCGCCCCGTCGGCATCGGCGAGCTCCTCGCCCGCATCGAGCACCTCAAGCGCGTGCTGGCCTCCGAGGGCCTGCTCGACGAGCACCGCAAGAAGCCCCTGCCCTTCCTCCCGCGCTGCGTGGGCCTGGTCTGCGGCCGGGCCAGCGCCGCCGAGCGCGACGTGGTCCGCACCGCCAGCGACCGGTGGCCCGGGGTGCGCTTCGAGGTCCGCCAGGTGGCGGTCCAGGGCGCCAGCGCGGTGAGCGAGGTCAGCGCGGCCGTGGCCGAGCTCGACGACGACGCCGGCGTCGACGTCATCGTGGTGGCCCGCGGCGGCGGCTCCCTGGAAGACCTGCTGCCCTTCAGCAACGAGGCGCTGTGCCGCGCGGTCGCCGCCTGCCGCACCCCCGTGGTCAGCGCGATCGGCCACGAGGTCGACAACGTCCTGCTGGACCTGGTCGCCGACGTCCGCGCGTCCACCCCCACCGACGCGGGCCGCCGCGTCGTGCCCGCCGTGGCGGAGGAGGTCGCCGGGCTGGAGTCCGCCCGCGGCCGGCTGCGCCGCGGGGTGCTGCGCCTGGTCGAGGCCGAGGAGGCGGGCCTGCGGGCGCTGCGCTCGCGCCCGGTCCTGGCCGACCCGCGCGCCCTGCTCGCCGAGCCCACCCGCACCGTCGCCGAGGCCCGCGAGCGCGGTCGGCGGGCGCTGGAGGGGCGCCTGCGCGAGCAGGCGGGCGTGCTGACCGGCCTGGCCGCCAGCGTCCGGGCGCTGAGCCCTGCCGCGGTGCTGGAGCGCGGGTACGCGGTGCTGCAGACCGACGAGGGGCAGGTGGTCCGCTCCCCCCAGGACGCCCCGACCGGTGAGTGGCTGCGGGCCCGTCTGGCGCGCGGCTCGATCGTCGTCGAGGTGGTCGACGACGAGGACGACGACGAGCAGTTCGGAGACGGTGATGGCTGACGAGCAGGACGGCGCGCAGGGCGCGACGGCGGTGGCCGACGAGGTCGCCCAGATGGGCTACGAGCAGGCGCGCGACCAGCTGGTCGAGGTGGTCCGGCGGCTGGAGGCGGGCGGCGCCCCCCTGGAGGAGTCGCTGCGCCTGTGGGAGCGGGGCGAGGCGCTGGCCTCGCGCTGCCAGCAGTGGCTCGACGGCGCCCGGGAGCGCCTGGAGGCCGCGCGCTCGCAGGGCTGAGGCCCCGCCGAGCGGGGTCCGCCCCCCGGTGCGCTCAGGAGCCGGTGGCCGAGGCGGACGCGGCGACGGCGGCGGCGGTCAGCTCGTCGAGGGCCTCGTCGGTGCCGCGGCTGGTCACGGCGAGCGCCGGGCCCTGGCCGGCCGCGGGCTGGCTGACCAGCGTGGTCCCCCGCGTCTCGCTGTTGGTCCACACCTGCCAGGTGCGGCCCGCGAGGTCCCGGGTGCCGTCCTCGACCGCCGGCTCACCGGCGACGCCCTGCACCCACGTCGGGGTGGTGGCGGGCGTGGCGCTGATGCCGCCGTACTGGCCCTGCGGGTCGAGGTAGCCCAGGTGCAGCGTGGGCAGCCCCTCCTCGGCATCGGGGCCGAACCTGGCGTTCGAGGGGGCCCACCCCTCGGGCAGCACCGGCTCGGCGACCGCCACGCCGCCCTGGCGGGCCTGCTCGGTGACGCCGGCGACGTCCACCGGCGGCCGCTCCTCGACCTGGGGGCGCACGCCGAGGAAGTAGATGACGAGCACCAGGCCCATCACCACCACGACGGACCGGACCATGTCACCGGCGGTCTCGAACCCGCGGGGCCGCTTGCGGGCGGGGGGTCGGTCGGCGGGTGCGGAGGGCGCCTGGCTCACCCGTCCATGCTCGCACCGCCGCGCGTCGCTACAGTCCGCTCCCAGCGCCGGCGGCGGACGTCGCCGGCGGTGCCCCGAGGAGGAGACACCCGATGAGCTCAGTGCTCGTGGTCGGTGAGGCGCTGGTCGACGTCGTCCACCGCGCCGATGCCGAGGTGCGTGAGTACCCCGGCGGCAGCCCCCTCAACGTCGCCATCGGGCTGGCGCGGCTGGGCCGCGAGACCCACCTCCTGGCCCGCGTCGGCGACGACGAGCGCGGGGGGTCCGTGCTCGCGCACGCCAGGGCCTCCGGCGTGCGCGTGGTCGAGGGCACGGTGCAGCCCGGTCCCACGTCGACGGCGCAGGCCACGCTCGCCGAGGACGGCTCCGCCACCTACGTCTTCGACCTCGAGTGGGAGCTGCCCGAGGGCCCCGAGCTCGAGGCGGCGCTGCCCGACGACGTCGTCGCGGTGCACACCGGCTCGATCGGCTCCTGGTACGAGCCCGGGGCCGCTGCGGTGGGCCGCCTGGTGGCGCGCTTCCGCGAGACGGCCACCACGACCTTCGACCCGAACCTGCGCCCCGCGCTCATGGGCGACCCGTCCCTGGTGCGCGAGCGCATCGACGCGCTCGTCGAGCACTGCGACGTGGTGAAGCTCTCCGACGAGGACGCCGACTGGCTGCAGCCCGACGGCGACCACGAGGCCCTGCTGGCGGCCTGGCTCGACCGCGGCGCCTCGCTGGCCGTGCTCACGCGCGGCTCGAAGGGCCTCGTGGCGCTGGCGCGCAGCGGCCGCGCCGAGTTCAAGGCGCCGGCGGTGCAGGTGGCGGACACGGTCGGCGCCGGTGACTCGGTGATGGGTGCGCTCGTCGACGGGCTCGCCGAGCACGACCTGCTGGGCGCCGACCGCCGCCAGGCGCTGCGCGACATCTCCACCGACGACGTGCAGACGCTGCTCGCGCACGCCGCTCGGGTCGCGGCCATCACCGTGTCGCGGCCCGGGGCCGACCCGCCGTGGCGCCGGGAGCTCTCCGGCTCCTGACGGGGCGACGCTCCCCGCAGACGCGCAGCGGCGCCGTGCCGACCACCTGTCGACCACCTGTCGGTCACAGGTCGACGGCAGGTCGACGGCAGGTCGACCACCGGTCGACCACGGCGCCGCCGTCTGCGGCAGGATCGGGGCGTGCCCGCCCTGCCGCCCTCGGTCCGCCCGGACAGCCCCCCGCCCTCGCCCTCCCGCCCGTCGACCCCGGCCCAGGCCTGGGCCGCGCTGGCCGAGGGCAACGAGCGCTTCGTGGTGGAGCGCGGCACCCCCGCCGGCAGCGCCTCGCGGCGCGCCGAGCTGGTGACCGAGCAGCGCCCCTTCGCGCTCGTCGTGGGCTGCTCGGACTCCCGCGTGCCCGCGGAGTTCGTCTTCGACGCCGACCTGGGCGACCTGTTCGTCGTCCGGACCGCCGGCCACGTGGTCGACGCGGCGGTGCTGGGCTCGGTGGAGTACGGCGTCGAGGTGCTCGGGGTGCCGCTGGTCGTGGTGCTCGGGCACGAGCGCTGCGGCGCCGTGGCCGCCGCCCTCGACGCGCTCGACGGCGGGTCGGTGCCCGGCGGGTACGTGCGCGACATCGTCGAGCGGGTGGCCCCGAGCATCCTCGTGGCGCGCCAGGGCCGCGCCCGCGACGCCGACCCGGCGGTCGAGGCCACCGTCGTCGGGGCGGCCCACGTCAAGGCCACGGCGGCCCTGCTGCGCGAGCGCTCGACGGTGCTCGACCGCGCGGTCCGCGAGGGGCGCGCGGCGGTCGTCGGCACCGCCTACGCGCTGGCCACGGGCCGTGTCGAGCTGCTCGAGGGCGCCGCAGCGGTGGGGGCCTCCCCCACCGCCTGAGCGGTCGGGCACCTCACCGGGGGCAGGCCGTCGGACGCCCCGGCGGTTCTGGGACGATCGGGTCATGGCGCAGACGCAGGTCACCGACGACGGCTCGGGCTTCCGCATCGAGCACGACACGATGGGTGAGGTCCGCGTGCCCGCGGCCGCCCTCTGGCGCGCGCAGACGCAGCGCGCCGTCGAGAACTTCCCCATCAGCGGCACCCCGCTGGAGCGCAGCCACATCGAGGCGCTCGCCCGGGTCAAGAAGGCCGCCGCGCTGGCCAACGCCGAGCTGGGCGTGCTGCCCCAGCCCGTGGCCGACGCGATCGCCGCCGCCGCCGAGGAGGTGGCCACCGGCGCCCACGACGACCAGTTCCCCGTCGACGTCTTCCAGACCGGCTCGGGCACCTCGTCCAACATGAACGCCAACGAGGTCATCGCCACCCTCGCCTCGCGCTCGCTCGGCGAGGCGGTGCACCCGAACGACCACGTCAACGCCTCCCAGAGCAGCAACGACGTCTTCCCGACGTCGGTGCACGTCGCAGCCACCAGCGCCGTCGTCAACGACCTCGTGCCGGCACTGGAGCAGCTGGCCGCGTCGCTGGAGGCCAAGGCCGCCGAGTTCGCCGAGGTCGTGAAGTCGGGGCGCACCCACCTCATGGACGCCACGCCGGTCACCCTCGGCCAGGAGTTCGGCGGCTACGCCGCGGCCGTCCGCTACGGCGTCGAGCGCCTGCAGGCGGTGCTCCCCCGCGTGGCCGAGGTGCCGCTGGGCGGCACGGCGGTGGGCACCGGCATCAACACCCCCGCGGGCTTCCCGCAGCGCGTCATCGAGCTGCTCGCCGCCGACACGGGGCTGCCGCTGACCGAGGCGCGCGACCACTTCGAGGCGCAGTCGGCGCGCGACGGCCTCGTCGAGCTCTCCGGCCAGCTGAAGACCGTCGCGGTGTCGCTGACGAAGGTCAACAACGACATCCGCTGGATGGGCTCGGGCCCGAACACCGGCCTGGGCGAGCTGCGGATCCCCGACCTGCAGCCGGGCTCGTCGATCATGCCGGGCAAGGTGAACCCCGTCATCAACGAGGCCGTGCTGATGGTGTGCGCCCGGGTCATCGGCAACGACGCCACCGTCGCGTGGGCCGGGGCCTCCGGCGCGTTCGAGCTCAACGTGCAGATCCCCGTCATGGCGCTCGGGGTGCTCGAGAGCACCCGCCTGCTCGCCAACGGCTCCCGGGTGCTGGCCACCAAGGTGGTCGACGGCCTGGAGGCCGACGTCGAGCAGGCGCGCCACTACGCCGAGGCGTCGCCGTCGATCGTCACCCCGCTCAACCGCGTCATCGGCTACGAGGCGGCCGCCAAGGTCGCCAAGCACGCCGTGGCGAAGGGCGTCACGGTGCGCCAGGCCGTCATCGACCTGGGCTTCGTGGAGCGCGGCGAGGTCACCGAGGCCCAGCTCGACTCGGCCCTCGACGTCATGAAGATGACGCGCCCGCCGCAGGCCTGAGCCCGCAGACCGCACGCGACGAGGGCCGCCGACCCAGCCGGGTCGGCGGCCCTCGTCGTGCAGCCGGTCGTGCGCAGCCCGTCGCGCGGGCTCCGGAGCGGCTCAGTACCAGTTGACGGCCTGGCTGTGGGCCCAGGCGCTGCACGGGGTGCCGTAGACGTCGGCGATGTAGTCCAGGCCCCAGGCGATCTGCGTCGCGGGGTTGGTCGCCCAGTCGGCGCCGTGGGAGGCCATCTTCTCGCCGGGCAGCGACTGCGGGATGCCGTACGCGCTCGACGTCGGGTTGTCGGCGTGCCACTTCCAGCCGGACTCCTTGGTCCACAGCCGGTCGAGGCACTGGAACTGCGAGCCGCCCCAGCCGCGGTCCGCGGCCATCGCGGCGCCGGTGCCGCGCGGGTCGGACTGCGCCGCGGCCAGTGCGCGTGCGACCTCCTCGGCCGCTCGCTGCGCCCGGGCGGCCTCCACGTCGGCGCGGGCCTGCGCCGCGGAGGTGGTGGCGGCGCGCGCCGCGACCTCGGCGTCGGCGCGGTCGGCGCTCTCCTGGCCGACGAGCTCGCGCACCTGCGCCTGCGCCTGCACGACGGGGTCGTCCGCCGGCACGTCGGAGGAGCCGGCCGCGGGGGTGCCCGACAGCTCCTGGGCGGCGGGGTCGGTCCCACCAGCGGCCCAGCCGGCCGTGCGGTCCTGGCTGCGGCTCGCCCCGCCGCCGTCGCGCTCGTCGAGGACCTCCGCGGCCAGCGCGTCGACGTCGGCGGGGGCGGCCACCGGAGCCTGGCCGGCGGCGAGCACCGAGGAGTCCGCGGAGCGCCAGACCTCGGCGACGGCCTGCGCCGTGGCCTCGGCGCGCTCGGCCGCGACCCGGTCGCGCGAGTCCGCGGCCTGGCCGAGAGCCGACGCCCCCGACACCGACAGGGCCACGGCTGCCACGGCGGCGACCCCGGCCGCGGAGCGCAGGGCCGTCCCCACCCCCCGGGGCCCGTTCAGGTCGGCGCCAGCGAGGTGGCGACCGGGTCGACGGACGGGGCGGGGACGGAGCACGCAGGACCTTCCGGGCAGCGCACCTCGCACTCGGCGCGCGTGATCACCCCGGGCGGTCCGCTGGGGACCCGGGGGAAGGCGGGTCTGGTGCGAGGACGGGTCGGGAGCAGCGGCGCCGTGGCGCGCGCAGGCCCCGGACCCGGAGTGCTGACGCGGCAGACAGTGCCATCCCGCACGGGGCCCTGTCCAGAACGCCCCGGTTCGCGCACGCTGAGCCCACCCGTCCGGACGCAGCGTGGCGGCTGCCCACCGACCGGGCGCACCGCGCGCCCGTGGGGGCGCTCACACGTCGAGGACGTCCATCATCTCCGTGACCAGCGCCGCCACCGGCGAGCGCTCCGACCGGGTCAGGGTCACGTGCGCGAACAGGGGGTGTCCCTTCAGCGCCTCGATCACCGCGGCGACCCCGTCGTGGCGCCCGACGCGGAGGTTGTCGCGCTGGGCGACGTCGTGCGTGAGCACCACCCGCGAGTTCTGCCCGATCCGGGAGAGCACGGTGAGCAGCACGTTGCGCTCCAGCGACTGGGCCTCGTCGACGATGACGAAGGCGTCGTGGAGGCTGCGGCCGCGGATGTGCGTCAGGGGCAGCACCTCCAGCAGGCCCCGCGCCATGACCTCCTCGACCACCGCGGGGGCGACCAGCGCGCCGAGGGTGTCGAACACCGCCTGCGCCCAGGGGTTCATCTTCTCGGCCTCGGAGCCGGGCAGGTACCCGAGCTCCTGCCCGCCGACGGCGTACAGCGGGCGGAACACCATGACCTTGCGGTGCTGGCGGCGCTCCATCACGGCCTCGAGACCGGCGCACAGGGCGAGGGCGGACTTGCCGGTGCCGGCGCGCCCGCCCAGGGAGACGATGCCGACCTCGGGGTCGAGCAGCAGGTCGAGGGCGACGCGCTGCTCGGCGCTGCGGCCGCGCACGCCGAACGCCTCGCGGTCTCCCTTGACCAGCCGCACCCGCTTGTCGGGCGCCACCCGGCCGAGCACGGAGCCGCGGTTCGACAGGAGCACCAGGCCGGTGTGGCAGGGCAGGTCGCGGGCGGCGTCGAGGTCGAGGTGGCCGGCGTCGTAGAGGTCCTGCACCTGCTCGGTGGTGGCCTCCACCTCCACCAGGCCCGTCCAGCCGGTGTCGACGGGGCCGGAGGCCACGTACTCCTCGGCGGCCAGCCCCACGGCGGAGGCCTTGACGCGCATCGGGAGGTCCTTGGAGACCACGGTGACCGAGCGCCCCTCGGCCGCCAGGTTGGCGGCGACGGCGAGGATGCGGCTGTCCGCGTCACCCAGGCGGAACCCGTCGGGCAGCGACGAGGGGTCGCTGTGGTTCAGCTCGACGAAGAGGGTGCCGCCGGCGTCGCCCACGGGCACGGGAGCGTCGAGGCGCCCGTTCTGCACGCGCAGGTCGTCCAGGAGGCGCAGCGCGGCGCGGGCGAAGTAGCCCAGCTCGGCGTGGTGGCGCTTGGCCTCGAGCTCGGTGACCACGACCACCGGGAGCACGACCTGGTGCTCGGCGAAGCGCAGGGGCGCTCGCGGGTCCGCCAGGAGCACCGAGGTGTCCAGCACGAAGGTCCGCACCGGCGGACCGGCGGGGGCGGTGGTCGGTCGGCCTGCGGGCTCCTCGCTCACACGGGTGACGCTAACCCCTGGCTGTGACGGTGCGCGGCGGTACCGGTGACGACACCCGTCCGGCCTCAGCTGCCGAAGCGGCGCTCCCGCTCGGCGTAGGCCCGCAGCGCGCGCAGGAAGTCGACGCGGCGGAAGTCGGGCCAGTAGGCCTCGCAGAAGTAGAACTCGCTGTGGACGCTCTGCCACATCAGGAAGCCCGACAGCCGCTGCTCGCCCGAGGTGCGGATCACCAGGTCGGGGTCGGGCTGCCCGGCGGTGTAGAGGTGCTCGGCGATGTGCTCGACGTCGAGCACCTCCACCAGCTCGTCGAGGGTGGTGCCGCGCGCTGCGTGCTCGGCGAGCAGCGACCGGACGGCGTCGGCGATCTCCCGGCGGCCGCCGTACCCGACGGCCACGTTGACGTGCAGGCCGCCGCACCCGGACGTGCCGCTCGCGGCCGCCTCGAGCGCCCGGCGCGTGCTCTCGGGCAGCAGGTCGAGGGCGCCCACCGGGTGCACCCGCCACCGTCCGTCGCGGGCGAGGCGGTCGACGGTGTCCTCGATGATCGCCAGCAGCGGCTCCAGCTCGTGCGCCGGGCGGGCCAGGTTGTCGGTCGACAGCATCCACAGCGTGACGCGCTCGACCTCGGCCTGCTCGCACCACTCCATGAGCTCGAGCACCTTGTCGGCACCGGCCTGGTGGCCCGAGCGCGACTCGAACCCTGACGCGCGGGCCCAGCGGCGGTTGCCGTCGAGGATGACGGCGACGTGCCGCGGCGTGCGGGCGGTGTCGACGGCGGTGACGAGCCGGCGCTGGTAGATCCCCTCCAGGCCCGAGCGCAGCACGTGGCGCGCCGCGGAGCGGACCCGCGCCCCTGCGCGCCGGGCCACCTCGACAGCAGTCACCACCGTCCGCCTTCCGTCGCGACCGACGCGAGCCTAGGACGCCGGGGGCCGCTCCCCACGACCGGGCTCACCGTGCGCCACCACCGGACGACCCAGCGGCGCGGACAGGGCGGCCTGTGCGACGGCCAGCCCCCAGCCGGCGGACACCGGCGCCGACAGCGCCAGTGCCCCGGTGGCCGCCAGCACGGCCTCCGCGGCCGCCCGGTGGCGCCCCGACCCGGTGAGCGCCGCGAGGGTCAGCAGCGCACCCGCGGTGGCGCTGGCCCCGGACGGCCCCGCGCCGTCGACCGGGTCGGCGGGGCGCCCCAGGCGCGACAGGTGGGGGTCGAGCGCGTCGTGGGGGGTGTCGTGCAGCGCGGGTCCGTGCCCCTGGCGCCCGAGCCGCCCCGGCGGTCCGGCGGTGAACCTGTCGAGCGCGGCGTCGAGCACGTCCCGCGCGGCGTCGAGCCAGCGCCCCTCCCCCGTGGCCCCGTGCAGCGCCAGCAGACCGTCGGCCAGGCAGCCGTGGTCGTCGAGGGCAGCGGGGGCGAGGCCCGCGACACCGTCCCGGCTCACCCGCAGCAGGTGGCCGGAGCCGTCGCGGTGCAGCCGCAGGAGCAGCTCGGCGCACCGCTCCGCCGCCTCGACGAGGTCGGGCCGGCCGCAGGCGGCCCCCACCTCCGCGAGCGCCGCCACCGCCAGGCCGTTGGCCGCGGTGACCACGGCGTCGTCGCGGACCGGCTGCGGGCGCAGGGCCGCCGCTGCCCGCAGACGCGCGCGCAGGGAGCTCCAGCGCTCGGCGTCGCGCGGGTCGGACCAGGGGTCGCGCACCAGGCGCGGGGCACGGGGCTCCTCGCCGGTGGCGCCCAGCAGCTCCGCGGCCCACGCGCCGTCGTCGTCGCCCAGGACGGCGGCCAGCTGCGGGGCGCTCCAGCGGCGCTCGGCCTCCTCCCCGTCGAGACCGGCGCCGAAGCCCCCCTCGGGGGTGCGCAGGGCGCGCAGGAGCCAGTCGCAGCCGTCGACGGCGGCCCGGCGCGCGGCCGGCGCTCCCGTCAGCTGCCACCGGTGGAGCTGCGCCCGGGCGACGACGGCGGCGTCGACCAGGACCTCCTCGGGGTGCGGGACGGTCCCGGCGGCGTCCAGGGCCCCTCGGGCCGTGCCCCCGCCCACCGGGTCGACGACGGCGGAGGCACCCAGCGCCGCCAGGGTCCGCTCGGCCAGGCCGAGGGCGGTCTGGGAGCTGCTGCGGGCCGAGGCGCTGGTCCCGGGAGCGACGGCGTGGCGCAGCAGGAACTCGCACACCAGCGCGTGCGGCGGCCGCAGCGCACCCCCGGGCGCCCGGAACCCGCCGTGCTCGACGTCCTCCAGCTCAGCGAGCTGCGCGACCGCCGACTCGAGGTCGCGCGGACCGGCCATCCCCGCCACCGGGGGGCGGCGGGCGGCCAGCGCCCTCGCGACGTGCTCGGCCGCGGCCGCCACCTCGGCGCGCCGCGAGCTCCAGGCGGTGCTCACCGCCCGGAGCACCTGCAGGAAGGAGGGCGCACCGGGCGCGGGCTCGGCGGGGTAGTAGGTGCCGGCGTGGAACGGGTCGCCGTCGGGGGTGAGGAACACCGTGAGCGGCCAGCCCGCCTGCCCGGTGAGGGCGGCGGCAGCCGCCAGGTGCGCCGCGGCGACGTCGGGGCGCTCCTCCCGGTCGACCAGCACCGCCACGAAGCCGGCGTCGACCGCGGCCCCGACCCGCGGGTCGGAGAACGACTCCCGCCCCATGGCGCGGCACCAGTGCGAAGCGGCGTACCCGACCGACAGCAGCACCGGGACGTCGCGGTGCCTCGCGAGCTCGAAGGCCTCCTCGCCCCAGGGGTGCCAGTCGACGGGGTCGGCGGCGTGCTGGAGGAGGTGGGGGCTCAGCGAGCCCGCCAGGCGGTCGGCCACGCGCGACCAGGCTGCCAGGCGCGGCGCGGGCCGGCGACCGGTGGCTCAGCGGAGGACGTGCCTGGCCTTCGAGACGGTGAAGCCCCTGCCCGTCCTGCTGTTGTCGCACGCCATGCCGGTGTCCGCCGAGACGCAGGTGAGGTCGTCCATGCGGATCGAGCTGCCGTACTGCAGCACCTGTGCGCCCTCGGAGGCGACGGTGTCGGTCGCGCACAGGACGGCGGCCTCGTCGTCACCCACCCCGACGCTCCCACGCGCGCCGGCGGTCCCTCCCCAGTCACCGGCGCAGCCGGCTTCCGGGGGGTCGGCCTCCCAGGTCTTCTCCGCGATGTCGCACCGCGCGTACGGACCGCTGCCCTCGACCGGAGCCAGGTAGCAGGAGATGTTCCCGGTCGGTGAGCTGAAGGTCGTCATCGTCGTGACCACCTGCTCCGTCGGGCCGGCGCTCGGGTCGGCGCTCGGGTCGGCGGACGCGGAGGCGCCGGCGTCCACCGCGGTCGACAGGGGGGCCGGCTCGGCCTCCTCCGCCGTACCACCGCTGCAGCCCGACAGCGCCAGCGCCGCCAGCAGCGCGGCGGTCGTCAGCGCCGGAGCGGCCCTCAGCCGCCGTCGGCCGGGGCGGAGCGGGAGCGGGGGACGCGTGCGCACCCCTCCATCGTGGGCGCTGGGGCCCGCGGCCGTGGGCGGTTCGCCCGGCCCGCCCCTCCGGGCCTCCCCGCCGCGACCGCCCTTCCAGCCGCGACGTCGCCGGGTGGCGTCAGGAGCAGGTGCGCAGCACCAGACCGGGGCGCACCAGGTCGGGGTCGGGGCCGACGGCGTCGGCGTTGCGCTCGTACAGGGCCCGCCAGCGGGCGTCGACGTCGGCGTCGGTGGCCCCCTCGCCGAGCTGGTCGGCGGCGACCGACCAGAGGCTGTCACCGCTGACGACCACCTGCTCGCAGACGGCCTGGGCCGCGGCGTCGCTGGGCAGCTGCGCGGGCGACGGCGGCGGGGTGGCGGCGGTCCCGGGCTGCTCGTCCGGCGGCTCGCTCGACTGCTCGCTCGACTGCTCGCTCGACTGCTGGGTCGAGGGCGCGGACGGCGGCGCCCCGCTCGGCTGCTGGGTCGCCGGAGCCGTCGACGGCGTCACCGCGGCCTCCCCGCCCTGCGAGGCCGGGTCGCCGGTGGCGAGGGCGGCGTCGTCGTCGGGCGCGGTGGCCAGCACGAGCACCGCGAGCACCGGGGCCGCGGAGAGCACGGCCAGCAGCAGCACCGCCGTGAGCGGCACGAGGGCTCGACGACCGGGCTGGGGCGTCGCGCGGGGTGCTCCCGCGGTGGGGACGCTGACCACCACCGACGGGGCGGTGGGCGGGCGCATCGCCGCGAGGGACCCGAGCACCACGGCGCCGAGCAGACCGGCCACGGCGAGCAGCCCGGTCAGCCGCAGCGCGAGCAGCCACCCCCCGTCCAGGGAGTCGGCGCGCCAGGAGACCAGGGCCACCAGCACGAGCAGCGCGACCGCTGAACCTCCGGCCAGGCGCCACGCCCGTGCTTCCACGTCACCTCCGGGGACTGCGCTGACGGCCGCCGGCTCAGCGCCGACGGCCGTCACTCTAGGTGGCGCGGGGTCCGCGCGTGCCCGGATCGTCCCGCTCTGGCACCTCGCGCGCCTCGCCCGGGACCACCTCGTGCCCCTCCGGCAGGGCGCCGCCGCGCCGCTCGTCCCCGTCGAGCTCGGGCCCGCCGGAACCGCCGTGCTCCGCGGCCTCGCGGACTTCCAGGAGCATCGCCCGGTGCCGCATGCGCCGCATGCGGCTCACGAGGTTGACGATCAGGAAGATCGAGACGACGACCACGAAGGCCGTGGCCAGGAACCCCGCCACGCCCGGGGTGACGTCGGTGGGGTCGAGACCGCGCGGCAGCTCACCCGGGCTCGGCGAGGAGCCGGGCGTCGCGGACGGGGTGGCCGCCAGGAGCGCGGCGGCGAGGACGCTCACCGGGCGCTCATGCGACGCGCCCGGCGGAGCCGGCGGTGGGGCTGGCGGTGGGGCTGGCGGTCGAGCTGCCCCCGGCGAGGTGCTCGCGCACCCCGGCGAACAGGTCGTCCTCCACCGCGCCGGGCCGCACCGGGCCGACCAGGTTGCGGGCCAGCTCGAAGTCCTCCGTGGGCCACAGCTGCGACTCCAGCTCGCGCCCCGCGGCGAACCAGAAGCCGTCGGGGTCGATCTGGGTGGCGTGGGCCAGGAGGGCGGCGTCGCGCTGCTCGAAGAACTCGGCGGCGGGCACCCGCGTGGTGACGGGGCGCTCCTCGCGCTCCTCCCACCGCTTCATCCACTCCGTGTACGGAGACTCCCCGCGCTCGCGCAGGAGGTGCTCGTGGAGTGCGGAGATCCGGCCCCGCGACATCGTGTTGTAGTACAGCTTCAGCGGCTGCCAGGGCTCGCCCTCGGCGGGGTAGGCGTCCGGGTCTCCCGCGGCCTCGAAGGCCCCGACCGACACCCGGTGGCACATGATGTGGTCGGGGTGCGGGTAGCCCCCGTTCTCGTCGTACGTCGTCATGACGTGCGGGCGGAAGCTGCGGACGACGCGCACCAGCGCCTCGACCGGCACGTGCAGGGGCTCCAGGGCGAAGCAGCCCTCGGGAAGCGGCGGCAGCGGGTCGCCCTCGGGCAGGCCGGAGTCGACGAAGCCCAGCCACTGGTGCTGCACACCCAGGGCCGCGGCCGCAGCCGCCATCTCGTCGCGGCGGACCTGGGTGATGTCGCGCAGCACGCGCGGGTCGTCGGCCAGCTTGGGGTTGAGGATCGAGCCGCGCTCGCCCCCGGTGCAGCTGACGACCAGGACCTCGACGCCCTCGCTGACGTACCGCGCGCAGGTCGCCGCGCCCTTGCTCGACTCGTCGTCGGGGTGGGCGTGCACGGCCATCAGGCGCAGCGGCTCGCCGCCGGGCGCGCTCGCGGCGCCCGGGGAGTCGCTGCGCTGGATGCTGTTGCTCACAGGGGTGCCCTCCGGAGGTGCGGGGTGAGGGACAATCATCGCGCACCCCTGCGACCGGCCGACCGGCCGCCAGCAGAGCACCGACCGTCTGGAGCACCTGCACCGTGGCCAGCGCCCCCGTCCGCCCGGCCGACCGCTACGGCGACCCCGGCCCGCTGCGGCGGCGCCTGCGGCTCGCGGTGGTCGTCGCGCTCGCGGTGGCGCTGTCGGCGTGGGCGGTCTGGGCGGGCATCGGCCTGGCCACCGACCGCATCGACGCCCAGGAGCAGGGCTTCGACGTCGTCGACGACTCGAAGGTCGTCGTCGTCTTCAGCGTCGCCAAGCGGGCCGACCAGGAGGTCGTCTGCACCGTCGAGGCGCTCAGCTCGACGTCGGCGCGGGTCGGGGTGCAGCAGGTGCCCGTCGGCGCCGACGACGGCGCCACCAGCGTGCAGACCGTCACCGTCCTCACGCAGCAGCGGGCCACCACCGGCGTCGTCAAGGGCTGCGCACCCGCATCCTGAGGGCTCGGGCCCGGCCTCGCGGACGACGGACGGGCGACCGTTCGCTGATAGCCTCGAGGTTTCCCCGCGCTCGACCCGGTCAGAGCTGACGCGTGCTCGACCGCGCAGTCGTCCCAGAGCCGCGCCGCACCCCCGAGGAGGCACCGTGTCCGAGACCAGCACGCCCACCACCTGGCTGACGCAGGAGGCGCACGACCGCCTCCAGGCCGAGCTCGCCCACCTGACCGGTCCCGGCCGGCAGGAGATCACGCAGCGGATCGACGCCGCCCGCCAGGAGGGCGACCTCAAGGAGAACGGCGGCTACCACGCCGCCAAGGACGAGCAGGGCAAGCAGGAGGCGCGGATCCGCCAGCTCGAGCACCTGCTGCGCACCGCCCAGGTCGGCTCCGCCCCGGCCTCCGACGTCGTCGCCCCGGGCACCGTGGTCTCCGCGACCGTCAACGGCAGCATGAAGATGCGCTTCCTGGTGGGCAGCCGCGAGGCCGCCGGCACCACGGACATCGACGTCTACAGCGAGAGGTCGCCCATCGGCGCTGCCCTCCTGGGCAAGAAGAAGGGCGACTCCGCCAGCTACACCGCGCCCAGCGGCAAGGAGCTCTCCGTCGTCGTCGACGCCGTCGAGGCCTACGCCGGCTGACGCACCCCGCGACGCCGCGG
>JAKONK010000028.1 GCA_022701985.1 Actinomycetales bacterium
GCGCCGGTGCCGCCGGGGCCCCTGCGCCTGGCGGCGGCCGTCAGCAGCAGGGTGACCAGCACCGCGAGCAGCCCGACGAGCACCGTCGTCCGCTTCGCGTACGCGCCCATGGGGATGTTCGGGTTGAGCAGGAAGCTGTACCGGACGTACTCGTCGGTCCAGCGCAGCGGCTCCTCGATGGCCGTGAAGACCCGCCGGCCCTCCTGGTAGTCGAAGAGCGTGCCGTCGGCGAAGCCGCCCGCGCTGGCCATGGCCCCGGGGGCGATGACGACGAGCGCACGCAGCCACCCCGTGAACCGGCTGACCCCGGCGGCGGTGCCGGGGGCCACCAGCGCCCAGGTCCGCGGCAGGAACGCCACGAGCGGCGCGACGGCCACCAGGCCCGTGGGGTGGGAGGCGCACGAGAAGGCCGCCAGCACGACGGCGAGCGCCAGGGGCAGCAGCCGCCGGGACCGCAGCGCGGTGAGGACCCCGACCAGCGTCCACGCGGACAGGGCCGCCACCACGCCCTCGGGTCGGACGCCCATGACGAACGGGGCCGACGCCGCCGCGTAGACCAGGGCCAGCAGCCACACCGCGCGGCCCTTCGCGCCGGAGCGCTCGTCGGTGCCGCGGCGCCAGGCCGGCACGAGGGCCAGCACCAGGTCGAGGGCGCGCCGCAGGGCGAACCACGTGGCCACGCACAGCAGGAACGCCGGGATGCGCAGGAACACCGGCCCGCTGCCCAGCTGCTCCCACCACGACAGCGCGTACCAGGGCCAGGTCAGCGGCACGAAGGACTGGTCGTACAGCTGGTAGTACTGCCCGATGTAGCCGCTGTTCGGCACGTTGCGGGCCATCGCGGCGTAGTAGCCGTCGTCGTCGGTCATCGGCGCCAGCGCCGTCCACAGCGCCAGCCCGGCGACGACGACGACGTGCGCCGAGACCGGTCGGAACGCGTGCCGCCAACGGGGGAGCGGGCTCGTGCCGGCGGCAGCGCCCCCGGCGGGACCCGCGCGCACGGGGTGGGCGCGGCGGTCGAGCAGCCACACCCCGCCGAGCAGCAGCAGGCCGCTGGCCACCAGGAGCCCCACCAGCACGAGCTTGAAGGGCGTCGGGGAGCTGGCGAACCTGTCGTCGACGGCCACCTGCGCCTGCAGCTGCTGGCCGGTGTCCGCGGTGGCGGCAGAGACCGAGGTCACCAGCGAGTCGAGCCGGGGGGCCCCGGCCACCGCCTGCCCCTGGGGGGCGCCGTCGACGCTCAGGGTGGTGGAGCCGTCGCGCAGCTCGGCGACCATCTCGCAGTCGCCGGTGGCGGGGACGGCGACGTCGGCGACGACCTCACCGGCCACGGACAGCACCGCGCGGCCGTCGAGGACCTGCCAGAACAGGGCCTGCTGCTGCGCCTGCGCCACCGGGGGCCGCTGCGTGGAGAACAGCACGCCGTCGTCGCTGCTCCCGGCGGCGCGCACCGCCGCGCAGTTCGCGGCCACGCGCAGCGCGTCAGGCGTCTGCGCCGACAGCACCAGCGAGGTGCTCACGGGAGCGGAGGAGTCCTGCGGCCAGGAGACGACGGGGCGCTCGTGGCGCACGGGCGCGAACGGCAGGGCCGCGGCGCACACGAGCGCCAGCAGGCCGATCAGGCCCAGGAGGGGGAGCAGCAGCCCCCGGCCCCTGGCCGCCGGCGCCGCGGCGGTCGCGCCGGGCCGGTCACCGGGCCGCTCCGGGGTCGCCGGTGCCTCCGGACGCTTCGGACCCCCCACTGCCTGTGCCACGCTCCTGCCGGTCTCCGGCGCTGCGCGCCGGGTGCTGTCGATGTCGCTCACCGCTCCAGCACGTCACCGTAACGGGACTTCCCGTGCGGGCGGTCCAGGCGCAGCCGACGAGCAGCGGCCGGGTGCTGCTCCCGCCCCGTAGTGTGGCCGGTCGTGCGCAACGGCTTCGTCAGGGTGGCGGGAGCCACCGGAGTCGCGGCGCTGCTGACCCTCCTGCTCTACCGGACGGCCGTCTCGGCCACCACCGCCACCGAGCGCGGCGCCTTCACCGTCTTCTGGTTCGCCGCCCTGATCATGAGCTTCGGCGTCTTCCTGCCGCTCGAGCAGGTGGTCTCGCGGGTGAGGACGCACGGGCCGGTGCCGCGCGCCGCCGTCCTGCGGCCCGCACTGGTGCTGGCGGCGATCGCCGTCGTCGGTGTCGTGGCGGTCTCCCCGCTGCTGGGCCTGCACGGCTCGGTGCGCCTGTGGGTGGTGACGGCGCTCGTGGTGCTGGCCCTGGTCAGCGCGCTGCAGTACGCGGCCCGGGGGCTCGCCCTGGGCAGTGGGCGCATGGACGCCTACGCGGGGGCGCTCGTCGCTGATGCCGGTGTCCGCGCCGGGGTGGCGTTCGTCGTGGGCCTGCTCGTGGTGCACCCGCCCGGGGCCGTCTTCGTCGCCTGCGTCGTCGGAAGTGCCCTCGTCGCGCACGCGGGGCTCCTCCTGGTGCTGCAGCGACCCGGGCCCGACCGCGCCCCCGTCCGGACCGGAGCCCCGGTCACGCCGCAGGACACCACCCGCGCCGTGCTGGCTCTGCTGGGGGCGAGCCTGGCGGCGCAGGTGCTCCTCAACGCCGCCCCGATCGTCGTGGCCCACGAGGGCCTGGAGACCGGTGCGGTCGCCGCCTACGGAGCGGCCTTCACGCTGGCGCGGATCCCGCTGTTCGCCGTCGTCCCGGCGCAGTCGGTGCTGGTGCCGCCCCTGACCCGGATGGTCGCCGAGGGCCGCCACCACGAGCTGCGCGTCCGCATGGCGCAGCTCGCTGCGGCCGTCGCCGTGCTCGCGGTGCTGGGGGCGGGCTTCGGCTGGCTGCTGTCGGGCACCGCCATGGACCTGTTCACCTCGGGCGAGCTCGAGGTGCCCCGGGCGCTGATGGCCCTGCTCGTGGCCGGCTGCCTCGTCCACGCCGGTCTCGTCATCGGCACCCAGGCGCTGGTGGCGACCGGGCGCGAGCGGCGGGTCCTCGTCTGCTGGCTCACCGGGCTCGCCGTGGCCGTGGTGTGCGCCCTGGCGCTCCAGGTCGGTACGGGGCTCGACCTCTCCTGGACGCTCGCGTGGAGCTTCACCGCCGGGTCGGCCGCCGCCTGGCTGCTGTCGGTGCTGGTCCTCGTGCAGCGCCCGCGCACCGCTCCGTCGGCGGCCTGAGGGCTGGAGGGCGTCGGGGCCACGCCGGTCGGTCAGGGGTGCACGGGAGGCCCATGATCACGACGGGCCGCGAGCGGCAGCCGCTAGCGTTCTCGGGTGGTCCGCTCCTCGCTGCTCCCGCCGTCCGCTCCCGCCGGGAGCGCCCCGCCGGACGTCGTCATGGGCCTCACCTACTACGCGCCCTACGTCTCCGGGCTGACCAACGCCGCGCGCGACGTCGCCGAGGGCCTGGTGCGCCGGGGCCGCTCGGTCACCGTGGTCGCCACCCGCCACGACGACGACCTCCCCGTCGAGGAGATCGTCAACGGCGTCCGCGTGCTGCGCGCCCCCGTGGTCGCGCGCCTGGGCAAGGGCACCATCGCGCCGCTGCTGCCGGTGTGGCTCGCCGCCGTCGCCAAGGGCGCCGGCGTGGTCAACCTGCACCTGCCGCTGCTGGAGGCCGGGGTGCTCGCCACCGCGGCCCGCGGCGTGGGCACCCCCGTCGTCCTGACCTACCAGTGCGACGTCGACCTGCCGCCGGGGGCCGCGGGCAGCGTGCAGAGGGTCGTCGTCGACGCCTCCTCCCGGGTGGCCATGAGGGCGGCGACGACGGTCGTCACCACCTCCCTCGACTACGCCGAGAACAGCCGGCTCCACGCCTCGATGAGGACCAAGGTCGAGGGCGTGCCGGCTCCGTGCCACGACAGGTCCGGCGGGCAGCCCCGCTACCGCGACGGCGACGGGTTCCACGTCGGGTTCCTCGGCCGCATCGTCGAGGAGAAGGGCGTGCCGTGGCTCGTCGAGGGCTTCCGCGCCCTCGCCGACCCCGACGCGCGGCTCATCATCGCCGGAGACTTCGCCAAGATCGCCGGTGGCAGCGTCATCGAGAGGGTCCGCGAGGCCATCGGCGGTGACGACCGGATCCGCGTCCTCGGCTTCGTCCCCGACGAGGCCGTCAACGACTTCTACGCCTCGATCGACGCCTTCGCGCTGCCGTCGGTGAACGCCTTCGAGGCGTTCGGGATCGTGCAGGTCGAGGCGATGATGCTCGGCGTCCCGGCGCTGGCGTCGGACCTGCCGGGCGTGCGCGTGCCGGTGGAGAAGGTCGGAAGGGGCCCGGGCGACGGCGTCGTGGTGGCCCGCAAGGACGCGGCCGCGGTCACCCGCGGGCTGGAGCAGCTGCGCGACGCCCACGTCGCGGGCGCCGTCGACCGCGAGGCGCTGGCAGCCCGCGCCCGCGAGCACTACGGCGTGGAGCGCTCCGTCGACGAGTACGAGCGCATCCTCGACGCCGCCCGCCGCCGCTGACCCCACCCCGTTCGTGATCATGGACTCCACGAACGCGACCAGCCGTGATCATGGACTCCACGCACAGCGCCGTGCGTGGAGTCCATGATCACGAGGGGTTCTGCGCGTGAACCCCATGATCACGGTCGGAGGGGTCAGGTGTAGACGCCGATGGCGAAGGTCGCCACCCAGGCCACGGCCACCACCTGCAGCACCCGGTCGCTCAGCGCGATGTCCTCCGGGGCGCCCGCGCGGCCGCCGTCGACGTCGACGGCGTAGCGCAGCACCGCCAGCACGAACGGGACGATCGAGATGGCCGACCAGGTCGACCCCCCTGCCGAGACCGCCGCCGCCGTGGCCGCGCCGATGCCGTCGGCCACCGCCGCGTCGGCGCGGATCTCGAACGCCCACAGGGCGTACGCGGTGACCATGACGCTCGCCGCGAGGCTCCACACGAACCGCAGGTAGGTGGGGGTGTAGCGCAGCAGCGAGGCCCGGGTGGTGCCGCCGGCGGCCTCGGCCAGGCGCATCTCGCTGTAGCGCTTGCCGGCCACCATGAACAGCGACCCGAACGCCGTGACCAGCAGGAACCACTGCGACAGCGGGATGCCGCTGGCCACGCCACCGGCGATGGCCCGCAGCAGGAACCCCGAGGCGACGATGGCGATGTCGAGCACCGGCTCGTGCTTGAGGCGCACGCAGTAGGCCACCTGCACGGCGAGGTAGACGGCCATGAGCACCACGAGCTGCCACGACGCCAGCGCCGCGAGGCCCAGCGACCCCAGCGCCAGCACCACGGCGGTCACCGCGGCGGCCGGCACCGGCACCACACCGGCGGCGATGGGCCGGTGGCGCTTGGTGGGGTGGGCCCGGTCGGCCTCGACGTCGAGGGTGTCGTTCAGCAGGTACACCGCCGAGGCGGCCAGGCAGAAGCTCGCGAACGCCAGCGCGGTGGTGCCGATGACGTCGAGGTCGAACAGGAGGCCCGCCGACAGCGGCGCGGCCCCCACCAGCACGTTCTTGACCCACTGGCGCGGGCGCATGGTGCGCAGCACGCCGAGGGCCGCCGAGCCGGTGCTGCGGCGGACGGGGGAGTCGACGCCGGAGCTCATCGCGCGCCCCCCTCGCCGGTCGTGGTGGGGCGGGCGGCCCCGGGGCGCAGGACCCTGTCGGACAGCACCCCCGTCAGGCTCCCCACCAGCACGTCGGTGGGGAAGTGCAGACCCAGCACCAGCCGCGAGACCCCCATCACGGGCGGGACCGCGGGGGCCAGCGGCAGGCGCAGGAGGCGCCCGTACGCCAGGGCCGCCGCCGTGGTCGAGGCGGCGTGCGAGCTGGGGAAGCTCAGGCGGCTGGGGGAGGTGGAGCGCACCTCGATCTCCGGGGCGTCGGGCCGCAGCCGCCGCACCACGCGCTTGAGGACGACGGTCGCGGCGTGCGCCCCCAGCACCGAGACGAGGGCCCGCGCCCACTCCCCGCGCCGGTGGCGGTCGAGGAGCCACCCGGCGGCGCCGATGGCGACCCACCCGGCGGCGTGGTCGCCGAAGCGCCCCAGGGCCGCGGCGGACCCGATGACCCGGGCACCCGTCGTCCTGCTCTGCAGGGCCACGAGGACGGCCGACTCGGCGCGTCGCAGCGAAAGCACGTCCTGGGAGCTCACGTTCCGCGACAGTAGTCGGTACGACGACCCGGTCCGGTGGATCCGCCGAGCGGACGGGTGAAGACCCGACCCCGTGCTGCAGGTCAAGGCGGCCAGCCCCGATGCCGAGGACTCTTCCATGCTCCACGCCCCGTCCAGCCCCGCCGGCCCGACCGGCGCCCGCCACGCGCGCCGCCGCGAGGAGCGGCCCGCGCGCCAGGACCGCGGGGGTGCGCGGCACCGCAGCCGGCGGTGGTGGACCCGTCCCGCCGTCCTGCTCGTGGTCGCGGGCACGGTGGCCGGTGGCGCCCAGCTGGGCGGCGGCGAGCAGGCGCAGGCGGCCGCCAGCGACGTGACCCTCACCGGCCACGGCTTCGGCCACGGCCGGGGGCTGTCGCAGTGGGGCTCCTACGGCTACGCCGTGGACAAGGGCTGGACCTCGGCCCGCATCCTCGACCGCTACTACGGCGGCACCACCGCCGGCACGGTCGGCAACGACGAGATCTCCGTGCGCCTCATGGGCCTGGAGGGAGCGCAGACCATCGGGCTGACCTCCGGTGCCGACTTCTTCGTCGAGGGCCAGCAGGTGCCCGCCGGCAGCATCGCCAGGTTCACCCGCCAGGGGAGCACCTGGATGCTCACCACGGCCGCCGGCGGCTGCAGGGCGCCCGAGCCGGCCCCCACCACCAGCCCCTCGACCGACGGCAGCGGCTCCACCAGCTCCACCGGCCCCGTCGACGTCGGCGGCAGCCCCGCGGTGTGGATCCCCGGCGGCGCCGGCGACGACCGCAGCCGCATGTTCACCGTCTGCAACACCGGTGCGCCCTACCGCGGCAACTTCCGCCCGGTCGTGGAGGCGAACGGCGCCACCCACCTGGTCAACCACGTGCCGCTGGAGCAGTACCTGCGCGGCGTCGTGCCCGCCGAGTCGCCCGCCGCCTGGGGCGACGCCGCCGGCGGTGCCGGCATGGCCGCGCTCGAGGCGCAGGCCGTGGCCGCCCGCTCCTACTCCCGCGCGGAGAACCGCTACAGCTACGCGCAGACCTGCGACACCACCGCGTGCCAGGTCTACGCCGGCGCCGCCAAGGAGGACCGCCGCACCGACACGGCGATCCGCAACACCGCCGGCGTCATCCGGCGCGACGCGAAGGGCGGCGTGGTCCGCACCGAGTTCAGCGCCTCCACCGGTGGCTGGACCGCCGGGGGCCAGTTCCCCGCGGTCGAGGACGAGGGCGACGTCCGCTCCCCGCACCACGACTGGAAGGTCGTCGTCGACGGCCCCCGCATCGCGCGGGCGTGGCCGAAGATCGGCACCTTCACCAGCATGCAGGTCACCGCGCGCAACGGTCTCGGCGCCGACGGCGGCCGGGCCACCAGGGTCGTCATCACCGGCACCTCCGGCTCCGTCACCGCCACCGGCAACGAGGTGCGCAGCGCGCTCGGCCTGAAGTCCGACTGGTTCTCGGTGGTCACGCCCTCGGGCCAGCAGTGGATGCTGCGCGGCACCCCCGACAGCGGCGACCCCGTCGCCGCGAACACCACCTACGGCGGCCCGAAGGACACCACGCTCTCCTGCGACTTCGACGGCGACGGCCGCGACGGCCTGACCACGTACCGCGACGGACGCTGGACCAGGACCGACGAGACCAGCGGCACCTCGACGCCGCAGGTCATCTCCTACGGCGCCTCGTGGATGCTGCCCGTCTGCGGCGACTGGGACGGCGACGGCAAAGACGGCATCGGCGTCTACGAGCCGAAGACCGGCCTGTGGTACCTGCGGAGCTCGTTCAGCCCCGGCAACCCCGACACCAAGGTCCAGTACGGCTGGAGCGCGGCGCTGCCGGTCGTCGGCGACTGGGACGGCGACGGCCGCGACACCCTCGGCGTCTACTCCGCCGGCACCTGGATGGTCCGCAACAGCACCACCCCGGGCCGCCCCGACACCACCGTCCAGTACGGCTGGCAGGGCGCCACGCCGGTGAGCGGTGACTGGTCGGACAGCGGCCGCTCTGGTATCGGCGTGTTCTCCGGCGGACGGTGGATGCTCCGTGACACCGTGTCACCGGGCGACCCGCACCGGGACTTCTGGTACGGCGTCCCGGGCGACGCCCCCGTCCCCGGGCGCTGGGCCGCCGGCAACGACGGCGCGGGCATCACGCGGCCCGTCGCATGACCGGGCGCACACCCCGCCCCCACCCGACCGACCGCCGGACCGAGCACCGGACCGGCCCCCAGACCGCCAGCGAGAGCGCCCGCGAGACCCGCGGCGCGACCGACAGCCGGGAGCCCCACCAGTGACACCAGCAGCGCACACGACCCGCGGAGGCCCCCCCGGGACCGCCGCCCGCGCCACCGGATCCGGGCGCCGCTGGGTGGTCCGCTGCGGCGTCGTCGCTGTCGTGGCCTCCGGCACCGGCCTGCTGCCCGTCGTGGGGGCGAGCGCCGCGACGGCACCGGTGAAGCCCACCGCCCAGGTCCTGGACGTGCCCGTGGTCGACGGGGCGGACGCCGCCGCGCCCAGCGCCGCGCCGTCGGCCAGCACCCCGTCGGCCGCCCCGTCGACCGCCCCGTCAGCCACCCCCTCGGGGAGGTTCGCGGCGAGCCCCACGGCCACCCCCACGGCGACCCCGTCGGGCAGGCCCAGCGCCCGGGCCGCCGCGCCCGCCGTCCCCGGCGCCGGGGAGCCGGCGGAGGAGCTCGCGACCGGGCCGGTGCGCACGAAGGACTTCAACATGGTCTCCGTCCAGTGGGACGGTGACCCGGAGGCCGACGTCGCCGTCCAGGTGCGCGTGCGCACCGACGACGGGTGGACCGGCTGGCAGCCCCTCGAGGCCGAGGACTCCGCGCCCGACCCGGGCACGGCCGAGGCCCGCGGCGCCAACAGCGGCGGCGCCACCAGCCCCCTGTGGGTCTCCGGGGGGGCCGACGCCGTCGACGTCCGCGTGCAGGTCGAGGGCGAGACCACGACCCCCGACGGCGACCCCGCCGTCAGCGGCGTCCAGGCCAGCCTCATCGACCCGAAGACCGACGCCCGGACCGCCGCGA
>JAKONK010000033.1 GCA_022701985.1 Actinomycetales bacterium
GCGCGGCGGCGAGCAGGAGGTTGGCGGTGGACAGCCACTTCATGCCCTTCGCGACGCCCGACAGCACCGAGGCGAGCACGAACACGGTGATGAGGCCGATGATCGCGACGCTCGTCCAGGGGCCCACCTCCGGCAGGCCCACGACCTCGAGGCCGGTGCCGATCTGCAGCACCCCCAGGCCCAGGGAGGTGGCCACGCCGAACACCGTGCCGATGAGGGCGAGCGCGTCGATGGTGTTGCCCCAGCCGCCGTGCACGCGCCGCCCCAGCAGCGGCTCCAGGGCCCAGCGCAGGGAGATGGGCCGGCCGCGGCGGTGGATGGCGTAGGCCAGCGCCAGGCCGACGACCACGTAGATCGACCACGCGTGCAGGCCCCAGTGCAGGTAGGTCTGCGACAGGGCGGCCAGCGCCTGCTCCGGCCCGGAGGTGGCCGTGCTGCCGGGGGGCGGGGTGGTGAAGTGGCTGAGCGGCTCGCTGGCGCCGTAGAAGACCAGCCCGATGCCCATGCCCGCGGCGAACAGCAGGGAGAACCACGCCAGGGCCGAGAACTCCGGCTCCTCGTCGTCGCGACCGAGCTTGATGTCCCCGAAGCGTCCGAAGCCCACCACCAGGGCGAACACCACGAAGAACGCGGCGATCAGCACGTAGTACCAGCTGAAGGTCGACACCACGGCCGACTGGGCCGCGCCGAAGAACGTCGAGGCGCTGCCGGGGAAGACCATCGCGAACACGGACAGACCCAGCACCACCGCGGCCGCCGGCCAGAACACCCACGGGACGACGCTGCCGCCCAGCGGATCGCGAGCGGACGGACGTCGCTGCGGGGACGTCACCGGGGGGTGCTCCTGGTGGGTGCCGAGGTCTGCTGCCACTGCCCTGACGCTAGGGGGCGAGGTGGGCGCGCGCCGGTCGCGCTCCACCCGCACGAGTGGGTCTCCGGTGCCGTCCGGGCCTGTGACCTGCGGTCCTCTGGGGCGAGATCGTTGCTCGACCGCAACCTGCGGGCTAGTGCACGCTGTCGGGGTCGGTGCGCCGGCGGCGGGCCGAGGCCTCGTCGACGGTCTCCCGCGGGGACCCGTGGGGCAGGGCGGGACCGCTGCTGAGGTGCCCCTGGTAGACGTCGGGGATCCCGTCGCCGTCGTCGTCGCGCGCCTCGGCCTCCGCGATGCGGCGGTAGTGCCGGTCGCGCGGCTTGAGGACGGCCGTGGCGAGCAGCGCCGCGAGCAGCGTGCCGGTGAGGACGCCGACCTTGACGTGCTCGTCGCGCACCGAGCCCGCGCCGAAGGCCAGCTCGCCGATGAGCAGCGACACGGTGAACCCGATGCCGGCGAGCAGCGACAGGCCGATGACGTCGGGCCAGCGGAGGTCCTCGTCGAGCTCGGCGCGGGTGAAGCGGCTGACCAGCCACGTGGCCCCGGTGATCCCGACGGCCTTGCCCACCACCAGGCCGACGATGATCCCGACGGCCACCGAGTCGGTGAGCGAGGCCTGCAGGCCCTGCAGCCCGCCGATGGTCACGCCGGCGGAGAAGAAGGCGAAGACGGGGACGGCGAAGCCGGCGCTGATCGGGCGGATGCGGTGCTCGAAGTGCTCGGCGAGACCGGGACCGGCCTCGGGACCGCCGGCGGCCCGGCTGCGGAGCACCGGGACGGTGAAGGCCAGCAGCACCGCGGCGACGGTGGCGTGGACGCCCGACTCGTGCACCAGGACCCACGTGGCGAAGGCCAGCGGCAGCAGCAGCCACCAGTGCCGGATGCGCTTCTGCACCAGGAACCCGAAGAGCGCGAGGGGCACCAGGGCCAGCAGCAGCGGGCCGAACGCCAGCGAGCTGGTGTAGAAGACGGCGATCACGGTGATGGCCAGCAGGTCGTCGACGATCGCGAGGGTGAGCAGGAAGGTGCGCAGCGCCGCGGGCAGGTGGGTGCTGATGACGGCGAGGACGGCGAGGGCGAAGGCGATGTCCGTGGCGGTGGGGATGGCCCACCCGACCAGGCCGTCGTCGCTGGTCAGGTTGATGGCGGTGTAGATGAGCGCGGGCACGGCCATGCCGCCCACGGCGGCGGCGACCGGCAGGGCGGCCTTGCGCGGGTCGCGCAGGTCACCGGCGACGAACTCGCGCTTGAGCTCGAGGCCGGCCACGAAGAAGAAGATGGCGAGCAGGCCGTCGGCGGCCCAGGTGCCCAGGCTGAGGTCGAGGTTCAGGGCGGAGGGGCCGACGACGGTGTCGCGCAGCCCCTCGTAGGCGGGGGCGAACGGCGTGTTCGCCCAGACCAGGGCGACGAGCGCGCCGGCGATCAGCAGGACGCCGCCGACGGTCTCGCGACGCAGCAGGGCGGCGACGCGGACGGCTTCGGCGTAGCTGCCGCGGGCGAAGAGGCGGGCGGGGGTGGGCACGGGTGGCTCCCGGAGGTGCGGGGGTCGGCGGAGACGCTGCCGACCAGACTTCCCGGCGCACCTCGCAGGAGGCTACCCGCGCACGGTCACGAGTGCTCGACGGCAGCCCGCTCGACCGGCAGCGCCGCGACGTAGCGCTGCAGGTAGGCGGCGAACCCCGCGACGTCGTCGGGCTGCGGCGAGACCGTGGTGAGCTCGACGCCGTCGAAGACGCGCTGAGAGAGGTAGTCGGCCAGGGACTGGCCCTCGGCCCGCCCGCCCGTGCCCGCGGCGAACGCCGCCAGCACGGCGATGCCCCAGGCGCCGCCCTCGGCGGCGACGTCACCGACGGAGACGGGGCTGTCGATGGCGGCGGCGAGGTGGCGCTGCGCCACACCGGGGGTGGCGAAGACGCCGCCGTGGGCGAACATCCCGTCCAGGCGCACGCCCTCGGCGGACAGCACGTCCATGCCGATCCGCAGCGTCGCGAACGCGGCGTAGATCTGCGTGCGCATGAACGTCGCCAGGTCGAAGGGGCTGCCCGGGGTCCGCAGGAACAGCGGGCGCCCCTCCTCCAGCTCGGTGATGGGCTCGCCCGAGAGGTAGTTGTAGGCGAGCATCCCTCCGCCGTCCGCGGCGCCCTCGAGCGAGGCGCGGAAGAGGGCGCCGAACACGGTGGCGTCGTCGGCGGGAGCGCCGACCGCGGCGGCGAACTCCCTGAAGAGCCCGGCCCAGGCGTTGAGCTCGCTGGCGCCGTTGTTGCAGTGGACCATCGCCACCGGGTCGCCCGCGGGGGTGGTCACCAGGTCGAGCTCGCGGTGCACCTGCGACAGCGGGCCCTCCAGCACCACCATCGCGAAGATCGAGGTGCCGGCGCTGACGTTGCCGGTGCGGGGCGCCACCGAGCCGGTGGCCACCATGCCGGTGCCGGCGTCGCCCTCGGGCGGGCAGACGGGGGCGCCAGCCTGCAGCCGGCCGCTCGGGTCGAGCAGCGCCGCGCCCTCGGCCGTGAGCGCGCCCGCGGCCCCACCGGCGGAGGCCACGCGCGGCAGCACCTGCTCCAGGGGGGTGGTGAACCCCGCCTCGCGGAGGAGGCGCTGCGTGGTGGCGAGGCGCCCGGCGTCGTAGGTACCGGTGGAGGAGTCGATCGGGAACACGCCGCTGGCGTCACCGACGCCCAGCACGTGCTCGCCCGTCAGCCGGTGGTGCACCCAGCCGGCCAGCGTGGTGGCGGTCGCCAGGCGCGGGAGGTGCTCCTCGCCGTCGAGGACCGCCTGGAACAGGTGGGCGATGCTCCAGCGGTGCGGCACGTTGAAGTCGAGGGGCCCGCTCAGGCGCTCCACCGCCTCGCCCGTGCTCGTGTTTCGCCACGTGCGGAACGGCACCAGCAGCGCGCCGTCGGCGTCGAGCGCCACGTAGCCGTGCATCATCGCCGAGACGCCCAGGCCGCCCACGCGCTCCAGCTCGACGCCGTGGCGCTCGCGGACGTCAGCGGCCAGGGCGGCGTACGCGCTCTGCAGGCCCGACCACACGTCGGCCTCGGCGTAGGTCCAGACCCTGTCGACCAGCTGGTTCTCCCACGAGTGGCTGCCCGCGGCGAGCACCTCGTGGTCGGGGCCGATCAGCACGGCCTTGATGCGCGTCGAGCCCAGCTCGACGCCGAGCGCCGTGCGGCCCTCGCTGATGGACGTGCTCTCGGACGTGCTGGGAGTCGTCGGTGCCTGCGTCGCCACGGGCACAGCCTGCCCGATCCCGGTGAGAGCGCTCACACCGCCGTGCTCCAGACGGGTCCGGTGGACTTCGGCGGACCTGCCCGAGGACAGCGGGCGCTCGGCTACGGTCGGCGCCGTGGAGCACCCGGTGGGCGGCGCGCTGCGCGTCGCCCGGGGCCTCGCGCTGGCGCTCGTCGTCGTCGGGATCGCCTCGACGGCCCACCTCGCCGGTGGGGGAGACCTGCCTCCCGGCCTGCTGCTGGCCGGCGTGGTCGTGGCGGCCGCCGCCGCGGCCCACGCGGCCGCGGCGCGACAGCTGACCCTCCCGGGGACTCTGGTGCTGCTCGGTGCCGGGCAGGTGGTGCTGCACGCGGCCCTCACCGTGCTCGCCGCCCCGTCCGCCGCCTCCGGTGCCGTCGCCCCGTCGTCGGGGCTCCTGCAGGTGCACGCCCACGGCGGGCCGCACAGCGGTCTGCTCCTGCCGGTCCACGCCGCGGCCCCCGCCGCCGGTGCCGCGGGTGCGGGCCTCGAGGTCGTGGCGGCGGACCCAGCGGCCGGCGCCGGCGGTGCCGCCGCGGCCATGCTCGCGGCCCACGCCGTGGCGACGCTGGTCAGCGCCGTCGCCCTCGCCGCTGCGGACCGGTCGCTGTGGCTGCTCCTCGCGTGGCTCGCGCCCCTGGCGGCGGTGCTCGCCGCGGCAGCCGCCGCCGTCGTCCCGCGCCTGCGCCGCCGCCCGGTGGCTGCACCGACGACCCGAGCACGGCTCCTGCTGCTGGTGCGCCGGGCCCCGCGGCGCGGTCCTCCGCGGACGCTCCTCGCGCCCGCCTGACCGCCCCTCTCCACGGCCGTCCCGCCCCGTCCCCCGGGATCGCCGGCGCCGGCGGTCCCCGCGGTGCGCGCTCATGCCCGCTGGCCGCCGCGCCGATGACGGGGTGACCCCGTCACGCCTCGCGGCGCCGCCCCACGCCCGGAGGACCCGATGACCGCGCACGACACGACAGCCCCGTCCCTGCCCGAGCCCCTTCCCGAGCCCCTTCCGGTGCCCCGACGCGCCGGTGGACCGCCCGCGCCCGCCCCCGGATCCGACCACGGCCCGGAGCGCGCCCCTGCGGCACCGAGCACGTGGAGCCTGCTGCGGCCCCTGGTGCTGCGGCTGCACTTCTACGCGGGGGTGCTCGTCGCCCCGTTCATCCTCGTGGCGGCGGTGACCGGTGGGCTGTACGCCGTCGCCCCGCAGGTGGAGCAGGTGGTCTACGCCCACGAGCTGCACGTGCGGCCCGCCGCGAGCGCCGTGCCGCTGGCGGACCAGGTCACCGCGGCGCTGGCCGCGCGCGGCGCCGGCAGCGAGGCGGACCTGCTGGCCGTCCGCCCGGCGCCCACGCCGTCGGACACGACCCGGGTGCTCTTCAGCGACCCGTCGCTGCGGGAGTCCTACCGCCAGGCGGTCTTCGTCGACCCGGGCACGGGTGCCGTGGTCGGGCAGCTGCCCGTGTACGGCACCAGCGGCGCGATGCCGCTGCGCGCCTGGCTGTCCGAGCTGCACCGCAACCTCCACCTCGGTGAGCCCGGCCGCCTGTACAGCGAGCTGGCGGCGTCGTGGCTGTCGGTGCTCGCCCTGTCCGGCCTGGCGCTGTGGACCACGCGCCGGCTCCGCACGCGCCGCGCCGCGGAGCGCGCCCGGCGCGCGCTGCTGCTGGAGCGGGGGCTGACCGGGCGCTCGCGCACCCGCGGGCTCCACGCCGTCACCGGCACCTGGATGCTGCTCGGCCTGCTCGCGCTCTCGGCGACGGGGCTGACGTGGTCGACGTTCGCAGGGGAACGGGTCACCGCCCTGCGCGAGGCGCTGTCGTGGACGACACCGGTGGTCGACACCGCTCTGCCCGGAGCGGGTGCAGCGGACGGGGAGGTGAGCGGCCACGAGGGCCACGCGCAGGGGACGGCGGTGTCCGAGCGGGAGGCGCGGACGGCCGCGCAGCTGCCCGGCGACGTCACCGCGGTGCTCGACGCCGCTCGCGGCGCGGGCCTGGCCGCCGGCCTCGTCGAGGTGAGGCTGCCGGCGGAGCCGGGGGCGGCGTGGAAGGTCGACGAGGTCGACAGGTCGTGGCCGGAGCAGGTCGACAGCGCCACCGTCGCCGTCACCCCCGGCGGCGAGGACGCCGGTCCGACGGCGGTGGTGCTCGACGTCGTGAGGTTCTCCGACCACCCGTTCATGGCGAAGGCGGCCCGCTGGGGCGTCGACGCCCACTCCGGCTCCCTGTTCGGGCTCGCCAACCAGCTCGTGCTCCTGGCGCTGGCCGCCGGGACCACGGCCTCGGTGGTGTGGGGCTACCGCATGTGGTGGCAGCGCCGCCCCGACCGCGCCGCGCGCCTCGGGGTCGGCCGGCCGGTGCCGCGCGGCGCGTGGCGGCGGCTGCCGCTCCCGCTGCTCGCGGCCGTCGTCGTGGTGACCGCGGCGGTCGGCTGGGCGGTGCCGGTGCTGGGCGTGAGCCTGCTGGCCTTCCTCGCCCTCGACGCGCTCCTCGGGCTCCGGGGCGGGGCGACCGCCCGGGGCTGAGGCCCGGTGGGTGCCCGGGGCCCCACCCGGCCCTCACCCGGCCCCCACCCGGCCCCCACCCGGCCCTCACCGGGCACCCCGCCGCGCCCCTCGGCCAGCAGCTGCTGGCCGGGGGGCGCCGGGTCGCCGCCCGCCGTCGTGGCGGGTGCCAGCAGCTGCGGGTCATCGACGCTCGAGGACGCCCCGACGAGGCGCCGCCACCGGTGCGCTTGACGAACGGACCGTATAGCCGACATCCTATAGCGACACGACGGCGTGATCGCCGCCGTCACCGACGACTCAGAGCTGAGGAGTCCCCGTGGACAGCACCGAAGAGCGCCCCTGGCGCGTCGTGGTGGGCAGCGACGACGCCGGCGAGCAGCTCGCCCGGCTCCTCGCCGACGACCTCTCGCACGACGCACGGGTGGCATCCGTGACCGACGCCGGCTTCGACCCGGCCTCGGGGGAGTCCTACCCCGACGTCGCCGCCCGCGCTGCGCACCTGGTGGCCACCGGTGCCGCCGACCGCGCCCTCCTGGTGTGCGGCACCGGGCTCGGGATGGCCATCACCGCGAACAAGGTGCCCGGCGTCCGCGCCGTCACCGCCCACGACCCGTTCTCCGTGGAGCGCTCGGTGCTCAGCAACGACGCGCAGGTCCTGTGCCTGGGCCAGCGCGTCGTCGGACCGGAGCTGGCGCGCCTCCTGGTGCGCCAGTGGACGGGCCACAGGTTCGACCCCGCCTCGCCCTCGGCGGCCAAGGTCGCCGCCATCAGCGCCCACGAGCGCGCCGCCCTCGGCACCGGAACGAGCACGGAGACCCCCGCATGAGCACGACGTCCACGACCCCCCGTCCCCGGGTCGCCCTCACCCTCGGCGACCCGGCCGGGGTGGGCCCCGAGCTGGCGGCCAAGCTCCTGGCGCGCCCGGAGAACCTCGAGAAGGCCGACATCCTCGTGCTCGCCGACCGCAGCGAGCTCGAGGCCGCCGCGGCGGTGGCCGGCGTCGACCTGCCGCCCCTGTCCGACGAGCCGCGCCCGGGCCACGCCGTGCTCCTCGACGACGGCTCCGCCCCGGCCGTCCCCGCACCGCCCCGGCAGGTCTCCAAGGAGGCCGGGGAGCGGACGATGCACCAGCTGCTGCGCGCCCTGGAGCTGGCCCGGCGCGGCGAGGTCGGCGCCATCGTCTTCACGCCGCTCAACAAGACCAGCCTGCACCTGGCGGGGATGACGAAGGAGGACGAGCTGCGCTGGTTCGCCGACGAGCTCGGCCACACCGGCACCACGTCCGAGATCAACATCATCGACGGCCTCTGGACCGCGCGGGTCACCAGCCACATCTCGGTGGCCGAGGTGGCCGCCCGCGTCACCGCCGGTGCCACGACGGACGCGATCCGCCTGCTCCACCAGCTGCTGAGCGACTCCGGCACCGCGGCCCCGCGCATCGGCGTCTGCGCGCTCAACCCGCACAACGGCGAGAACGGCCTGTTCGGCCGCGAGGAGATCGACCACATCGCCCCGGGCGTCGCCGCCGCGCAGGCCGAGGGGATCGACGTCGCCGGGCCCTTCCCCTCGGACACGATCTGGCTCGCCCGCGACCGCTACGACGGCATCGTCACGATGTACCACGACCAGGGCCAGATCGCGATCAAGCTGCTGGGCTTCGACGGCGGCGTGACCGTCCAGGGCGGCCTGCCCGTCGTCATCGCCACCCCCGCGCACGGCACGGCCTTCGACATCGTCGGCCGGGGCGTCGCCAGCGCGACCTCCAGCCAGAACGCCCTCGACGTCGCCATCGCCGTCGCCGGCCGCCGCGCCGCCCGCGAGGCGGCCCCCACCTCCTGACCGGACCGGTGCCGGTCCAGCACCGGTCCGGCACCGGCCCAGCAGCACCCGCTCACCCCGTCGAGCAGCACCACCCCGCACCACCCCGCCACCACCCCGGCCCGCGCGACGACGCGCGGGTCCCCTCCGGGCACGCGCCCGCGTCTCACCGAGGAGACCGACCGTGAAGACCTCCACCCGCATCGCCGCCGCCCTGTCGGCCGCGGCCCTCGGCGTCGGCCTGACCGCCTGCGCCGCCGACCAGGGCGGCACCTCCGCCGACGGCAGCTTCGCCCCCAGCGGTGACGCCAGCATGATCGTCCCCTTCTCCGCCGGCGGTGGCAGCGACGCCTCCGGGCGCGCCATCGCCGCCGGTCTCGAGGCCGCCACGGGCACCAACGTCGTCGTCGAGAACCGCGAGGGCGGCTCCGGCGCCGTCGGGTACTCCTACCTGCTCAGCCAGGAGGGCGACGACCAGACGCTGCTCGCCGCGGAGACGTCGCTGTCGTCGATCCCCCTCAGCCAGGACGTCGACTTCACCGCCACCTCCTTCACCCCCGTCGCCAAGATCGGCGAGGACGCCACGCTGCTCGTCGTCCCCGCGAGCTCGCCGTTCCAGACCTGCAGCGACGTCACGACCGCCGCCGGCGCCGGCTCGGTGGTGGTGGCGGTCTCGGGTGCCGTCTCGCTCGACGAGGTGGTCTTCCGCCTCATCGAGACCGAGACCGGGGTGACCTTCGACCGGGTCCCGTACGAGTCCGGCGGCGAGGTGCTCACCGGCCTGCTCGGCGGGCAGGTGCAGGTCGCCTCCCTCAACCCCGGCGAGGTCGTCGGGCAGCTGGAGTCCGGTGACCTGCGCGCGCTGTGCGCCGTCGCAGAGGAGCGCTACACCGACTACCCCGAGCTGGCCGACATCCCCACCGCCACCGAGCAGGGCATCGACGTGGCGTTCACGCAGTGGCGCGGCTTCATCGGCGCCGGTGGCATGTCGCCGGAGGCCCGGACCTACTGGGCCGACGCCGCCGAGGCGTGGACCCAGACGCCGGAGTACGAGGAGTACATCTCCTCCAACTACATGCAGCCGGTCACCGCCTACGGCGAGGAGCTCGACGCCTACCTGGCCGAGTACGACGCCCAGCTCGCGACAGCCATCGGCCGATGAGCACCGCCTCCCCTGCGCCGGCGCCCGCGCCCGCGCAGCCCGCCGAGGGACCCTCCCGCGGGGGCACCGCCATCCACGCCGTGCTGGTCGTGGTGGGCGTCGTCGCCGCGGTGGTCGGCGCCGGCTACGGCATCACCGTCCCCGGCTCGGGCGGGGAGGTCGGCGCCGGGGCCCTGCCGGTGCTGGCCGGCGCCGGCCTGGCCCTCTTCGCCGCCGTCGAGGTGGCCAAGGACGTCATCGCGGTGCGCCGCCACCGCGCCGTCGGCACCGCGGCGTCCGGGGCGCCCACCCGGCCCGGGCTCCCGCTCGCGGCCGCGGACCTCGTCCCGGGCACCACGACCGACGTCGCAGCGGCGTCGGAGGCCCCGTCGGAGGAGCGCGACATCTTCGGGCGCACCGCCGCCCAGCGGAAGAAGCTGCTGCTCGTCGTGTCCGGCCTCCTGCTGCTGGCCGTGCTGGCGATCCCGCTCGTCGGGTTCCTCATCAGCTTCGGGCTGCTGCTGCTCGTGCTCAGCTGGAAGGTCGAGGGCCGGCCGCTGCTGCCCTCGCTGGTGACCACCGTCGTCGTCGTGGTGGTCACCCGGCTGGTCTTCGTCAACTTCCTCGGCGTCCCGCTGCCCTCCGGGCTGCTGGGCGTCCTCTAGGAGGCCGTCGTGATCGACAACCTGCTCCTCGGCTTCGAGGCCGCGCTCTCCTGGCAGAACCTCGGCTGGTGCTTCGTCGGCGTGCTGCTGGGGACCGTCATCGGTCTCATGCCGGGCCTGGGCTCCACCACGGGCGTGGCGATCCTGCTGCCGCTCACCCTGGCGATGGACCCGCTCACCGCGCTCATCATGCTCGCGGGCATCTACTACGGCGCGCAGTACGGAGGCACCATCACCTCGGTGCTCATCTCCACGCCCGGTGAGGCCGCGAGCGTGGTGACGACCATCGACGGGTACCAGATGGCCCGCAACGGCAGGGCCGGAGCGGCGCTGGCCATCGCGGCGATCGGCTCCTTCGTGGCCGCCATCCTGTCCCTGGCCCTGCTCATCGCGCTCGCGCCGCCGTTCGCGCGGTGGGCCCTCAACTTCGGCCCCCCGGAGAACCTCGCGCTGATGGTGCTGGGGCTGGCGACGATCGTCAGCTTCTCCGGCGGCTCGCTCGCCCGCGGCCTGGCGATGGCCTGCCTGGGCCTGCTGCTGGGCACGGTCGGGGTGGCCATCGGCACCGGAGAGGCCCGCTACACGTTCGGCAGCGTCGACCTGCTCTCCGGCATCCCCTTCGTCGAGGTGATGATCGGCCTGTTCGCGCTCGGCGAGGTGCTGCACCAGGTGCGCCAGGGCGCCGAGGCGCCCATCCGCGCCCGCTTCCGCGACCTGGTCATCAAGGGCTCCGAGCTCAGGCGCAGCGTGGCCCCGGTGCTGCGCGGCTCCGGCCTGGGCTTCCTGCTCGGGGTGCTCCCCGGCTCCGGCTCGACGCTGGCCTCCTTCATCGCCTACGGGGTGGAGAAGCGCGTCAGCCCCCGCAAGGCGGAGTTCGGCAAGGGGGCGATCGAGGGCGTCGCCGCCCCCGAGAGCGCCAACAACGCCGCCGCCAACGCCAACTTCATCCCCACCCTCGCCCTCGGCATCCCCGGCGGCGCGACGACGGCGGTGCTGCTGGGGGCCTTCACCATCTACGGCCTGCAGCCCGGGCCGCTGCTGTTCGAGGAGCAGCCGCGCCTGGTGTGGGGGCTGCTGGTCTCGTTCTTCATCGGCAACCTCATGCTGCTGGTCCTGAACCTGCCGCTGGCACCGGCGTTCGCCCAGATGCTGCGCATCCCCTACGGCTACCTGTACCCGATCATCCTGATCACCAGCTGCGTGGGCGCCTTCTCCATCAGCAACAACGTCTTCAGCATCTGGATCGTGCTCGCCGCGGGTGCCGCGGGCTTCGTCATGAAGCAGTACGACCTGCCGATGGCGCCGCTGGTGCTCGGCCTGGTGCTCGGGCCGCTGTTCGAGAAGGCGCTGGTGCAGACCTCCGCCATCGGCAACGGCGACCTCACCGTGGTCTTCGCCAGCCCGATCGCGGTCACCGTGCTGGTCCTGGCGGGCCTGCTCGCCTTCGGTCCGCAGCTGTGGGGCCTGGTGCGCCGCCGCTCCGGCCGCTCGGGCGGCCAGGGGGGACCCGGCGGCCCGTCCGCAGGGGCGCCTGCGCCGACCCCGGCGGGCGTCGCGTGAGCACCGGCTCGCTCACCGCCGACACCGTGCTGCAGGGTGCGCGGGTGGCCACCGCACCCCTGCAGCGCCGCGCGCTGCGCGACGACGTGTACGACTCCGTGCTCGACATGCTGCTCTCGGGGGAGGTCGCCCCGGGGGAGTCGATCGGCATCTACAGCATCGCCCGGGTGCTGGGGGTCTCCCAGACGCCCGTCCGCGAGGCCATGGCGCAGCTGGAGCACACGGGTCTGGTCGAGCGCACGGCGCTCAAGGGCTACCGGGTCTCGCCACCGCTGCCCCCCGAGGCGATGGTGGAGCTTGTCGACGCCCGGTCGGTGGTCGAGATCGCCGCGGCGCGCGCCGCGGCGGCCGACGCCTCCGCCCTCGTACCGGAGCTGCGGGCCGCCCACGCCGCCCACGAGACGGCCACGGCGGCGCTGGAGGCGTCGCTGCGGGAGGAGGGGGCGGTGGCCTCGCTGCCGCTGCTGCGCGCCTACTTCGACGCCGACTGGGAGTTCCACCTCACCGTCTTCCGCCGCTCCGGCAACCGCTTCCTGCTGCAGATGTCCGAGCAGCTCGGCTCCCACCTGCACCGGCTGCGCCAGACGGCCGGCCACGCCAGCAACGACGCCCGCCAGGCGCTGTCCGAGCACGCCCGCGTCCTCGACGGCTACTCCTCGCCGGACCCCCTGCTGGGTGCCGTCCGCATGCAGGAGCACCTCGCGGCCGTCCGCGCCCGCGTGGTCGCCGACGGCTGAGCACCCGACGCGCCCCCACGCCACGACCCCTGGAGACCCCGTGACCACCACGCAGTTCCCGCCCCGCACCGCCGCCGTCCCCGTCGGGTCCGCCCGCACTCCCGCGGAGACCGCCGCGGCCTGGCCCATCGGCGCCGCCGTGATGCAGTTCCCCGGCACCCAGCCCGACGGCACCCCGACCACGCACGCCCCGGCCACCGCGTGGCGCCGCGTGCTGCGCGAGGTGCGCGCCGCGGGCTTCGACCACGTCGACCTCACCGACGCGTGGGTCTCCCCGGGGCAGCTGCCCGCCGAGCGCCGCGCGGAGCTGCGCGAGCTGCTCGACGAGGTGGGCCTGGGCGTCAGCGCCGTCTCCCTGACGCGTCGCAGCGTCATCGACCCCGACCCGGCCACCGCCGACGCGAACCTCGAGCACACCCTCGCCTCGGTCGACGCCGCCGCCGACCTGGGCGTGGGCGTCCTGTGCGTGGGGCTGCACCGCCCGCTGACCCCGGCCCAGGAGGCCGCGCACTGGTTCTGGCTGGCCGAGAGCGCCGGCGACCCCCTCGACGACGACGCCGTGCGCAGCACCTGCGTGGAGCGCCTCCAGCTGGTGGGCCGCCGCGCCGCGGAGCGCGGGGTGCAGGTGTCGCTGGAGATGTACGAGGACACCTACCTCGGCGACGGGCCGTCCGCGGTCGCGCTCGTCCAGGACGTGGGCCTGGCGAACGTCGGGCTGAACCCGGACGTGGGCAACTTCGTCCGGCTGCACCGCCCGGTGGAGCACTGGAGGCGCACCCTCGAGCTGACCCTCCCGCACGCCAACTACTGGCACGTGAAGAGCTACTTCCGCGACGAGGACCCGGCCACCGGCTCCTACGCCACGGCGCCCGCGCCGATGGAGCTGGGCGTCATCGACTACCGCTGGGCGGTCCAGACCGCGCTCGAGCTGGGATTCTCCGGTCCCTTCTGCGTGGAGCACTACGGCGGCGACGGGCTCGCCGTCGCCGCCCGCAACCGCGACTACCTGCGGCACCTGCTCGCCGTGAAGCTGGAGGCCCTGGCATGAGCCAGCAGCTCGTGAACGACCCGGCGGACTTCGCCGACGAGGCCCTCGCCGGCTTCGCCGCCGCCCACCCCGACCACGTGCGCCTCGTGCCCGGCGGGGTGGTGCGCGCCCAGCCGCTGCCCCGCGGGCGCGTCGCGCTCGTGGTGGGCGGGGGCGCCGGGCACCACCCGGCCTTCGCCGGCTGGGTGGGGGAGGGCCTGGCCGCCGGCGCCGCCTGCGGCGGGGTGTTCGCCTCCCCGGCCGCCTCGCAGATCCGCTCGGTGGCCCTGGAGGCCGAGGCCGGCGGCGGTGTGCTGCTGGCGTACGGCAACTACGCCGGTGACGTGCTCCACTTCGGCCTGGCCGCGGAGCGGCTGCGCAGCGAGGGGCTGGACGTGCGCGAGCTGGCCGTCAGCGACGACATCGCCTCCGCCCCCGTGGGCGAGGAGTCCCGCCGCCGCGGCATCGCCGGTGACGTGGTGGTGCTCAAGGTCGCCGGCGCCGCCGCGCAGGCCGGGCTCGACCTCGACGGCGTCGAGCGGGTGGCGCGCGCCGCCGACGCCGCGACCCGCACCTTCGGGGTGGCCCTGCGCGGGTGCACCCTGCCGGGCGCGCCCGAGCCGCTGTTCTCCCTGCCGCCGGGTCGGATGGGGCTGGGGATGGGCATCCACGGCGAGCCCGGTGTGGGGGAGGTCGACACCACCAGCGCCGACGCCGTCGCCGACGCCCTGCTCGACGGCCTGCTCGCCGAGCTCGCGCCGTCCGCGGGCCAGCGCGTCGCCGTCGTCGTCAACGGGCTCGGCTCCACCACCGCCGAGGAGCTGTTCGTCGTGCACCGCCGCGTGGCGGAGCGCCTGGGCGAGCTCGGGCTGGTGGCGGTGCGCCCGGAGGTGGGGCAGCTGGTCTCCAGCCTGGACATGGCGGGGGTCTCCCTGACGCTGACGGCCCTGGACGACGAGCTCGAGGGCTACTGGCTCGCCGCGTGCGACACCCCCGAGCTGCGCCGCGGCACCGGCACCCCGCCCGGCGGGCCGCTGGCCGTGCCGCGCGCCGCCGCGGTGCCGGTGGAGCCGGTGCCCCCGGCCGCCGACGAGGCCTCCCGCACCGCGGCCGCCCGGCACGCCGCCGGCCTGGGGGTGGTGCGCGACACCGTGCTGGAGCACGCCGAGCACCTCGGCCGGGTCGACGCCGTCGCTGGTGACGGTGACCACGGCATCGGCATGAGCCGCGGCTCCACCGCCGCGGCCGAGGCCGGGTGGGAGGCCCTGAGCGCCGGCGCGGGCGCGGGCACCCTGCTCGCACGAGCGGGTGATGCCTGGGCCGAGCGCGGTGGCGGCACCTCCGGGGCGCTGTGGGGCGTGGCCCTGACCGCCTACGGCCGGGTGCTCGGAGACACCGGCGCGGCTGACGACGACACCGTGGTGCGTGCGGTGCGCGCAGCGCTCGACGCGGTGACCCGCCTCGGCGGGGCGCGGGTCGGTGACAAGACCCTGGTGGACGCCGCAGACCCGTTCGTGCGGGCGCTCGAGGAGGCGACGGCGGCCGGGGCGCCCCTCCAGCGGGCCTGGGTCGAGGCCGCGCAGCACGCGACGCGGGCCGCCGCCGCCACCGCCGACCTCACCGCCCGGCGGGGCCGCGCCCGCACCCACGGCGACGCGAGCCTGGGCACCCCCGACGCGGGAGCCCTGTCGTTCGCCCTCGTGGTCACCGCCCTGGGGGCGCAGCTGTGAGCGCCGGCCGCGGGACCACCCGCTGGGTGGGCACCGGCTGGAAGATGACCAAGACCCGCGCCGAGGGCGTCGCATGGGCCCGCGAGGTGGCCCGCGCCGCCGCCGAGCGCGGGGGAGACGCCGCCTGGCCGGGGGTGCAGCCCTTCGTGCTGCCACCGGCCACGGCCATCTCCCAGGTCGTCGAGGCCCTCGACGCCCCCGGCACCCGCCGGGTGCTGGTCGGCGCGCAGGACGCCCACTGGGAGGACGCCGGCGCCTGGACGGGTGAGCTGTCGGTGCCGCAGGTCGCCGACGCCGGGGCGCAGCTGGTCGAGCTCGGCCACTCCGAGCGCCGCGAGCACTTCGCCGAGACCGACGAGCGCGTGGCCCTGAAGGTGGGGGCCGTCCTGCGACACGGGCTGCTGCCGCTGGTGTGCGTGGGGGAGACCGCGGAGCAGCGCGACGCCGGGCGCTCGGTCGAGGTGGTGCTCGCGCAGGCCAGGGCGGCCCTCGCACCCGCGGGGGAGCCCGGCGGGGAGGGCGCGGCCGTCGTCGTCGCCTACGAGCCGGTGTGGGCGATCGGCGAGCGCGGCCGGGAGGCCCGCCCCGAGGAGGTCGCGCCCGTCGTCGCAGCCCTCGCCGAGCTCACCGGTGGGTCCGCCGCCGGCCGGCCGGTGCTCTACGGCGGGTCCGTCACCGTCCAGGGGGCGCCGGGCGTGCTGGAGGTGCCCGGTGTGGACGGGCTCTTCGTGGGGCGCACCGCCTGGCGGGCCGAGGGCTTCGTCGCGCTGCTCGACCTCGTCTCCGGCTGACGCCTGCGGTCAGCGCAGCTCGAGCGCGCTCGCCCGCGCGATCCGCTGCTCCGTGGCCGCTGCGGCGGCGAGGAGCGCAGGACCCCGGTGGTGCTGGGCCCGCGCCTGCGCGCTGTCGGCGCCGTGGCGCTCCAGCACCTCGGCGACCCGCTCCTCCACGGTGACCAGCTCACCGGTGGGGCCGGTGGTCTGGTCGGCCCAGGTCAGCGCGTCAGCCACCGGCCCCTGCCGGTGCTCGGCCCGGTCGTGGGCGCGCAGCACCGGAGCCAGGCCGCGCACCTGCGCCACGAAGCGCGCTCCGGAGTGGTGCGCCACCAGACCCGCCAGCTCCAGGGGCCAGCCGGTGCGCAGGAGGTGGACGGCGCCGTCGACGGGGTGGAACCCCACGCGGGCGAGGGCCGGGGCGTACCCGATGTCGTGCAGCCAGGCCGCCGCCAGCAGCAGGTTCAGCCGCGCGGGGCCCACCGCGCCGGCGGCCTGCGCGGCACGGGCCGCCACGGCGCTGGTGTGGTGCCACCGCCGGCCGTCGTCACCGAGGGTGTCCAGCAGCTCGCGGGCGGTCTCGCTGGCGCGCGCGACGTCGGCGTCGCTGATCCCGACGGGCCCGGCCGGCAGCGGCCTGGACCTGCGGTGCGGGGCCGTCCGCACCCCGGGCGTCACGAGGACCATCCCGGGAGCGTAGGAAGGGCCCGCGGTCGGCGCACCCCACGACCAGGGTGCTCCCGGGCGCGCAGGGGGACGCACCGCCTCCAGCTGCCCGGAGATCCTTCTGCGGTGCGCCGGGCTCGCGGGCAGGATCGAGCGATGACGAGCCTGAGGGTCCTGTTCATCGGCGGTACCGGGATCATCAGCTCGGCCGCCTCCGCGCTCGCGGTGGAGCGCGGCCACGAGCTGCACGTGCTGAACCGCGGCACCACGTCGCTGCGCCCGCTGCCGCCCGAGGCGGTCCAGCACACCGCCGACGTCCGCGACCCCGCCGCGGCGCGCGAGGCCCTGGGAGACCTCGAGTTCGACGCCGTGGTCGACTGGCTCTCCTTCACCCCCGAGCACGTGCGGACCGCCACCGACCTGGTGCGCGGCCGCACCGGCCAGTACGTCTTCATCTCCTCGGCCTCGGCGTACCAGACGCCGCCCGAGCGGCTCCCCGTCACCGAGTCGACGCCGCTGCGCAACCCCTTCTGGCAGTACTCCCGAGACAAGATCGCCTGCGAGGACGTGCTCACCTCCCTCTACCGGGAGGAGGGCTTCCCGATGACGGTCGTTCGGCCCTCGCACACCTACGACCGCACGCTGGTCCCCTTCGACGGCGGCTGGTCGTTCGTCGAGCGGATGCGGCGCGGCCAGCCCGTGGTCGTCCCCGGTGACGGCACCTCGCTGTGGACCCTCACCCACCACACGGACTTCGCCGGGGCGCTCCTGCCGCTGCTCGCCCAGCCCCGGGCCCTGGGCGAGGCGTTCCACATCACCGGTGACGACGCCTGGACGTGGGACCAGGTCGCCCGCGCCCTGGGCCGCGCCGCGGGGGTCCCGGACCCGGAGGTCGTCCACGTGCCCTCGGACGCCATCAACGCCGTCGACCCCGAGTGGGGGGCGGGGCTGCTCGGCGACAAGGCGCACTCGATGGTCTTCGACAACAGCAAGGTCAAGGCGCTCGCGCCGGGGTGGCGCGCGGTGGTGCCGTTCGAGCGGGGCGCCGAGGAGATCGTGGCCTGGCACGACGAGGACCCGGCCCGCCGCACCGTCGACGAGGGCTGGAACGCCACCGTCGACGGTCTGGTGGAGCGCTTCCGGATCGCCTGAGGCGCCTGCCGGTCAGCTGACCCGGAAGCGCTCCGGCACGACCGCGTCACCCGTCGCGGCGTCGGCGGCGAGCTCGCCCAGCAGCGGGGCGAACTTGCCGCCGTGGCCGGAGCACGCCGACACCACGGTGACGCCGTCGGCCCCGTCGACGACGAAGTCCTCGGTCGGCGTGCTCGTGTACAGGCACGTCGTCTGCGCGTACGGCTCCGGCACCACGCCCGGCAGGTGCACGCGGACGTGGGCCACCAGGCGCTCGACGGCGGCGCCGTCGACGACGCCGGACGCGCGCGCCGCCGAGGCGACCCGCGGGCCCGCCGCGTGCTGGGCGACCTTGAGCCCGCGGTGCCCGGCGTCGCGGCCGCCCGGCAGGGCGTAGACGGGGAGCGTCCCGGGCCGCTGGTGGATGACCGTCGGCCAGGGGGCGTGCGCGTGCTCCTCCCGGTACGGGAAGTGGACGGCGGTCTCCTCCGTGACCGTCAGGCGCGGCATCCCGGCCAGGAGGCGCCGCGGCAGGTCGAGCCGGGTGAGGACGTCGGGCAGCCAGCCGCCGACGGCGACGACGACGCGGGCCGCCCGGACCTCGCGGCCGTCCTGCGAGCGCGCGGTGAAGCGCGCGGCCGCGCCGTGCCCGCTCCGCTCCAGCGAGGCCAGCGGCCAGCCCGTCAGCAGCTGCGCCCCGTGGGCCTGCGCCCGGGCCACCGCGGCGTGGACGGTGAGCTCGGCGTCGAGAACCGCCCCGCCCGGCTGGAGCAGCACCTCACCGTCCGCAGCGACCTGCGGCCAGCGCTCCTCAGCAGCGGCGGCGCTGAGCAGCTCGTGCTCGACCCCGACGTCCTCCAGCACGCGCGCCAGCGCGCGGGGGTCGCGGCCCGGGCCGTGGTCGAGGGCGGGCGCAGCTGTCAGCAGCTCGGTGTCCGAGGCCGCCTCGAGCTCGCGCCAGCCGTCGAGCGCGCGGACGACGAGGGCCGCGTACTCGCGCTCGGGGTAGGCGAACCGGAGGATGCGGGCCGAGCCGTGGGAGCTGCCGTCCGGTGCGGCCGGCCGCGTGCGCTCGAGGAGGGTCACCTCGTGGCCGCGCTGCGCGAGGCGCCACGCGGCGCACGTCCCGGCCAGGCCCGCGCCGACGACGAGGAAGCTGCTGCTGCGCAGCGTCTGCACCACGGGACCAGCCTGCCGCAGGGCTCCAGGGGCGTCGCCGCGACGGTGACCGTCGCAGAGACCTCACCGCGGGTCGCCTCCGGGGCTCGGACCCGGTCCCCGCAGCCGCGGGGGTGGCCCGCCGCCGACCCTCCGGTCCAGCCACGCCGGCCACCGGGGCCAGCGGTGCTCCCACTGGAACTGCAGCTCCTCGTCGGCGAGGGCCACCGGGTCGAGGGGCGCACCGCCGGGTGAGCGCCGGTCGGACTGCTCCAGGGCGCGGGTGAGCGCTGCGGGGTCGCGGGTCTCCTGTGCGCGGAGGACCACCGCGTCACCGGCGGTCGACATCGCGTAGACGGTGCCGTCGAGACCGAACGCGCCCGCGTACTCGCCCTGCTCGACGTCGTGCGGCTCGATGTGGGCCTCGGCCCGCTGCCGGGTGGGGAAGACCCGCACGTCGCCACCGCGCTCGACGACGAGGACGACCGTCGTCCTGTCGGCGCGGGCACGGTCCCTCTGCTCTGAGGACACCCGGCCATGGTGGCGGACAGGAGCCGCAGGGGGCACGGCGGGCTGGGCCGGGCGGGGGCGGAGACGGCGCAGCGCCCGCACCGGAGCCGGTGCGGGCGCTGCGCGCAGGAAGAGCGGCGGGGGTCAGCGACGGCCCTTGCGGCCCCTGCGCTGGGCGGTGTCGGCCGCCTTGGTGAGGCCGCGGGTCACGGCGGTGGAGCCGCCCTTGCGCGCCTCGATGGTCCGGGCCACCTTGCGCAGCGCGGCTGCACCGACGGGCACGGCGATGGACATGAGGATCCAGCGGCGCAGGCTGGTGGCGAGCAGGAACGGCACGGTCGTCTCCTCGGGGTGGTGGGGTCAGGCCCTGGTGGCGCGGACCGGGTCGAGCACGCGGGAGTACAGGACACCCGCGATGACCGCGCCCACGAGGGGCGCGACGATGAACAGCCAGAGCTGCTCGACGGCTCCCTGGCCGGCGAAGAGCGCCGGGCCGATGGAGCGGGCGGGGTTGACCGAGGTGTTGGTCACCGGGATCGAGACCAGGTGGATGAGCGTCAGCGCCAGGCCGATGGCCACCGGGCCCAGGCCCTTGGGGGCGCGGTCGCTGGTCGCGCCGAGGATCACCACGAGGAAGACCGCGGTGAGCAGCACCTCGATGACCAGCGCCGCTGTGATGCCGTAGCCGGCGGGGGAGCGGTCGCCGTAGCCGTTGGTGGCGAAGCCGGAGGTGACGGCGTCGAAGCCGGGACGGTCGGAGGCGACGGCGTAGAGCACGGCCGCGGCGGCGACCGCGGCGACCACCTGGGTCACGACGTACGCGGGTGCCTTGCGCCAGGCGAAGCGGCCCGCGGTGGCCAGGCCCACGGTGACGGCGGGGTTGAAGTGACCGCCCGACAGGGGGCCCACGGCCCAGGCCATCACGAAGACCGTCAGGCCGAAGGCCAGAGCGACGCCGAGGTAGCCGATGCCGACCTCGGTGCCGTCGGTGGTGGTGGTGGCCGCGGCGAGGACGGCCGCCCCGCAGCCGCCGAAGACCAGCACGAAGGTGCCGGCGAACTCGGCGAGCAGTGCCTGGACGGTGCCGACGGGGGCGTCGGCGGGGGTCGAGGCGGTGGTGGCGGCGGCAGAGGGGGGGCGCTCGTTCCGGCGGGCGCCGGAACGGGAGGCGGTCGAGGCCACGGCTTCTCCTGGGTGGTGTCTGCGGTGTCGGGGGGTCAGTGCACGCGGGGCTGGCTGCGCTCGCGGCGCGCGATGCGCACGGCGACCCGGCCGCGCAGGTCGGAGCGGCCCAGCACGGTGTTGAGGTCGGCGGTGGTGCGCTCGACGGCCTCGGCCAGCTCGGCGAGGTCGACGGAGGGCTCGGCGGTGACGGAGATCTCCGCGAGCAGCTGGCCGCGGTCGGAGACGACCCTGCCGGAGGCCGAGCGGACGCCCGGGGTCTCGGCGAGGACCTCGGCAGCGGTCTGCGCGGCGGAGCTGCCGTCGACCAGGAGGGTGCCGGAGCGGTCGGACCCGCTCAGGCGCAGCGGCCCGGTGGAGCGGCGCGGCACGTGCGCCACGAGCCACCAGAGGCCGAGCAGCCCGAGGACGACGGCGCCCGCGGCGGCCGCACCGGGCCACCACGACGCCTCGAGGACGGTGCTCGTGGCTCCGGCGGTGCTGATCTGCTCCGGCGCGGAGGCCCACACGCGGGTGAGCTGGCCGAGGCCCCAGGCGCCGACGGCAGCGCCGAGGGCGATGAGCACCAGGCCCAGCAGCAGGGCGAGGAAGCGGTCCAGGCCGAGGACGCGACGGCTCACGAGGGGTCTCCTGTGGTGGTGGCGCGCACGCGGACGCGCGGGGGGCTGGCCAGCGCCGACAGCGCCCGCTCAGCCGCCTGCTGCGCCTGGGAGTCGGCGCCGGGCGTGCCGGTGGTGGTGATCGACAGCGTCGCGGTGCGGCGCGACGCACTGGTCCGGGCGTCGAGGACGCCGTCGACCTGGCTCGCGGCGCCGGTGACCAGGCGCGCGACGTCACCGGTGGTCAGGTGGGCGCCGCTGCTGCCGCGCAGGGCGAGGGCGTCGCGCTTGCGGCGGCCGAAGGCCTTCAGCACGAGCCACAGCCCCACGAGCACCAGGACGACGCCGACGGCGGCCATCCAGGGGGCGGGGCTGAGACCGTCGAGGGCCGCGACCGCGGAGCCGAGCCAGGTGGTGGTCCCGCCGTTGAGGCGGACCCAGGCGTCCTGGCCGAGCACGACCGCCACACCGACGAGGAGGACCGCCAGGAGCGGGCCGAGCCAGCCGATGGTGCCGGCTCCGGTGGGGAGCCCGGCCGAGGGCAGCGGCGCGCGGCTCTGGTCCGCCGCGTGGCGGCCCGGGGTGGTGGTGGTCATCGGACCCTCGCTCGTTCGGGGGCGGAGGTGCGGACCACCGCGTCGACGGTGACGCTGACCGCGTCGGCCTGGACGGCCGCGAGGCGGGCCAGCTGGGAGGTGACGGCCTCGCGGACGTCAGCGGCCACGCGGGCCGCGGGGTGGGGCCACACGGTGGCGACCTCGATCTCGAGGCGGGCCCGGGACCCCGCCACCTTCGCGCTCGCGCGCGGCAGGTCGCGCCCGATCGCGGAGGACAGCAGGCCCGACGTGGCCGAGGCGGGCGCGACGCCGGGGACGCCGAGCGCCGCGGCCCGCGCGATGGCGACGACGACCTTGTCGGCGACGTGCAGCGACCCGCGCTGCTCGGGGGCCGCCAGGCGCTGCCCGGCGTCCTGGGCGCTCTCAGCCACGGCCGCGGCCGCTCAGGAGGCCGAGGACGTCGAGCTTGCCCTCCGCCTGCGCACCGACGAGGTAGCCGACGGCGCCGAGCACGAGGGCGAAGCAGAAGCCGCCGAAGCCGCCGGCGATGCCGGCGAGGGCGAGCAGCAGGGCGACGACGACACCGATCCAGGTGAGGGGGACGGCGGTGCTCATGGGTTCCTCCGGGCTGTGGGGGCGGGCCTGGTGTCGGCCCGCGAAGGGGGGTGCGGTGCGGGGTCCGGCGGCTCTGGCGCCACCGGACCCCGCGGCCCGGTCAGGGGCGGGCCGGTCCGGTCGGTGCGGCGAAGACGTCCTCGACGCGGACGCTCACCGGCGCGGGGACGAGGGTCCCCAGGGCGGTGACGGCGACGCGGACCGCCTCAGCGGTCTCGCGGACGTCGACGCCGTACTGGACGGCGATGTGGAGCTGCGTGCCCTCGGGGCGCAGGGCGACACCGTCCACGCGGCGTCCGGGGAGCAGCGTGGCCGCCGTCCCCGCCGGGCCCGCGCTCAGCGAGGCCACGCCCGGGACGGCGAGGACGGTGCTCACGACGACGTCGACCGGCTGCGGCTCCTGCGCCGGGTCGGCGGCGCCGAGCTGGTCGACGGAGGTCACTGGACGCGCGGCTTCTCGGCGGGGGCGTCGTCGCCGTCGTCCTCGGAGGGGATGTAGACGTCGTTGACGTCGATGTTGACCTCGGTCACCTCGAGGCCGGTCATGCGCTCCACGGCGGTGATCACGTTGCGGCGCACGCCGGCGGCCAGGTCGGCGATGGCGACGCCGTACTCGGCGATCAGGTCGATGTCGACGGCGGCCTGCTTCTCGCCGACCTCGACGGAGACGCCCTGGGAGTGGTTGGTGGAGGCGCCGGGGATGCGCTCGCGCAGCGCGCCGACGGCGCGGGAGGCGCCGCCGCCGAGGTTGTGGACGCCGCGGACCTCGCGGGCGGCGATTCCGGCGATCTTGGAGACGACGGTGTCCGCGATGGTCGTCGCGCCCTGGGTCGAGGCCAGCGAGCCGCTGGAGGAGGTCCTGGCGACCGTGGCGGGGGTGGTGGAAGCGGTGGAGTTCGACATCGCAGCTCCTTCACGAGGGGGCGCCGAGTGCGCCGCGGTCAGGAGACTTACACCGCAAGGCAAGATCGGCGAGTTGAAACCGGCACCACTTCGGGAGGCACCACGCGGGTGGCCGCAGTGATCATGCGCAGGTAGACAGCGGAGCGCGCGCCTCCACCGCGGGGGCGCCCGAGTGCAGGGAGTCGTCATGCACCGCTCGCGCTCAACCTCCTCCTCCAGGCCCCGCCTCATCGGCGTCCGCGGGTCGCGCCACTGGTCCTCCCGCGGCTCCTCCGGACCGCTCGTCGCCGTCGCGGTGGGAGCGGTGCTGGTCGTCCTCACCGCCGCCTTCGTGCTCCTCCCCGTCCTCGGGCTCGTGGGCGCCGCCGCCGGCACCGGGCCCGTCGTCGACGTCCCCGTCATCAGCAGCGCGGTCGGCGTGCTGCTGGGCCTCGTGCTGGCGCTCGTCCTGCTCGTCGGGGGCTGGCGCTCCCGGCGCACCGCCGTCGCGTGGGTGCTGGCCGTCCTGGCCTGGCTGGTCTCCCTCGCCGGGTGCCTCTGGCCCCTGGTCGCCACGGCCTCCGCTGCGGCAGACCGCGCCCGGGACGTCTGGCCGACGGTGCTCGAGATCGTCCGCTCGGTCTCGTGAGCGGACCCCAGCGCCTGCGCGCCCAGGAGGCGGCGCCACCACGCCCGGCGGTGCCCGCTCTGCGCCGCCCGGCTGCGGGTGGAAGTCTCGCCCGGTGACCACGACTCCCGGGAGCGACGCCGCGGCAGCCGCCGCCGGCGGCTCGACCGTGCCCGATGCCGACGTCCTCGCCGTCCAGGGCCGCGAGGTGCCGTCGGCGCGGATCCCCCTCAGTCGCGAGCGCATCCTCGCCGCCGCCCTCGACTTCATCGACACCGAGGGCGTCTCGGCCCTGACGATGCGCAAGCTGGGCGGGGTGCTGGGCGTCGAGGCCATGTCGCTGTACCGGTACGTGCCCGGCCGGGAGGACCTGCTGGACGGCGTCGTCGACGCGCTGGTGTCCCAGCTCGACCTGGACGAGGACGTGCTGAGCACCCCCGAGCACGGCTGGCAGGACTTCCTGCAGCGCATGGCCCACGGGGTCCGCCGCGTGGCCATCGCCCACCCGAAGGCGTTCCCGCTGGTGGCGTCCACGCCGCCCGAGGCGCCCTGGCTGCGGCCGCCGCTGCGCTCGATCCGCTGGGTGGAGAAGTTCCTCTCCGGCCTGCTGTCGGAGGGCTTCACCGACGAGCAGGCCGTGGCGGTCTACCGGGCGTTCACCAGCTTCCTGCTCGGCAACCTGCTGCTCGAGGTCTCCCACCGCGGAGGCGCGGTGGGTCCCCTCGACCTCGTGGAGGAGGAGGTCCCCGAGCACGGGCTGCGCGACGCGCCCGTGGTGGAGCGGCTGGGGCCGCTGCTGTCGCAGGACGAGTCGCTGCGGGAGTTCGAGGAGTCGCTCGAGACGCTGATCGACCGGATCACCCAGCAGGTGTCCAGCAGCGGAGCGTGACTCCTGCCCCCGCTCGGGCTGCTCGACTTACGGTGTAAGAATCCTGGCGTGCGCGCTGGTCCTGCGGATGCCTCCGAGCCCCGGGCGCTGCTGGCCTCCGTCGAGGAGGGCGGTGCGCCCTGCGCGGCCGACGACGACGGGCCGCCGCTGGACAGCGCCGTCGCCCGCGCCTTGGCCGAGCTCCTGCACCCGGGGGCGGCGGCGGAGTCGCCCGGCGTGCCGGACGACGGGTGGCGCGCGGTGGTCGTCGGCACCCACCGGCGCGCCGTCGCCCTCGCCGACGGCCACCCGGCCTCGTGGGCCCTCGCGACGTCGTCCGCCGTGCTCGTGGACGACTGGGTGGGGAGCGGCTCGTGGGCGGGAGCGCTGCGGGCGGCCCTGGAGCGGGACGGGGCCAGCCGCGCTGCCGTGCGCGACGCGCCCGTCGTGGTGGCACTCCACCTGTTCGCCGTGCGCCCACGGGACGCCGGGCCCCTCGAGGAGGCGCAGAGCTCGACGGCGCTGGCGGCCTTCCCCCACGTCACCCGTCTGCGGGCCCTGCTGTCGTCCGCGGGCCCGGTCGATGAGCCGGGTGGACCCGCGGCGCTGGGCGCAGCCGTGGCCGCGGTGGAGCGGCTGCTGCGCTGACGCGGCAGCGCCCCGCAGCCGGCGTGGCTGCGGGGCGCTGTGCGTCCGATCGACCGGACGGAGCCGGAGCGTCAGCTCCCGGAGCGCTGCGAGGGGCCGTCGCCGTCGACGGTGAAGGCGCCCTGACCGGCCTTGTCGACGTCGGACGAGGGTGCCGTCGCCGCAGCACCAGCGGTCCCCGCGGTGGCGGTGCGGCGCCGGGAGCCGCGACCGGAGGTCGTGGCCGAGGTGCGGGGACGGCGGGTGCGGGTCGGGGCCTCGCCCCCGTCGCCGTCGGTGGGGCCCTCGGCGCCGCCGTCGCGCTCGCCGCGCTGGCGGGCGGCGGCGTCGTCGGCCTTCTCCTCCAGGGTCAGCACTGCGCCCGCGACCGCGTCGGTGGCGCGCTCGGCGAGGTCCGCAGCCTCGGCCTTCAGGCCTTCCCGCTGGCCGTCGCGGTGCTCACCGCGGGGCTCCGCCGACGCCTCGGACCCGCGGCCAGCCTTCCCGTCCCCCGTGCGGGCGTCGGCCTTCCCCTTCTTCTTCGACGCGCGCCGCAGGCCCTCGGTGTGCTCGCGCTCGGCCTTCTCGGCGTCCTTGCCCACCTTCTCGGCGTGCCTGGTCGCCACCGCCAGCTGCGCCCGCAGCGAGGCGACGGTCTCCTTGGCGATGGCGACGTCGCGCTCGGCGAGCTCCAGCTGGGCCCGGGCGGTGCGGCGCCCGGCCTTGGCCTCCTTGCGCGTGCGCCGCGCCTCCTCGACCCGCCGGGCCAGGTCGTCGCGCTGGTCGCCTGCGTCGTGGGAGGCCCTGGCGGCCCGCTCGAGGGCGGCCCGGGTGAAGGTCGTGCGGTCGTCGCCGCGGAGGGTCTGTCCGGTCGGGGTGTCCTTGATCGTCTCAGCCACGAGGACGTCCCTACCCGTCCGCAGGAGACCCACACCCGCGCCCGGCCCTTCCGCCGGGGCGCGGGGGCGCCCCGGGGAGACCCCGGACGGCGCACAGCAGCGGTGCCGGACGGCGTCCAGACGGTTACCCTCACCAACCACGGGCGCCGCGGCGCCGCAGGCCGCAGACTCTCCGCCGAGGGCGGGAGCCGGAACGGGCGGAGGGGCACATGAGCACCACCACCACGACCACCCGGCTGCCCCTGGAGGAGCACGGCCCCGCCGTCGTGCTGCGCGTCGACGGCGAGCTCGACGTCAGGACGGCCCCGCCGCTGCGCGAGGAGCTGCGCCGGCTGATCCGCCACGACGGCGCCGAGGGCGCACCCAGCGTCGTCGTCGACCTGCGCGCGGTCACCTTCATGGACTCCTACGCCCTCGGGGTGCTCGTGCAGTGCCACAAGCTGGCGCGCGCCCACCGGCGCACCTTCGTGCTGGTGTCGACCAGCCCGCGGGTGGAGCAGCTGTTCCGCATCACGGGGATGCGCCACGTGATGCCGCTGCACCCCGACCCGGAGTCGGCCCTGGCCGTCGCGGGCGGCGCCACCGGCTCCCGCGGCTAGCCTTCCCGGGTGGACCTGGGGCTGACCGGACGCGTGGTGCTCGTCGTCGGGGGCGGGGGGCTCATCGGCAGCGCCGTCGTGCGCCGGCTCCGGGAGGAGGGCGCCACCGCCGTCGTCGCCTCGCGGTCGACCGAGCCCGACGGCGCCGGCCTCGCCCTGCGCCTCGACGCCCGCGACGACGCCTCGGCCGCCGCCGCGGTCGAGGCGGTGCTCGCCCACCACGGGCGGTTCGACGGCCTCGTGGTGACGGCCGCACCCAGCGCCCAGACGCTCGACCCCTCCCGCAACGACGACCCGGCCCAGGTGCTGGAGGCCTTCGACGCCAAGGCCGTCGTCTTCCTGCGGCTGGCCGCTGCGGCGCTGCCCGTCATGCGGGGTGCGGGGTACGGGCGCGTGGTCGGCGTCAGCGGGCAGAACGCCTTCCTCACCGGCAACACCACCGGAGCCGTGCGCAACGCCGCGCTCGTCGTCGCGGCGAAGAACCTCGCCGACGCCGTCGCCGGCAGCGGCGTCACGGTGAACACGGTCAGCCCCGGGACGGTGACGCCGACGCCGTCCGCCGAGGTGGCGCCGGGGCGCGGCGGGGAGTCGAGCCCGGACCAGATCGCCGACCTCGTCGCCTTCCTGCTGTCACCGAGGGCGGCGATGATCTCGGGGGAGTCGATCGCCACGGGGCACCGGGTGCGGGGCGTCGTCTCCCTCTGACTCCCGCCGCGCCCCCACCGGGCCGCCCGCTGGGGGGATCTGCGCCACTCCCCGCGTGGCACAGGGCCACCCCGTGCCAGTAGGAGTGGCACGGGGTGGCCCTGTGCCATGCGGGGTGGAGCCCCGACGCCCAGCAGGCGCGCTGGAGGCAGGGCTGCGAGGCAGGACGACGGGTGTTGACGCACCCGCGCCCCAGGCGCCACGCTGGTCCCAGCACCACCTGATCCCCTGTTCCACCGATCCACAGGTCATGAGCGTCAGCGACAAGCCCTGGCTGGCTGACCGGCAACCCTCGCTCTGCGGCGGGGTGCCCCAGGTGACGACCCGACCGGACCCCGCGCGACGCGGGCCCGGTAAGCGCGAGGCCCCTCACGGGGCAGAAGAGGTCCTCCGATGTCCCACCTGCACCTGGCCCTCGCCCTCGGCGGGCACCGCACCGGCGCGACGGCGTCCTGGGCCGCCCTGGCGGCCGAGGCCGAGCGCGGCCTGCTCGACCTCGTCACCCTGGACGCCCCGGCCGGCGCCCCGGACGACGCCCCCGTCGACGCCCCCGTCGACGCCCCGGACGACGAGCTCGCGGCCGTCAGCGCGGCGACGCGCCTGGCAGCGACCACCCGCAGCATCGGCCTGCTGCCCGCCGTCCGCGCCGGTCTGAGCGAGCCGGGTCGGCTCGCCGGCGCCGTCGAGCAGCTCGACCGCGCCAGCGGCGGACGCGCCGGGGTGCTGCTGCAGGTGCCCGTCCCCGCCGACGAGCAGGGGTGGGTCCGCGCGGTGCGCCGCCGCTGGTCCGCCGGCGCGGACGGCCCCGTCGTCGCGCTGCCCGGCCGGTCCGGTCGCGGTCCGCGGGCACTGCCGTCGTCCGCGGCCGACCTCGGGTTCGTCGCGCCGCGCACCACCGTCGACGTCCACCAGCTCGTCGCGGCGGCGCGCACCGGGGGCGCCCCGCGCCACCTCCTGGGAGACCTGGTCGTCGTGCTGGACGACGACGCCGGGCGCGCCCGCCACCGCGCGGACCTCCGGGCCGCGGACCTGCCCGCCACCGCGCCCGAGGGCGCCCGCGTCTTCGCCGGCACGCCCTCCCAGCTCGCCGACCTCGCCCTGGCGTGGCGAGCGGCGGGTCTGTCGGGCCTGCGGCTCCACCCCGCCGAGCCGCTCCGCGACCTGCTCGCCACCACGCGCGGTCTGGTGCCCGAGCTCCAGCGCCGCGGGGCCTTCCGGCGCTCCGGCTCCGAGCCGGGCCTGCGGCAGCGGATCGCCGCCGAGCCCGCCGAGCGCTGTGCCGCGTGAGCCGGCGGCGCTGGCTCCCACCGCCCCACCCCACCGGGCAGGTCCGGCGTGGGCTGGAACAGAAGCGACCCCGCACCCGCTGACCCGCTCGTGCACACGAAGCCCCTGCACCTCGCGGTCGCGCTCGACGGCGCCGGGTGGCACCCCGCCGCCTGGCGCGAGCCCACCGCGCGTCCCGGCGAGCTGACCTCCGCCCGCTACTGGACCGACCTCGCCCTCGAGGCAGAGGCGGGCCTGCTCGACCTCGTCACCCTGGAGGACGCGCTGCTCCCGCAGGCGACCGACCGGACCGACGTGGTGGTGGGCCGGCTCGACGCCGTGCTCGTGGCGGCGCGCCTCGCGCTCGTGACCCGGCACCTCGGCCTGGTGCCGAGCGCCACGGTCACCCACACCGAGCCCTTCCACCTGTCCAAGGCCGTGGCCACCCTCGACCACGCCACGCGGGGCCGCGCCGGTGTGCGGGTCCAGGTGTCCCTGGACCCCCGCGAGGCGGCGCACCTCGGCCGCCGTCCCGAGCTGGTCGCGCTCGACCCCGGCTCCGCCCCCGACCCGGCGCTCGTGGCCGACGTCCTCGACGAGGCCCGCGACGCCGTGGACGCCGTGCGCCGCCTCTGGGACTCCTGGGAGGACGACGCCGAGGTCCGCGACGCGGCGACCGGGCGCTTCGTCGACGCGTCGAAGCTCCACCCCGTCGACGTCGAGGCCCGGCACTTCTCCGTGCGCGGACCCTCGATCACGCCCCGGCCCCCGCAGGGCCAGCCGCTCGTGGCGGCCTCCAGCGGGGGACCGCTGGGCCACCGGCTGGTCGTGGACTGCGCCGACCTGGGACTGCTGGCCCCGCGAGACGCCGACGACGCCCGCCGGCTCGTGGACGAGGTGCGCGCCGCACGGCGCGAGGCCGGCCGCGGCGGGGAGGGGCACGAGCCGCTGCGCCTGCTCGGAGACGTCGCCGTCGTCCTCGACGGGCGGCCCGGCGCCGCGGCCGAGCGGCTGGCCCGGCTCGACGACACCGCCGGCACCCCGCTCGCCCGCACCAGCGACGCCCTGGTCTTCGCGGGCACGCCCGCAGAGCTGGCCGACCTGGCCCTGGAGTGG
>JAKONK010000038.1 GCA_022701985.1 Actinomycetales bacterium
CCATGATCACGGCTCGGGGTCAGGCCGGGTCGACGCCGCGCTCGTCGAGCACCAGCTCGGCGACGGGCTCCGGCTCCAGCACCACGTCGGTCTCGCTGTGGGCGCCGCAGCCGTGGTCGACCGAGACCACACGGCCGTCGGAGGGCGACCACTCGTTGGCGCAGACGCCGAAGACCGTGCTCAGCGGGCCCGCGAGGCGCAGGTAGAAGCCGCACGAGGCGCACGCCGCCGACGCCGCCTTCGCGTGCTCGGCGGTGGGGCCGTGCGAGCCGGTGTACCAGCGGGTGGCGGCGTCGTCGCGGCCCTCGGGCGAGAGCACGCGGGGGCGGCCGAGGCCGAGCTCCCACAGGGCGACCCGGTCGGCCTCGTCGGCCTGGCCGGGCAGGTCGCCGGCCTCGGGAGCCACCGCGGTGTACCCCGGCTGCAGGCGCGGGTCCTCGGCGACGCGCGGGAGCACGTCGCCCGGGCCCACGTCTCCCGGGCGCAGGCGCTCGTCCCACGGCAGCCACGCGGGCGCGAGGACGGCGTCGGCGTCGGGGAGCAGCTCCACCTCGCTGACGGTGGCGGTCTTGGCGCGGGGCGCGCGGGCGAGCACCACGGTCCAGGCCCAGCCCCGGTAGCCGGGGTCGGTGCTGGCGAAGCGGTGGACGACGACGCGGTCGCCGTCGGCAGCGACGCCGAGGTGGTCGCCGACGGTCGTCGGGCCGGCCACGGGACCGAGCGCCGACGACGCCTGGCGGCAGACCTCCTCCGCCGCCGCGCGGGCGACGTCGACGGCGGCGGCTCCCACGGCGTCGAGCACCGGGCGGCGGGTGCGGGTGGCGGGCACGGCCTCAGGCCTCGAGGTCGTCGGCGACCTTGCGCAGCACGGCTGCGACCTTGCGGGAGCCGTCGCGGTCGGGGTAGCGGCCGCGGCGCAACTGGCCGGACAGGCCCTCGAGCACCTTGATGAGGTCCTCGACGATGCCGACCATGTCCTCCGCGGGCTTGCGCTGCGCGGCGGCGACGGAGTGGGAGGGCTCGAGCAGCTTCACCGACAGCGCCTGCTTGCCGCGGCGGCCGTCGGCGACGCCGAACTCCATGCGCGCGCCCTGCTTGACGGTGGCCAGCCCGGCGGGCAGCGCCGAGGCGTGCAGGAAGACCTCCTCGCCCTCGTCGGTGGCGAGGAAGCCGAAACCGCGGTCGGCGTCGAACCACTTGACCTTGCCAGTGGGCACGGTGGGACCTCAGGACTCTCGTGTCGGTGGGGCGGGCGTCAGACGGGGTGCTGTGCTGGGTTCGCGTCGGGCGGTCGCGCTGCAGCACCGATCCGCCGGACGGGGGTCGGGCGCGGCGTCGCGAGCCGACGTCCCAGCGTACCGACGCGGTCAACGAGGTACCCGTCGCTCCCTCCCGCGTACGGTGTCCCGGTGCCGGCCCCCCGCTCCCTGGCCGACGACCTGCGCGCACGCAGCGACGACGCGCTCGCCGCGCTCCTGGCCTCCCGCCCCGACCTGGCCTCGCCGGTCCCGGGTGACACCGCCTCCCTCGCCGCCCGCGCCAGCACCCGGGTGAGCACCCAGCGCGCCGTCGACCGGCTGAGCACCCCCGAGCTCGACGTCCTCGAGGTGCTGGTGGCGCTCGCGGGCCCCTCGGGCACCGCGTCGCTGACCGAGGTGGTGCGCGCGTGCAGCGCGCCGCGCGCGCGGGTGCTCCCCCACCTGCGGCGGCTCCTGGGGCTGGCGCTGGCCTGGGGCCCCGACGCCTCGCTGCGGCCGACGCGCTCGGCCGTCGACGTGCTCGGCGCCCACCCCGCCGGCCTCGGGGCGCCGCTGGCGGAGGCCCTCGGCACCCGCTCGCCGGCGCGCACCCGCGAGCTCGCCGAGGACCTGGGGCTGGAGGCCTCCGGAGACCCGGTGGCCGACCTGGAGGCCGTCGCCGCCCACCTCGGAGACCCCGAGCGCCTGCAGCAGGTGCTCGGCGGCGCGCCCGCGCCCGCCCGCGAGCTGCTGGACCGCCTCGCCTGGGGCCCGCCGACGGGGGCCGTGGCCGGCGCCGACCGCAGCGTGCGCGTCGAGCAGGCGACGTCCCCGCTCGACTGGCTGCTCGCCCGCGGCCTGCTCGCCCCCGCCGGGCCGGGGCACGTGGTGCTCCCCCGGGAGGTGGCGCTGGCGCTGCGCGGCGGCCGGGTGCTGCAGGGCCTGGACGACGCGCCGCCCGCCCTGGTCGACGCCGCGGGGTCCGGGGCGCCGTCGAGCGCCGCGGGCGGAGCCGCGGCAGGAGCGGCGGCCCGGCGCCCGGAGCTGCTCGACGGGGCCGCCGCCGGGCAGGCCGCCGAGGCCGTGCGCCTGGTCGAGGAGCTGCTCGACGGCTGGAGCACCGCGCCTCCCCCGGTGCTGCGCGCCGGCGGCCTGGGCGTCCGCGAGCTCAAGCGCCTGACCGACCGCCTCGAGGTCGAGGCCGAGCAGGCCGCGTTCTGGGCCGAGCTCGCCCGCGCGGCCGGGCTGGTGGCCGACGACGGCGAGGCCGACGCCGCCTGGGCGCCCACGCCCGCAGCCGACGGCTGGCTCGACGCCGCCACCCCGCAGCGGTGGGCCGTGCTCGCCGAGGCGTGGCTGCGCACCTCGCGCGTGCCCGCGCTGGTCGGGGAGAAGGACGCCCGCGGCACCGCCCGCACCGCCCTCTCGGACGACCTCGACCGCACCGCCGCCGCCCCCGTGCGGCGCGCCGCGCTGGAGGCGCTGGCCGACCTGCCCCCCGGCACCCCCGCCACCGCCGAGCGCCTGGAGGCGCGGGTGCGCTGGCAGGCCCCCCGGCGCGCCGGCGCCCTCACCGGCCGGCTCGTCGCGTGGACGGTCCGGGAGTCCACCTGGCTCGGGGTCACGTGGCTGGGCGCCCTGGCCAGCCACGGGCGGGTGCTCCTCGACGCCTCCGCCGCCCCCGGCGCTCTCGCCGGCGCTCTCGAGGCCCGGCTGCCCGCGCCCGTCGAGCAGGTGCTGCTGCAGGCCGACCTCACCGCGGTCGCCCCCGGCCCCCTGGTGAGGGCGGTGGCGGTCGAGCTGTCGCTGCTGGCCGACGTCGACTCCCGCGGCGGCGCCACCGTCTACCGCTTCACCGCCGCCTCGGTGCGCCGGGCGATGGACCTCGGCCGCTCCGCCGACGAGGCCCTGGCGTTCCTGCGCGGCGCCTCGGCGACGCCCGTGCCGCAGGCCCTGGAGGTGCTGGTCCGCGACGTGGCGCGCCGCCACGGCAGGCTCCGCGTGGGCGTCGCCTCCTCCTACCTGCGCAGCGACGACGAGGCCGCCCTCGCCGAGGTCCTGGCCTCGCGCGCCGCGGCACCCCTGCGGCTGCGCCGCCTCGCCCCGACCGTCGCCGCGGCGCAGGCCGACCCCGCCACGGTGCTGCAGGTGCTGCGCGGCATGGGTCTGGCGCCGGCGGTCGAGGGCGCCGACGACGACGTCGTCCTCAGCGCGCCCGTGGTGCGACGCACCCCACCGCGCACGCCGCCCCGCCCGGTCACCGGAGAGCCGCCGCCGGTGGCGCCCGGGGCCGTGGCGACCGTCGTCGCGGGGCTGCGCGCCGGTGACGCCGAGCAGGTGCGCCGGGCGTCCGCCGCACCGGGCACCGCCGGCACGCCGCCACCGCTGTCGGCGACGGACCCGGCGCTCGCCCTCGCCGCGCTGCGCGAGGCGGCGTCCGCGGGACGCGCGGTCTGGCTCGGCCTCGCCGACGCCGCCGGCCGCACGGTGGTCCGGCAGTACTCACCGGTGCACGTCGACGGCGGGCTGGTGACCGCGCTGGACGCCGAGTCGGGCGCCGTCAGGACCTTCTCCGTGCACCGGATCAGCGGAGTCGCGCCCGTCTGAGCGGCCCCGCCCCGACTACCGTGGTTCGTCCAGCAGCTCGACGGACGGAAGAAGGCCCCAGGGTGACCCAGGACCCGCAGCACGCCCCGTGGGACCGGCCCGACCGGTCCGACCAGCCCGGCGCCGCGGAGGGGTCCGCGAGCGGCGCGGGCCAGCAGCACCCGGACGACAGGTCCTGGTCGTCGCCCCCGCCCCCGACCTCGCAGCAGCCCGTCGAGCCGACCGCGGCCAGCGGCCCGCCCTCGTACGGCCCGCCGTCCTACGAGCAGCCCGCGCACGAGCAGCCCTCCTACGAGCAGCCCTCCTACGGCCAGCCCGGTGGGTACGCCGGTGGGTACGGGGGCGGGTACGGGGGCGGGTACGCCGGCGGCCCCGCCCAGCCCCCGGCCGGCTACGGCTACGGCTACGGGGGCGTCCCGGTCGCGCCGGCCCCGCCCGCCCCGGTCTCGACGATCGTGCTGCTCGTCCTGTCGGGCCTCGCGACGCTGTTCACGATCACCTTCCTCGTGGGCCTCGTCTACGTGGCCCCCGTGGTCCTGTCGATCATGGCGCTGAACCGCCACCGCCTCGACCCCGACGGCGCCCGCCGCCTCACCAAGACCGGGTGGATCGTCTTCGCGGTCGTCACGGGGCTGCTCGTCCTGCTGCTGGTCCTCCTCTTCGGCGCCCTGGCGGCCGGGATCTTCTCGGGCTTCGCGGACGCCGGCACCTACGGGTCGTCGGTCTGAGCGCCGCGGGAAGCACCGGGCCACGCAGCGGGTTGACGCTCCGGTGACCGACGGCCCCCTGATCGTCCAGAGCGACAAGACGCTCCTCCTCGAGGTCGACCACCCGAACTCCGCGGCAGCTCGCAAGGCCGTCGCGCCCTTCGCCGAGCTCGAGCGCGCGCCCGAGCACGTGCACACCTACCGGATCACCCCGCTGGGCCTGTGGAACGCGCGCGCCGCGGGCCACGACGCCGAGCAGGTGGTCGACGCCCTCATCGAGCACTCCCGCTACCCGGTGCCCCACGCCCTGCTCGTCGACGTCGCCGAGACGATGGACCGCTACGGCCGCCTCCGCCTGGAGAAGGACGGCGATCGCCTGGTGCTGCACGCCACCGACGTGCCGGTGCTCGAGGAGGTGCTGCGCTCCAAGAAGGTCGCGCCGCTGGTCGGTGAGCGCCTCGACCGCGAGACGGTCCTGGTGCACCCCTCCGAGCGCGGCAACCTCAAGCAGGTGCTGCTCAAGCTCGGCTGGCCCGCGGAGGACCTCGCCGGGTACGTCGACGGCGAGGCGCACCCGATCTCGCTGGCCGAGGACGGCTGGCACATCCGCCCCTACCAGCAGCAGGCCGTCGACGGGTTCTGGGACGGCGGCTCCGGCGTCGTCGTCCTGCCCTGCGGGGCCGGCAAGACGATCGTGGGCGCCGGGGCGATGGCCAAGGCCCAGGCCACGACGCTGATCCTCGTCACCAACACCGTCAGCGCCCGCCAGTGGCGCGAGGAGCTGCTGAAGCGCACCTCGCTCACGGAGGAGGAGATCGGCGAGTACACGGGCTCCAAGAAGGAGGTCCGGCCGGTCACCATCGCGACCTACCAGGTGCTGACGACCAAGCGGAAGGGCGTCTACCCGCACCTGGAGCTGCTCGACGCCCGCGACTGGGGCCTGGTGGTCTACGACGAGGT
>JAKONK010000045.1 GCA_022701985.1 Actinomycetales bacterium
CCTCCACGACGAGGCTCGGGAAGCCCACGACGGGCCGCCCGTCGGGCGCGGCGGTCTCCACCTGGTCGGCCAGCACCAGCCCCGCGGGCCAGGAGGTCAGCGCCTCGTGCTCCAGCTGCTGGCCGGACGCCTTCGCCCCGGCGGTCACCGCCTGCACGACGGCGGCCCGCTGGGCGCCGGCGGTCCTCTCGCGCAGCGCTGCGAGGTCCTTGCCGGTGGCGACGACCCGGCCGTCGGCGTCCTCCAGCGCGTAGGTGGGCAGCAGGTGCGGTGCGGTCTCGGCGAGCTTCGCGGCGTCCCAGGCGTCCGGGGGCACCACGACGCCGCGGCGCGCGCGCAGCACCTCGGCGACGGCGTCGACCAGGCGCACCCCGGCCGGCGGGACCTCCGGTAGGGCCGCCGCCACCTCGCGGGCGGTGTCGGGCACCGGCACGAGCTGCACGCGCAGCGGCTTCGGCAGCCCCCGGAGCAGCGCCGTCACCAGCTCGGTGCGCCACGCGGGCACGCCCCAGTCGAGACCCGTCTCGGGCACCTGGGCCAGCACCGCCAGCGGCACGTGCACCGTCACGCCGTCGTCGCTGGCCCGGGGGTCGAACCGGTAGCTCAGCGACAGGTCGAAGGCCCCCGAGCTCCACGACGTCGGGGCCTCGCCGACCTCCGCCTCGCCCGTCGTGAGGTCGGCGACGGTGAGCGTCAGCAGGTCGGGGCGGGTGCGGCGCTCGCGGCGCCACCAGGACTCGAACGCGCGGGCGCTGGTGGCGTCGGCGGGCAGGCGCGCGTCGTAGAAGGCGACCAGCGCCTCGTCGTCGACCCGCAGGTCGCGGCGGCGGGTGCGGGCCTGCAGCTCCTCCACGTCGCGCGCCACCACGGCGTTGGCCTCCACGAACGCCACCGCTGCGCCCCGCGCGTCCCACTCGCCGCCGACGAGGGCGTGGCGGATGAACAGGTCGCGCGCGGTCTCGGGGTCGAGCCGGGCCAGCGGCACGGTGCGGCCCGCCACCAGCGGCAGGCCGTACAGGGTGACGCGCTCGGTGGCGACGGCGGCACCGCGCTGCTTGCTCCACCGCGGCTCGGAGTGGCTGCGCACCACGAGGTGCGCGGCCAGGCGCTCCACCTGCTCCGGCTCGACCCGGGCGACCACCCGCGCCCACAGCCGGGAGGTCTCCACGAGCTCGGCGGCCACGACCCACGACGGCGAGCGCTTGGCCAGCACCGACCCGGGGGCGATGGCGAACCGGGTGCCGCGGGTGCCCAGGTACTCGGCGGGGCCGCGGCGGCGCCCGCCCTCGCGCGCGCCGTCGCGCCCGCGCTTGTCCTCGGCGCGCTCGTCCTTCGTGCCGACCTGCGTGAGCAGCCCGGCGAGCAGCGCGGTGTGCACCTGGTCGCGGACGGCCGCGAGCTCCTCGCCGGTGCGCACGCGGGCGGCCTCGGCGCCCGAGGGGGCCTGGACGCCGAGCTGGCGCAGCACCCGGCGCAGCTGGGCGTGCACGTCCTGCCACTCGCGGATCCGCAGGTGGTGCAGGAACTCCGCCCTGCACATCCGCCGGAACGACGACGAGGACCGCTCCGCGGCCTGCTCGGTGAGGTAGGCCCAGAGGTTCAGCGTCGAGGCGAAGTCGGAGTGCTCGTCGGCGAAGCGCCGGTGGCTCTCGCGGGCGGCGTCGGCGTTCTCCAGGGGGCGCTCGCGGACGTCCTGGACGGACAGCGAGGCGACCAGCACCAGCAGCTCGGGGACCACGCCCTCGACGTCGGCCTGCAGCAGCATCCGCGCGAAGCGCGGGTCGGCGGGCACCTGCGCGAGCCGCCGGCCGATCTCGGTGAGCCGGGGGCTGGCGCCGCTGGGCGCGGCCGCCGGGTCGTCGATGGCGCTGAGCTCGTGCAGCAGGGCCAGGCCGTCGCGCACCTGGCGGCGGTCGGGGGCGTCGAGGAAGGGGAAGTCCTCCACGGCGCCGAGGCCGAGCGAGGCCATCTGCAGGATCACGCTGGCCAGCGACGTGCGCTGCACCTCGGGCTGGGTGAACCGCGGGCGCGCCTCGAAGTCGCGCTCGGAGTACAGGCGGATGGCGACGCCGTCGGCCACGCGCCCGCAGCGGCCGGAGCGCTGCGCGGCGCTCGCCTGGCTGACCGGCTCGATGGGCAGGCGCTGCACCTTGGTGCGCGCCGAGTAGCGCGAGATGCGGGCCGTGCCGGTGTCGACGACGTAGCGGATGCCCGGCACCGTCAGCGACGTCTCGGCCACGTTGGTGGCCAGCACGATGCGCCGCGAGGTGCCCGCGCCCGGCGAGGAGAAGACGCGGTGCTGGTCGGCGGCCGACAGGCGGCCGAACAGCGGCAGCACCTCGGTCGCGCCGCCGCCGCCCGACCCCGCGGCGCGCAGCCCGGGGATCTCGCGGCGCTCGACGGCGGCGGTCAGCGCGTCGGCCGTGTCGCGGATGTCGCGCTCACCGGACAGGAACACCAGCACGTCACCGGGACCGAGGGCCACCAGCTCGGCGACCGCGTCGATGACCCCCTCGGTCTGGTCCCTGTCCTGGGAGCGGTCGGCCCCCCGGTCGTCCGGGTCGCCCTCCACCTCGTCGTCGCCGTCCTCCTCCTCGCTGGGGGTCTCGTCGAGGCTGAGCGGCCGGTAGCGGACCTCCACCGGGAAGGTGCGCCCGGAGACCTCCACCACCGGGACCTCGCCGACGGCGCTGGCGAAGTGGTCGGCGAAGCGCTGCGGGTCGATGGTCGCCGAGGTGATGACGACCTTGAGGTCCCGGCGGCGGGGGAGCAGCCGGTGCAGGTACCCCAGGAGGAAGTCGATCGTGAGGGACCGCTCGTGCGCCTCGTCGATGATGATCGTGTCGTAGGCGAGCAGGTCCGGGTCGCGCTGCACCTCGGCCAGCAGGATGCCGTCGGTCATGAGCTTGACCAGGCTCTCCGGGCCGACCTCGTCCGTGAACCGCACGGCGTAGCCGACGGTCCCGCCCACCTCGCTGCCCAGCTCCTCGGCCACGCGCTCGGCCACGGCGCGGGCGGCGATCCGGCGGGGCTGGGTGTGCCCGATCAGGCCGCGCACGCCGCGGCCCAGCTCGAGGCAGATCTTGGGCAGCTGCGTGGTCTTGCCCGAGCCGGTCTCGCCCGCCACGACCACCACCTGGTGGTCGCGGATCGCGGCGGCGATGTCGTCGCGCCGGTCGCTGACGGGCAGGTCGGGGTAGCTGATCGGCTGGGTGCTCGCGGCGCCGGCCCGCGCCGCGAGGCGCGCCTGCGCCGCGACGAGCTGCTCAGCCACCTCCGCCAGCTGCGCCGCGCGCCGCGGACCCCTCGCGCGCTCGGCGCCGGCCAGGCGGCGTCGCAGCCGCGCCTCGTCGCGCAGCGTGGTGGCCACCAGACCGCTGCGCAGCACCTCGGGGTCGGGCCCGGCGGTCGTCGTCGTCATCTCGCCGTCCAGAGTAGGCGCTGACCCCACCTGCGGGCGCTGCGTCACCTGCGGGCGCGGGCGGCGAGGACGGCGACGTCGTCGTCGTGCCGCCCCTCCAGCACGGCGGGGATGACGGTGTCGAGCAGCTCGTCGAGGCTGCGGTGCCCCTCCCGCTCGATCGCCCCGCAGAGCAGCTGGGTGCCGGTGTCGAGGTCGGTGTCGCGCCGCTCGACGAGCCCGTCGGTGTGCAGCACGAGCGTGGCGCCCGGGGGCAGCTCGGCGGTGTGGTCGTGGCGCGGCACCCCGGGCAGCGCGCCCAGCAGGAGGTCGGGGGGCGCGGTCAGCGGCGTCGCCGGACCCCCGGGCAGCAGGACGACCGGAGGCGGGTGCCCGGCGCTCGACCACGTCAGGCGCAGCGCACCGCCGCCCCCCGCGCACGGTGCCACCCGCACGACGACGGCGGTCGCCAGCGCGTCGATCCCGAGGCGCTCCAGGGCCGTCTCGGTGCGGGTCAGCACCTGCGAGGGCTGCTGGCCCCCCTCGACCGCGTACGCGCGCAGCACCGCGCGCACCTGCCCCATGGCGGCCGCGGCGACGATGTCGTGGCCCGTCACGTCGCCGATGACGAGCGTGGTGGAGCCGTCGCGGTCCACCAGCGCGTCGTACCAGTCGCCGCCGACCTGGTCGCCCTCGCTGGCGGGCACGTAGCGGCTGGCGAGCTCGAGCTGCTCGGGGTCCGGCAGGTGCGTGAGCATCGCCGCCTGCAGGGTGCGCGCGGCCTGGCGGCGGTCCTGCAGCTGCGCCAGGTGCGACTGGCGCACGCCCGCGACGCCCGCCGCCACCACCGTCGCCACCGCCACCACCGACGCGCTCGCGATGGTCGTGAGCATCGGCGTCCCGTCGACCAGGCACATGGCCGCCGCCAGCACCGCGGCGAGCACCCCGACCACGGCCACGTGGCGCCGGGCGCCGCCGATGGCCGTCAGCGTCGGCGCCAGCGCCAGCGTGCCCGAGATGTTCGCCGCCGCCGGGTCTCCCGACAGGACCGCGAGCACGAGGTCGAGCACCGCCAGGCCCGCGCTGGCCGCGATCCCCAGCCACAGCCACTTCGGCGTCGGCCGCAGCCGGTGGTCGCCGGCCGGTGGCAGCGACGGCGTCGTGGGGGCGCTCACCCGCCCCAGGGTGCCCCACCGGGCTGGGAGGGGTAGGCAGGAGCCATGAGCGAAGAGACCA
>JAKONK010000055.1 GCA_022701985.1 Actinomycetales bacterium
GTTGCAGGGCCGCGATGTCATCCTGCCCGAGGGCATGTGGCTGGTAGAGGAGCCCATCACCGGGCTGGTGGTTGACACCCGAGACTATGGAGAGTTCACGCTCTCGGATGGTCTCGGTCTGCTGCACTGTCACCGACCAGCCTAGGGACTCCGCCTCGCGCAGGACCGTCTGCGTCAACCCCACGAAGTAGTCGATCGACAGATCGGGGACGGCGAGCGTGATCGAGCCGGTGCGTCCGGTCTTCAGGCCGCGCGCAGAGGTGTTGAGGCGGTACCCGAGATCGCGCACAGCCTTCATGACGGCCTCGCGTGTGACAGGGCTGACAGCGACCTTGCCGGACAAGACGTTCGAGACCGTGCGGTCACTGACCCCAGCGGCGGCTCCCACATCCGCCATGGTGACCGCCTTGTTCTGGCCTCCCTCCTCCATGGCGCGGACGCTACAGGCCGAGGGTCGACCAGCCGCTGTCGACCGATAGACCACCCCGCAAGGCAAGGAGCGGCCCCCGAAGGACGGGTCTTGGGGCGAGTGACCATCGACTGGGTCGACTGTCCGGTTCGCGAGGGTGCGCCACGTCAAGGTCTTCGGCCTGCTCGCCGCCAACGGCGTCCCGCACGGCTGGCGGCCCCGGATGAGACGGGCGTGACTGAGGTGAAGCGACCGCGTTCACCGCGAACCCCACCAGCCCAGCTCAGTGAATGGTGGCCACCCAGAGCGTGACCATCGCCACCGCCGAAGCCTCCGGTTGGGTGATCACCGGGGTGGCGGTCCAACTGCGGGAGGTCGGCGACGAATGCGCCGCGTCAGCCGTCGACCCGAAAGCACGCCCGCAGGCGCACCCTGTTGCGGCATCACCATCTCTCCCTGATTTTGATGCCCGGGGAGGGCAGCCATCACGATCCTCCCCATCGTCGGGGACAGCCACGCCTTGACCAGCGCCGCCCACCTGGCCTCCTGGGCCAGGCTGGCGCGGGTGAGCTGCTGGTCAGGATCATCGATCGGGGGTGAGAGCCACTCCCCGCGCGGGCACCACACACCGAAGTCGACACTGTTCTTGTCATCGCCGGCTGCGCTGTCAGCCCCGTCCAAGCCCCGTCCAAGCCCCGTCCAAGCCCCGTCCCAGCCCGGTCTGCTGCGACTGGACGCTCGCCGAAGGACGCCGTCACAACCGCGGCCCTGATCCGCCTGGCCCGACGCAGCATCGATGTCCTGTTCTCCAGCCGCCCTCTCGGCAGACGACTCAGCTCGGGCGATCAGGTGTTGGCCGCGGTGCGCCCTCAAGAAGCCGGTAGGAGGGTGGCGGGCGCGGCGAACACCTTCACCCGATCACGCCCAGCCGCCTTGGCCTCGTACAACGCCCGGTCTGCAAGGGTCAGCAGCCGGGTCACCACCTCTCGTGGCTCACCGCTCAGCCCGCCACCTGCGCCGACGGCGACCCCCATGCTTGCGGTCACCGGCGGCACTCCCTCCACACGCAGCACAGCGATGCTCCGTCGCAACCGCTCGGCGGCAAGGATGACGGCCTCCTGGTTGCGGAAGCAGCCCACCACAGCAAGCTCCTCACCACCGGTGCGCACGGCGACTGCCCCGTTGTCGACCGACTCCTGCAGGTGGGCGCCCAACGCGGCGAGCAGCGCGTCGCCTGCGTCATGACCGAAGACATCGTTCACCTTCTTGAAGTGGTCCAGGTCAATCGCCACGACGCCCACGCACCAGCTTTGCGCCTTCGCCGAACCCACCAGCCCCGAGACGGCGTTCCACAAACCCCGACGGTTGAGCAAGCCCGTCAACTGGTCGTGGTCGGCTGCGTGCTCGGCGCGCCGCCGAAGGGTTTCCGCGCGCCTGAGCAGCACCGCGGTATAGCCCACGAACAGCGGCATGTCACCGGCCAGGATGGCCAGGGAGACGACCCGGTCAAGCAACGTGACGGTGACGCTGAACACCAGGATGACCTGGCAGGCCAGGCACACGGCGGTTATCAGCACCCCCCCACCGCAGCTTGCTGATCATCAGAGTGATCAGCGGCACACCGGCCAAGCCGAAGACCGTAGCCCAACGCAGGGACGGGGAGGTGTAGGACAACGCCTGCGCGGTGGCCACCGCTAGCACCAGCAGCAGCACCGAGGCGCACTCCAGGTCACGCAGCCGACCCCGTGCAAAACACCACGCGCTGGTGGCGGCGGCGGCTAGGGCACCGGTGAGAAGCACCGTGCTGGAGGCGGGACCGGTGATCGATCCCTCTGCGGACAGTGTCCCGGAGGCGAGAGCGAGCACAGCGCAGACGCCGCCGAGCACGCTGGTGCGTCCGTCCCAGCGACGCCACAGGAACCGGACGTCAGCAGATGCCAGCGGCCGCGGTGGGGAGCTCACACCTCAGCATCGGTATGAGCGCCACCTCTCTGGAGGCTCGTCGACGCGACGGAGTGACCTCGCGGGAGGAACTCCCGCCCGTCAGCCGACGCTCATCTCCGCCAGTAGCGCCTAGGGCGTGTCCTCACTGACCCGCCTGAGCGGCATCGGGGATGGATCTTCTCTCGCGGAAGGGCCACGAACGGGCGGATCAACATCGCCAGGGAGCACCCAGGCATTTGCAAGGCTCTGATAGCCCTCCCCCAGGGCGCTAGACAGGCTGCGGTGAACGTTGGCCTGTACCCGCTTCTGATCGCGTTGGCCAAGGTACGCACGGCACAGATGAACGGCTGCGCATTTTCCTCAGGCTGCGAATCCGCGAGGCGTTGGCCCAGGGCGAGCGAGTCGACAGGTTGTTGGTCTTATGAACGCCGCGCGAGACCACGTACCTCGGCCAGCACGAGCGGGGGCTACTCGCACTGACTGAAGCAGTGACCCACATTGCGTGTAGTCACACCGGTGTCGGGTCTGGCCTGGCCGGCGGGGGCCTGTCAGCTGGTCAGTCTGCGGCAGTCGCCTGGCTCGCCACGGTGATGAACTCCTCCCATCGCGCAGCCATAGGTGGGTACCCCGTCGCGCGTGGGTGCGGAGACGGGTGCACGTCTCCGCATCAAAGACGTCGATCCGATGAGCAACCGAACACTGGCGACGCGGAGGCCATCCCCCAGAACGGGATGTCTGGCCCGTCCAGCGTCTCCGATCACACGCTCATCCAAATGACGAACTGCCCCGCAGGGGAGAGCCGACGCACGCGTCAGTCGTCAGTTCCAGCAAGGGCTGAACGTGTCGCATTCGCGGCCCTCGCCAAGGCCTCGTCGAGCGGTAGCGCGAGGTACCACGGCGTGGGCATCTCTACGGCCCACGGTCCCGCGAAACCCAAACGACGGATGGTCGTGATGAAGCCCCGTACGTCCCATGAGCCCTCGCCCGGTAACTCTCGAGCTGTGATCGCCTCGGTCATCATGTCCACACCTGGCGGCTTCGGACTACTGCCGTCACACAGCTCCACCGCCATGAGGTGTGCTGGGTCCACCGCTGCTGAAAGCGACGCCATCGTCGACCCACCGCGCTGGACATGCCAGAAGTCGACGACGATTCCCGCATCAGGGTGACCGGCTCCTTGAACGAAGCGGGCGCCGTCCTCGATGGTCCTCAGGTTGGAGAAGGGTAAAGGCTCGATGACCAGCTGGGCACCCACAGCAGAAGCCCGGTCGGCAAAGTGCACCCACGGATCTCGCATGTCCCAGAACGGACGGGTCGCATGCTGGGTGTCCGGTCCCACCTTGATCTGCGTGGCACCGATACCACCGGCTAGGGAAACAATTTCATCGACCGAATCGGTGGCCGAGTCGCTCCACCAGTCATCGAGGAACTCTACTTGACGGTGGCGAATATCCGCCGCGTCGAGGCTCGCAGTGATTCCCGCTAGATCGCGACCTCGCAGATCGCCGACCAAAAAGTCAGCGCCTGAAAAGCCGTGTCGAGCCAGCGCTTCGATCCGGTCGTGCGGATCGATCGGGCTCTTCGGGTCAGGGGAGCTGGGGTCAACCTTCCCAGACCAAGTCCAGCAGGTGGCCATTAGTTCATCCATCACAAAAGAACCTATCACGCCCGGCGGATCTTGAGGACTCCGAGCGCTGCGCGGCCACGTGAGCCGCCACCTCTCGCGCATGTCAGCTATCAGGCGGCGCCCCCGGTCGCCACCTGAAGCACCAGCGGATGGCAGCACGACTGCTGGCTAGATCAGGCCTCAGCAGGCACGGTCTATGACCAACATTCGAGTAGCCGAAGAACCCGGATGGGAAAGCCACTGCGCACCTGGGTGTCATTCCAGTCCTCAACCCGTTGCACCCCCGATTCCTGACTCTCATCCACAGAAGCGCACCCGCCGGAATCAAGACCCACCTCAACGGAGTGCTGCCGCGATTCGCAGGGGGCACAGAAAGATCCTCACCATCACGGCTCCCGCATGGTCACCCCAAGTTCGACCAACGCGGGCAGCCGATGGCCCGCTGCAGCGCCGAACAACAGATGCTCGACGGTCCTCCCAAAGCGCGAGCATGACGGAGGGAACCGACAATCACCGTACCCGGTAGCGGGCTTGAGATGGTCACAGCTGTAGTCGAGAGCAAGTCGCCGAGGCGCCTTCGACACGGCGGCGGCGAACGGCTGGGAGGTACCGAGGGCTGCCAGTCTGCCCCGCGGGGGAGTACCTGGCCTTCATCATCGGCGTCGGTGGCCAGGCACTGGTGGCCTGGATTCGGCGTTCAAGAGCGTGCGCACCCCCTGCGCTTGCGCGCCTGAGAGATGGGCCTGTCGACCTGGGCGCACGACGACCGTGATGTCGCTGGCGTCGTTGCGCACTCGGACGAGGGCGTTGAGCACCGTCAATAGATCATGGGCACGGCTCAGCACGATTATGAGTGACGGCTCGATGTCGGAGTCTTATCCGTCGATGAGGAGCTACAAGGTCCTCGCACCGGTGGGACCGCTTTGGAAGGTATCCCATGGCACGACTGAGCGACTTGTCGATCGGCACGAAGCTGGGAGCTGTAGGAGCTGCGATCTGTGTCATGACCGCAGCACTGGCCGGGGTTTCCATCGCCGAAGCCAGTGGACTCAGCCAAGGCCAGCAGCTCATGTACGAGCGCAACGTGCAGGCTGCTGTCAGTCTTGGGCGAGTGCGCGCGGCTTTCAACGCCTCAGCCAAAGACAACACCGACATGCTCATCACCCAGGAACCCGAGGTCAAGACCGCTGAGGTGCGAGACAAGAACCGTGCCGGGCACGACGCTGAAGTCGACCAGGGCTGGGAATCCTATCTGGCCTCTGACCCGGTGAGCAGCAGCGCGCAGCGTGCCACGTTTGAGGACAACCTGACCATTTACAGGCAAGCGCGCGTACGGGACCTCGACCCCGAAGCGATCGAGGGTGACGATGCCGGGTGGGTGGCGGCTTATCGCGCTTCCCCGGCGCTGCAGGCCTTTTCAGACATCAACTCCGTCCTGGATGACATGCAAGCAGCTGAGGCTGATGCAGCCCAGGCGGCAGCTGCACATGGGCGAGCCAGCTACCACCAGGCACTGCTACTGCTCCTGGGGGTCAGCGTTACGGGTCTGGCTTTGATCATCATCCTCTTTGTCATGATCGGACGTGGAGTCACTCGGCCTCTTGGCCGAGTGCTTGACGTCGTGCGAGGTCTGGCTACCGGTCGCCTAGATGAGCGCACGGGCATAAGCGCTGCGCCTGGCACTCGAAACGAGGTCGCCCAGCTGGCTGCGGCCACCGACGCTTCCATCCACCAGCTCGCCGGTGTCATGCATGCCATCTCCGCAAAGGCAGAGTCAGTGGCCACGTCTTCGGCGCACCTCTCCTCAATTTCCGCTCAGTTGGCCTCTGGGGCTGAGGAGTCCTCAGCACAGGCACAGCTGGTCGCCGCAGCCTCGGAAGAGATCAGCGCTTCGATGTCTACCATCGCTGCCGCAGGCGAGGAGATGACTGCTGCGATCGGGGAGATCGCTTCGTCCACGTCCACCGCGTCTCGCACCGCTGCCGACGCCGTAGCGACGGCATCGGCCGCCGGCAAGACTGTCGACCGCCTGGATACCTCGAGCCGCGAGATCGGGGACGTCGTAAAGCTGATCACCTCCATCGCCGAGCAGACCAACCTGCTGGCCCTGAACGCCCCCATCGAGGCCGCGCGCGCCGGTGAGGCCGGCAAGGGCGTCGCGGTGGTGGCCGGTGAGGTCAAGGACCTGGCGGGCCAGACCGCTCGCGCCACCGACGAGATCGTGGCGCGGGTGCAGACCGCGCAGGCGGACGCGGCCGGGGCGCGCAGCGCGATCGAGCAGATCAGCGAGGTCATCTCCCGCATCGACGCGCTGCAGGCGACGGTGGCCTCGG
>JAKONK010000058.1 GCA_022701985.1 Actinomycetales bacterium
GAGGACCCGGTCGAGGTCCTCCACACCGACAAGCTCGGGATGGTGAACCAGCGCGAGGTGCGGGTCGACACCCAGGACTTCGCCACCGCGCTGCGCGCCGCGATGCGCCAGGACCCGGACGTGATCCTCGTCGGCGAGATGCGCGACGCCGAGACCGTCCGCGCCGCCCTGTCCGCGGCCGAGACGGGTCACCTCGTGCTCTCCACGCTGCACACCGCGGACGCCGCGGAGACGGTCGCCCGCATCGTCGACTTCTTCCCCCCGCACGAGCAGCAGCAGGTGCGGCTGGGGCTCGCGGGCTCGCTGCGCGGCATCATCTGCCAGCGGCTCGTGCCCCGCGCCGACGGCGACGGGCGCTGCGTCGTGCTGGAGATCGCCGTGGGGACGCCGCGCATCGCCCAGGCGGTCGCGGACCCGTCGCTGACCTCGACGATCCCCGGGATCATCGGCGAGGGGGCCTTCTACGGGATGCGGACCTTCGACCAGGCCCTGGTCGAGCTGGTGCGCGACAGCGCCGTGACCACGACCGACGCGCTGGCCGCGGCGAGCCACCCCCACGACCTCGCCGTCGAGCTGCGGCGCCTCGGCATCTCCGGCTGAGGCGGTCCAGCCACCTCCGGGTCACCGACCGCGCGCCCGGCAGCGCCGGGAGCGGTCCTGGCGGGCACCATGGGGGTGTGAGCACCCGAGAGCGCGCCGGGTGGCGCGCGGTGCTCGCCGCGCTGCCCTGGGCGGTGCGCAGCCAGCTGCGCCGGCAGGACCTCGCCCTCCACGGCGCCGCGGTCACCTTCTACGCCGCCATCGCCGGCGTGCCCATGCTGCTCCTCGCGGTGCGCCTGGCCACCCTCGTGGTCGGCGAGGACCGGATCCGCTACCTGGCCACCACGCTGGAGGCGGCGCTGCCGCGGAGCTCCGGGGCCGGTCCGGTGGCCAGGACCGTCATCGAGCAGGCCGCCGGCACGAGCTGGTGGGTGACCTGCTTCGCCGTCTTCGCCGCGAGCCTCTACGGCGAGGGGCTGCGCCGCGCGTACGCCTCGCTGGCGCGCGTGGCCGAGGACCGCACCGGGTGGCGGGGGCGCATCGCCGTCCTGCCGCTGCTGGCGGTCGCGCCGCTGCTGCTCCTCGCCGTCCTGGGGATCACCCCGCTGCTCGCCACGCTGTTCTCCGAGGGGCGTCCGGGAGCCACGGCGCTGGGCGTCTACGTCGCCCTGAACGTCGACTGGATCGCCGTCTCGCTGCCGCTGGCGTGGTCGTTCCGGATCGTCTCGCCCGACCCGCCGCCGTGGCGCCTCGCCCTCGTGGGCGGGTTCACCACGGGGGCCTTCGTCTCCGGGTTCCTGCAGGGCTTCACCCTGTTCCTCTGGCTGCCCATCGACCTCGGCGCCCCCTTCGGCGGCAACCAGGCGGTCGGCGCCTGGACCGCCGTGCTGCTGTGGGTGTGGCTGCTGCACCTGGTCGTGCTGCTGGGCTACGTCGCCACCCGCCAGGCCGAGCGGATCACCGAGACCCGCCACCTGGCGCTGGGGACGGCGCCCGCGGCGGCGCGCAGGGCCGAGCCCGGGGCGGCGCCGCAGGTGGTCGAGGTGCAGGCGCCTCGCTAGCGTGACGGGGTGCTCGCAGCCCGCGCCGTCCGCACGCCCGGGTCGCCCTCCGGCCCCGACGCCGACCCGCTCGCCTTCCTGGAGGTCGCCGAGCGCGAGCCGGCTCCGGTGCCCGACGGCTGGGTCGAGGTCCGGGTGCGCGCCGCGGCCCTGAACCGCCACGACCTCTGGACCCTGCGCGGCGTCGGGGTGCACCCCGACGCCCTGCCCGTGGTGCTGGGGTGCGACGCGGCCGGCACCACCGCCGACGGGCGCGACGTCGTCGTCCACGCCGTCGTGTCCGACCCGCTCTGGGCGGGGGAGGAGACCCTCGACCCCTCGCGCTCGCTGCTGTCCGAGCGGTGGCCCGGCACGCTCGCGCCCCTGGTGCGGGTGCCGGCGCGCAACCTCGTCGACAAGCCCGCCGAGCTGTCCTTCGAGGAGGCAGCCTGCCTGCCCACCGCCTGGCTCACCGCCTACCGGATGCTCTTCTCCCGCTCCGGCACCGCGCCGGGTGACACGGTGCTCGTGCAGGGCGCGGGCGGCGGCGTCTCGACGGCGGCGATCTCCCTGGCCTCCGCGGCGGGGCTGCGGGTCTGGGTGACGAGCCGCTCGGAGGAGCGCCGGGCCCGGGCCCTGGAGCTGGGCGCCCACGCCGCGTTCGCGCCGGGCGAGCGCCTGCCCGAGCGGGTCGACGCCGTGCTGGAGAGCGTCGGGAGGGCCACCTGGGCGCACTCGCTGCGCTCGCTGCGCCCGGGCGGCACCGTCGTCGTGTGCGGCGCGACCACCGGTGACGCCCCGGCCGAGCTCAACCGGGTCTTCTTCACGCAGCTGCGGGTGGTCGGCTCGACGATGGGCAGCCTCGCCGAGCTGGGCCGCCTCGCGCGGCTGTGCGCCACCACGGGGGTGCGCCCGCTGGTCGACGACGTGCTTCCGCTCGCCGAGGCCGCCGAGGGCCTGCGCCGCCTGGAGGCGGGAGAGGTCTTCGGCAAGCTCGTCGTCGTCCCCTGATCAGGGGGTGAGCGGCAGGCCCAGCCAGGCGTGCCAGCCGCCGTGCAGCACCAGCCACGCCAGCAGGCCGTAGCCCACCTGGCCCGGGTGCACGCCGTCGCCCTCGGCGAGGTCGGCCAGCCACTGCTCGTGGTGGGCCAGCGGCCCGAAGCAGTCGACGTAGGGGACCCCGCGGCGGCTGGCGACGTCGGCCCAGCCGCCGGCCAGCTCGGCGACGGCCGAGCGCAGCGACGGGTCGAGCGGCGGCGGCGGGCCCACGACGAACGCGGGCACGTCCTGCGCCGCCGCCGTGTCGAGCACGTCGGCCAGGTTGAGGCGGCTGCGGGCCAGCGTCGACCCGACCGCGGCGTCCGCGGCGCCCAGGCCGATGACGAGGCGGTCGTCGGTGCGGCTCCACCGGCGGGACGCCTCGCCGTACCACCGCTCGCGCAGGGCCGACGTGGTCTCCCCGGGCACCCCGAGGGGCATCACGGTGGCGGCGACGGCGTCGTGCTCGGTGCGCGTGCGGGCGGCCACCCGACCCACCCACCCGAGGGCGCGCGGGTCACCCACTCCGGCGACGAGGTCGTCGCCGACCACGCAGATGCGCGTGGTCGGCGCCCTCACCTGCGGCTCAACGGTCGAGGGCTTCCGCGACCAGCGACTTCTGCTCGGCCTGGTGGGCCTTGGCGGTGCCGGTGGCCGGGGAGGCGGACGCCTTCCGGCTGACCCGGCGCACCGAGCGGTCGGCCAGGGCCTCGGCCAGCGCGTAGCCCAGGAACGGCCAGGCGCCCTGGTTGGCCGGCTCCTCCTGGACCCACACCAGCTCCGCGGAGGAGGGGAAGGCCGAGAGGACCTCGCCGAGGCCGCGGGCGTCGAGCGGGTACAACTGCTCGAGCCGCACCACGGCGGTGCGGCGGTCGCCGCGCCGCTCGCGCTCGGCGAGCAGGTCGTAGGCGACCTTGCCCGAGCACAGCAGCACGCGGTCGACCGACGCGGCGTCGACCTGCGCGGGGTCGTCGCCGAGGACCGTCTGGAAGCCGCCCGTGGTGAACGCCGAGGCCGGGGAGGCCGCGGCCTTCAGCCGCAGCATCGACTTCGGGGTGAACACGACCAGCGGGCGGCGGGGGCGCGCGTAGGCCTGGCGCCGCAGCAGGTGGAAGTGCGAGGCGGGCGTCGACGGCATCGCGACCGTCATGTTCTCCTCCGCGCACAGCTGCAGGAAGCGCTCGATGCGGGCCGAGGAGTGGTCGGGGCCCTGGCCCTCGTAGCCGTGGGGGAGCAGCAGCACCACGGAGGAGCGCTGCGCCCACTTCTGCTGGGAGGAGGAGATGAACTCGTCGATGATCGTCTGGGCCCCGCCGGCGAAGTCGCCGAACTGCGCCTCCCACATCACGAGGGCGTCGGGCCGCTCCACCGAGTAGCCGTACTCGAAGCCCATGGCCGCGTACTCGGACAGCAGCGAGTCGTACACCCAGAAGCGCGCGTCGCCGGTCGCGAACTTCTGCAGCGGCGTCCACTCCTCCCCGGTCACGCGGTCGATGAGCACCGCGTGGCGCTGGGCGAAGGTGCCGCGGCGGCTGTCCTGGCCGGCCAGGCGCACACCGGTGCCCTCGCCGAGCAGCGAGCCGATGGCGAGCAGCTCGCCCATGGCCCAGTCGACGCCGCCCTCGCGGGTCATCTGCGCGCGCTTCTCGAGCATCGGGCGCAGCTTGGGGTGCACGGTGAAGCCCTCGGGGACCTCGACGTGGGCCGTGCCCAGCGCCTCCAGCACCGAGGTCTCCACCGCCGTCAGCGACGGGTCGGCCACGGAGTCGTCTCGCTGGGAGGAGGGCCGGTCGAGCCCCGCGGTGGTCGCGGCGCCGTCGGCGCCCTCGACCGGGCGCGCCGCGGGCTGAGAGGAGTCCTTGGTCTCCTCGAAGGCCCGCTCCAGCTGCTGGCGGTACTCGTCGAGGACCTTCTCGGCCTCCTCCAGCGTGATGTCGCCGCGGCCGATCAGGGCCTCGGTGTACAGCTTGCGGGTGGAGCGCTTGGCCTCGATCAGCCCGTACATCAGCGGCTGCGTCATCGAGGGGTCGTCGCCCTCGTTGTGGCCGCGGCGGCGGTAGCAGACCATGTCGATGACGACGTCCTTGCCGAACTCCTCGCGGAACGCGAAGGCCAGCTTGGCCACGCGCACGCAGGCCTCGGGGTCGTCGCCGTTCACGTGGAAGATCGGCGCCTGCACCATGCGGGCCACGTCGGTGCAGTAGAACGACGAGCGCGAGCTCGCCGGCGCCGTCGTGAAGCCGACCTGGTTGTTGATGACGACGTGCACCGTGCCGCCGGTGCGGTAGCCCCGCAGCTGCGACAGGTTCAGCGTCTCGGCCACCACGCCCTGGCCGGCGAAGGCGGCGTCGCCGTGGACCAGCACCGGCAGCACCGGGAAGCGCGAGCCGCCCAGGTTGATGCGGTCCTGCTTGGCGCGCACGATGCCCTCGAGCACCGGGTCGACGGCCTCCAGGTGGGAGGGGTTGGCGGCGAGGTAGACCTTGGTCTGCGCGCCGTCCTCGGCGGTGAAGACGCCCTCGGTGCCGAGGTGGTACTTGACGTCGCCGGAGCCCTGCACCGAGCGCGGGTCCTGGACGCCCTCGAACTCGCGGAAGATCTGCGAGTAGCTCTTGCCCGCGATGTTGGCCAGCACGTTGAGGCGGCCGCGGTGGGCCATCCCGATGCCGACCTCCTCGATGTCGGCGTGCGCGGCCTCGGAGAGCACGGCGTCGAGCAGCGGGATGACGGACTCGGCGCCCTCGAGGCTGAAGCGCTTCTGCCCGACGTACTTGGTCTGCAGGAACGTCTCGAAGGCCTCGGCGTCGTTGAGGCGCTCCAGCACCCGCAGGTGGGCCTCGCGGCTCAGCGGGGTGTACGGCCGCTCGACGCGGTCCTGGATCCAGCGGCGCTGGGCCGGGTCCTGGATGTGCATGTACTCGATGCCGACGGTGCGGCAGTAGGAGTCGCGCAGCACCCCGAGGATCTCGCGGAGCTTCATCAGCGGCTTGCCGCCGAAGCCGCCGGTGGGGAACTCGCGGTCGAGGTCCCACAGGGTGAGCCCGTGGGTCCGGATGTCGAGGTCGTGGTGGCGCCGCTGGCGGTACTCCAGCGGGTCGGTGTCGGCCATGAGGTGGCCGCGGACCCGGTAGGAGTGCACCAGCTCGACGACGCGCGCCGTCTTGCCGATCTCGTCCTCGTGGGACACCGAGATGTCCTGGACCCAGCGGACCGGCTCGTAGGGGATGCGCAGGGCGGCGAAGATGCCGTCCCAGAAGTCGTCTCCCAGCAGCTTGCTGTGGATGACCCGCAGGAACTCCCCGGACTGCGCGCCCTGGATGATGCGGTGGTCGTAGGTGCTGGTCAGCGTGAGGGTCTTGCTGACCGCCAGGCGGGCCAGGGTCTCGGCCGAGGCGCCCTGGTACTCGGCGGGGTAGTCCATGGCGCCGACGCCGATGATCGTGCCCTGCCCCTGGACCAGGCGCGGCACCGAGTGCTGCGTGCCGATGGTGCCGGGGTTGGTGAGGCTGATCGTGGTGCCCGCGAAGTCGGGCACGCCGAGGCCGCCGGAGCGCGCGCGGCGGACCAGGTCCTCGTAGGCGGCCCAGAAGTGGGCGAAGTCGAGGGTCTCGGCGTTCTTGATCGACGGGACCAGCAGCTGCCGCGAGCCGTCCTTGGCCGGCAGGTCGATCGCCAGGCCGAAGTTGACGTGCGCGGGCTGGACGACCCCGGGCTTGCCGTCGACCTCGGCGTAGGCGTGGTTCATGGCGGGCATGTCGCGCAGCGCCTCGACCACGGCGAACCCGATCAGGTGGGTGAAGGACACCTTGCCGCCGCGGGCGCGCTTCAGGTGGTTGTTGATGACGATGCGGTTGTCGATGAGCAGCTTCGCCGGGACCGACCGCACGCTGGTGGCGGTGGGGACCGAGAGGCTGGCCTCCATGTTGGTGACGACCCGGGCCGCGGGGCCGCGCAGGCGCACCCGGGTGGGCTCGTCGGAGCCGCCCGCCGAGGGGGCTGCAGCCGGTGCGGCGGCCTTCGGCGCCGCCGGCGGCGCGGACCTCTCGGGAGCCCTCGGCGCGGCCGGGGCGGCGGCCTTCTCGGGAGCCTTCTGGGGGGCCTTCGGGGGAGCGGGGGGAGCGGTGTCCACGGGCGCCTTCGCCTCGGAGCGGGTGCTGCTCGGGGCGGCGGGCGCTGGAGCAGCGGAGGGGGTGGGGGCCGGGTCCTCGTCGGCCGCAGGGGCCGGGGTCGAGGAGGGGCCGCCGGCGTAGCCGTCGAAGAAGTCCCACCAGGCCGGGTCCACCGAGGACCGGTCTCGGAGGTACTGCTGGTAGAGGTCCTCGACCAGCCACTGGTTGGCGCCGAAGGCGGCGGGGTCGAGCCCCGGTCCGTCCTGGCGTCCACCGGTCGTCGGTGTCTGCGTCACGGCGGGATCGCCCACTTCCACGGGTCAGCGCTGGCGGTACGGCTCTCGCCACAGTACCCGGCGCGCTCCGGCCGCCCCGAGGAGGACCTCCGCGGGGACGTCGCGCGGGAGGCGCCCGCCGGCGCCTCGGCTACCGTGCTCCCACGTGCGCTTCCTGAACGACCAGCGGCCCGCGACGGACCTCACCTACAACGACGTGTTCCTGGTGCCGTCGCGCTCGTCGGTGACGTCCCGGCTCGACGTCGACCTCGCCAGCGACGACGGCACCGGCACCACGGTCCCGGTGGTCGTCGCCAACATGACGGCCGTCTCCGGGCGCCGGATGGCGGAGACGGTGGCCCGCCGCGGCGGGATGGCCGTCCTGCCCCAGGACCTGCCGCTCGACGTCGTCCGCGACGTGGTCTCGTGGGTCAAGTCGCGCCACCCCGTGCTGGAGACGCCCGTCGAGCTGTCGCCGACCGGCACCGTCACCGACGCGCTCCACCTGCTGCCGAAGCGCTCGCACGGCGCGCTCGTGGTCCTCGACGACGACCGCTCCGTGGTCGGCGTGGTCACCGAGGCCGACTGCAGCGGGGTCGACAGGTTCACGCAGGTGCGCGAGGTCATGTCCCGCGACCCGTTCGTGCTGCGCGCCGCCGACGTCCTCGACGCCTCCGGCGCGGTGCTCGACGGCGGCCTGGAGCGCGCCTTCGAGGCCCTCGACGGCGCCCGCCGCGCCTTCGCGCCGGTCGTGGACGACGCCGGCCGCCTCCTGGGCGCCCTGACCCGCACCGGCTGCCTGCGCTCCCGGATCTACGCCCCCGCCCTCGACGGAGCCGGGCGCCTGCGCATCGGTGCGGCGATCGGCATCGGGGGCGACGCGGCGGCGACCGCCGCCGCGGTCCTGGAGGCCGGCGCCGACGCGCTCGTCGTGGACACCGCCCACGGCCACCAGGAGCGCATGCTCACCGCCCTGCGCGCCGTGGCCGGGGTGCGCTCGTCCGCGCCGCGCGTGCCGGTGGTGGCCGGCAACGTCGTCACCGCCGCCGGGGTGTCGGACCTGGTGGAGGCCGGCGCCGACGTCGTGAAGGTGGGCGTCGGGCCCGGTGCCATGTGCACCACCCGGATGATGACCGGCGTCGGGCGCCCGCAGTTCTCCGCGGTGCTGGAGTGCTCGGCCGCCGCCCGCGAGCTGGGCGCGCGGGTCTGGGCCGACGGCGGCGTGCGCCACCCGCGCGACGTCGCCCTCGCCCTGGCCGCGGGTGCCAGCCAGGTGATGGTCGGCTCCTGGTTCGCGGGGACCCACGAGAGCCCCGGCGACCTGCTCGTCGACTCGAGCGGCCGCGCCTACAAGGAGAGCTTCGGCATGGCCTCCTCGCGAGCGGTCGCGGCCCGCACCCGCACGGACAGCCCCTTCGAGCGCGCCCGCAAGGGCCTGTTCGAGGAGGGCATCTCGAGCTCGCGGATGCACCTGGACCCGCACCGCCCCGGGGTGGAGGACCTCCTCGACCAGGTCACCTCCGGCGTCCGCAGCGCCTGCACGTACGCCGGCGCCCGCGACCTGGCCGAGCTGCGCGAGCGCGCCGTGGTCGGCCTCCAGTCCGACGCCGGGTACCAGGAGGGGCGCCCGCTGCCCTCGGGCTGGTGACGCCACCGGACGGGCGGTGCGGCGCGCCGGCGCGGCGTGTCGCTCGTCCGGGGGGCTCTGACCTGCACAGAACGACAGCGGTGGAACTCTTCGTCCACAGAAGTTCCGAAGTCCCGGAGCCGGCCGCCACCGGCACCTATGCTCCGAGGTGTCAAGGCCCCGGCTGCGACGCTCCGCCGCACGTCAGGGGTGGGGCGCAGTCGTGCCCGCCGCCACGTGTCGAGCCCCGGGAGGATCCGCTGTGACGTCTCACCGCGGAGCCGGGACCGGCCTGTCCGACGAGCCCCGCGGGGCCGTCGCGGTGGACGAGCGGGCCAGGCCCCTCGCGGCGTGGCCCAACAGCCGCGAGGCGCGCGAGCGCTCCCTGACGCGGACCGGCCGCCGCACCGCGGTGCCCGCGCAGCGCACCGCCCCCGCTGGACCCGGCCCGGTGCCGTCGGCGACCGAGGCGCTCCAGGACCTCGTCGCGCTGCTCGGCCACCCGGGCGTCCCCGGCCAGCGGACCGCACCGGGCACCGACCCCCGCCGGCCCTCCGGCGGACGGACCCCGGAGTGGGCCGAGGGCATGGCGCTCTCGCACCCCTCCGCACCGGTCCCCGCGCCGGTCGCGCCGCCGCGCGCCCGCGACGCCCGTCTGACGGCGCCCGCCGCCGGTGCCCCCTCGGTGCCCGCCGCCCCTGCGGCCCCCTCGGTGCTCGCGCCCGACGCGGGCGCGCTGCCCTCCCGCCGAAGCCGGCGCGCCGAGCTCCTGCGGGACCTCCCGGTCGACGCGGCCCCGCCGCAGCGCACCGCACCGCCCGCGGGCCCGGCCGAGGGCCTCGCCGGGGCTCCCACCCGCCGCTCGCGGCGAGCCGCCCTGGTCCCCGTCGACGCACCGGCCCCGGCGAGCGCCCCGGCGCTCCCGGGCAGCCGGCGGGCCCTGCGCCAGCAGGCCGCCGGCCAGCGCCCCGCCCCGCAGGCCGCGCCCACCGCCGCCGCCCCCGCCGCGCCGACCGCCCCCACGGCGACCGACGTCGACGTGCTGGCCCGCCTCGAGGCGCTGCTGGCCGAGCCCACCGGGTCGTGGCAGGCGGCGCCCGTCGCGCGCCTCGAGCCCGCGCCCGCCCCGGCCCCCGCGCCGCTGGCGACGCTCGACCTGCGCACCGACCCCGAGCTGCCCGCGACCGGGTGGGCGCGCCGGGAGCCGGCCGCCGGCCCCGAGGTCGTCACCGCTCCCGCGGCGCCGGCCGCCGCGCCGCGGCCCGCCCGCGAGGTCCTCCCCTCACCGGTCACCGCCCCGCAGCTGCTGGCCGAGGCGGTCGAGGAGGCGCTCGCCCCCGGCGCAGCGGCCTTCACGCCCCGCCGCGGCCGCGCCTCGCACCGCCTGCCCAAGCGGGCCCGCGCCGCGCTGCCGCAGGTGGCGGTCGTGGGCGTGCTCGGCATCGCCTCGCTGGTCGCCCCCCTCGTCGGGACCCACCTGCAGGCCCAGGCCGACACCGGCGGGTCGACGACGGCGTCGGCGGGCGCCGACGCCGGGGCGAGCACCTACCAGGCGGTCGCCGCCGCCAGCGCCGCCGCGGCCGCCGACCTCCTCACCGGCCGCGCCTCGGAGGCGCTGTCGCGCACCTCGGCCCGCGACGACGCCGCGCTGCAGGCCACGGCGGAGCGCGCGCAGGCCGTGAAGGTCGAGCAGGACCGCATCGCGGCCGAGGCGGCGGCGAAGGCCGAGCAGGACCGCGTCGCGGCCGAGGCGGCGGCGAAGGCCGCCGAGGAGCACCGCGAGGCCGTCGCCTCGCTCGTGGGCGACTGCTCCGGGCAGCGCCCCGACACCGCGGGCACCAAGAACGGCCGCCTCAAGGACTCGCAGATGTGCGACCTGTGGGTCGGCAACCACAAGCTCCGCTCCGACGCGGCCCTCGCCTTCGCCGAGCTGTCGCTGGCGTACCAGGAGCACTTCGGCACCGACATCGTCATCACCGACTCCTACCGCTCCTACGCCGCCCAGGTGAGCGTGCGCCGCTCGAAGCCGCGGCTGGCCGCGGTCCCCGGCACCAGCGAGCACGGCTGGGGCCTCGCGGTCGACCTCGGCGGCGGCGTCCAGAACAGCGACGAGCACTACGCCTGGCTGATCGAGAACGCGCCGAAGTACGGCTGGGACCACCCCGCCTGGGCCCGCAAGGGCGGCAGCGGCCCGTACGAGCCGTGGCACTGGGAGTACGTCGCCGGCGAGTGACCCGCTGCTGGCCGGCTGCTGGTCGGCTGCTGGCTGGCTGTCGGCCTGCTGCCGGACGGCGGCGCGGCGCTGGTAGGCTCGCAGCGCCGCAGACCCCAGGGTCGTGCGGCGGCCGCCCCCGTAGCTCAGGGGATAGAGCACCGCCCTCCGGAGGCGGGGGCGCAGGTTCGAATCCTGCCGGGGGCACCCGAGGCGGCGCAGCACGAGGTCCCGCGATGACGCGGGGCGGTGCACCGCTCACGCGGAGCCCTCCTCGCGCCCGGTCGTGGGAGAGCGCCGGCGGACCTGCCCCCGGGCACTGGACAGCGCGGCCCGGTCGCTCCAGGCTTCGCCGCAGCGCACGACCGCACAGGCGCGGCCGTGGGTGCAGCGCCGGCGCGGCGGGGCGTCTCCTCGGACGCACCGCACGTCCAGCACGCCCCGGCCCCGTGGCGACGAGCCCCACGAGCACGACACGACGAGAGCAGGCAGAACGGTGCACCACGAGGACGACCAGGGCCCACCCGTGCTGCCGCGCGTCGCGGTCGGGTACACGGCCACCGACGCGGGCCGGAGCGCGGTCGCGGCCGGCGCCCGCCTGGCCCGCGCGCTGGGCGCGGACCTCCACCTGGTGCTGGTGGTCCCCGACACCGCTCGGGGGGCGGTCGTGCCCCCCGACCCCGGCTACGAGGCCGTGCTGCGCTCCAGCGCCGCCGCCTGGCTGGAGGAGGCCGCGGCCCTGGTGCCTGCGGGGGTGCTCGCCTCCACGCGCGCCGTGCGGGCCGAGTCCGCCGCCGAGGGGCTGCTCGAGGCCGCCCACGAGGTCGGCGCCACCCACCTCGTCGTGGGGGCCGGCTCGGAGCGCGGCCTGGCGCGCTTCGGCGTCGGGACCGCGGCGAGCGAGCTGCTGCACAGCGCCGACCTGCCCGTCGTCGTCGTGCCCGTGCTCGACGACGGCGCCCGGGACGCCCCCGGCGACGGCCCCGGGGACGCCGCGCTCAGCCGCGTGACCGTCGCCGTCGGCACCCGCCCGGGCGCCGACGTGCTCCTGGAGGAGGGCCTCGCCCTCGCGCGCGCCGCGGGGGCGCCCCTGCGCCTGGTGTCGCTGCAGGTGCTGGACCTGCCGGGCCGGCTCGACGACGACGCCGTGCAGGACACCGCCGACGCGCACCTGCGGGCGGTGCTCGACGAGGCCCGGGCCGCCGTCCCCGACGCCCTCGTCGAGGAGGCGCTGGTGGTCCGCGGTCGCGATGTCACCGACGCCGTCGGCGGCCTGGACTGGAGGCCGGGGGAGGTGGTCGTGGTCGGCTCCAGCCGTCTCGCGGCGCCGCACCGGCTGTTCCTCGGCGCCACCGCGGCCAGGCTGCTGCGCGCCGTGCCGGTGCCCGTCGTCGTCGTGCCCCGCACCCGTCCTGCCGGAGGTCCCGCATGAGCGCCACCCAGCAGCCCGCCCAGCAGCCCGCCCAGCAGCCCGCCGGCTCGCCGGCCCCCGCAGCTGACGGCGGCCTCTCGAGCAAGGGGCTGAGCGCCGGGACGGTGGGGCTCGTCGGCGCGGTCGTCATCGGCCTGTCCTGCATCGCCCCCGCGTACACGATGACGGCCGCGCTCGGCCCGACCGTCTCGGAGGTCGGCTACCAGGTGCCGGCGCTCGTGCTGGTCGGCTTCGTGCCGATGCTGCTGGTGGCGCTCGGGTACCGCGAGCTCAACCGGGCCATGCCCGACTCCGGCACCACCTTCACCTGGGCCACCCGCGCCTTCGGCCCGTGGGTCGGCTGGATGGCGGGCTGGGGGCTCGTGGCGGCGACGGTGCTGGTGCTGTCGAACCTCGCGGGCATCGCCGTCGACTTCCTCTTCCTGCTGCTCGCGCAGGTCACGGGGAACCCCGGCCTCGCCGACCTCGCCGGGAACACCGCCGTGAACGTGCTGGTCTGCCTGGCGTTCATGGCCGGGGCCACCGCCGTCGCCTACCGCGACATGCAGACCACCCAGCGGCTGCAGTACGGCCTGGTCGGGTTCCAGCTGCTGGTGCTGGTGCTGTTCGCCGGCGTCGCCCTCTACCGGGCCGCCACCGGTGAGCCCGGCAGCGAGCCGGTGTCGCTGGAGTGGTTCGACCCGACGGCGGTGCCGAGCACCGCGGCGCTGGCGGCGGGCCTGTCCCTGTCGATCTTCATCTTCTGGGGCTGGGACGTCACCCTGACCATGAACGAGGAGACCAAGGACCCCGACCGCACGCCGGGCCGCGCCGCCACGGTCACCGTGGTCGTCATCCTCACCGTGTACCTGCTGCTGGCCGTCTCGCTGCTGTCGTTCGCGGGCACGGCGGAGACCGGCACCGGCCTGGGCAACCCCGACCTGCAGGACAACGCCTTCGCCGCCCTGGCGGGTCCGGTGCTCGGCCCCCTCGGCGCCCTGGTCTCCCTGGCGGTGCTCACGAGCTCGGCGTCGTCGCTGCAGTCGACCTTCGTGTCGCCGGCCCGCACGCTGCTGGCGATGGGCCACTACGGCGCGCTCCCGACGTGGTTCGCGAAGGTGCACCCCCGCTTCTTCACCCCGGGCAACGCCACGGTCGCGGCGGCCGCCGTCGCCTCGGCGTTCTACGCCGTGATGCGCGTGGTCAGCGAGAACGTCCTGTGGGACACCATCACCGCCCTCGGCATGATGATCTGCTTCTACTACGGCGCCACGGCCTTCGCGTGCGTCTGGTACTTCCGCCGCCAGTGGTTCGACTCGGTCCGCACGGCCGTGCTCACGCTGGTGTGCCCGCTGGTCGGCGGGGTCGTGCTGGCGGTCCTGTTCGTCACCACGCTCGTCGACAGCACCGACCCGGACTACGGCAGCGGCTCCTCGGTCGGCGGGGTCGGGCTGGTCTTCCTCCTCGGCGTCGGCGTCCTCGGCCTGGGAGCCGTGCTGATGGTCGCCCAGCGCCTGGCTCGCCCGGCGTTCTTCCGCTCTGAGACGCTGCGGCGCAGCGACAGCACCACCGACCTCCGCCCCGCCAGCACCGACAGGGAGCACGCATGAGCACCAGCGAGTACCGGGTCGTCAACCCCGCCACCGGCGAGGAGGGCGCCCCGCACCCCACCGCCACCGACGCCGAGGTCGAGACGGCGCTCGCGGCCGTGGACGCCGCCCACCGCGGCTGGTCGCGCTCGTCGACCCCCGTGCAGCGCGGCGAGCTGGTGCGGCGCGTGGCGCAGCTGCACCGGGAGCGCCGCGAGGAGCTGGCCGACGCGATCGTGCGCGAGATGGGCAAGCCGCGCGAGGCGGCCCTGGGCGAGGTCGACTTCGCCGCGGACATCTACGAGTACTACGCCGACCGCTCAGAGCAGCTCACCGCCGACCAGCCCATCGACCTGCTGGGCGGCGAGGGCACCGCCGTGGTGCGCCGCGCCTCCCTGGGCCCGCTGCTCGGGATCATGCCGTGGAACTTCCCGTACTACCAGGTCGCCCGGTTCGCCGGCCCGAACCTCGTGGTGGGCAACACGATCCTCCTCAAGCACGCGCCCCAGTGCCCGGTCTCGGCCGAGCTCATCCAGAAGACCTACGACGACGCCGCGGCCGAGCTGGGGGTGCCCGCGGGCGCCTACCTGAACGTGCGCCTGTCCAACGACCAGGCCGCCGCCGTGATCGCCGACCCGCGCATCGCCGGGGTGTCGCTCACGGGCTCGGAGCGCGCCGGTGCGGCCGTCGCCGAGGTCGCTGGGCGGAACCTCAAGAAGGTGGCCCTGGAGCTGGGCGGCTCGGACCCGTTCGTGCTGCTCTCCACCGACGACCTCGACGCGGTGGTGGAGCAGGCCGTGGCGGCGCGCCTGGACAACACCGGCCAGTCCTGCAACGGCGCCAAGCGCTTCGTGGTGGTCGACGGCCTCTACGACGCGTTCGTGGAGAAGCTCACCGCGGCGATGGCCGCCGCGACCACGGGCGACCCGTTCGCCGAGGGCACCGACCTGGGCCCGCTCAGCTCGCTGGCCGCGGCCGAGCGCCTGGCCGACCAGGTCGACCGCGCCGTGGCCGCGGGGGCGACCCTGGTCACCGGCGGCACCCGCGACGGCGCCTTCTACGCGCCGACCGTGCTCACCGACGTGGCCCCGGGCAACCCCGCCTACACCGAGGAGCTGTTCGGTCCCGTCGCGGTCGTCTACCGCGTCGCCGACGAGGACGCCGCCGTCGAGCTCGCCAACGACACCCCCTACGGCCTCGGCTCCTACGTCTTCACCACCGACGCGGCGCAGGCCGAGCGGGTGGCCGACCGCATCGAGGCCGGCATGGTCTTCGTGAACTGCGTGCTGGCCGACTCCCCGGAGCTGCCCTTCGGCGGGGTGAAGCGCAGCGGCACCTCCCGCGAGATGGGCCTGCTGGCCGCCGAGGAGTTCGTCAACAAGAAGCTCGTCCGCACCGCCGGCTGACGGCGCCCGGTCCTGCGGACCCCGCCCGCCGACCGGCCACCGGCCGCCGTCCACCGCCGTCGGCGGGCGGTGGCCGGTGGGGGCACCTACGGTCTCGGGGTGGCCCGGGTGCTGGTGGTGGACGACACCTCGCAGATCCGCATGCTCATCCGCCTCAACCTCGAGATGGAGGGCCACGAGGTCGAGGAGGCGGCTGACGGCGACGAGTGCCTGGCGCGCCTGCGCGACGCCGGGGCCCCCGCCGTCGACGTCGTGACCATGGACGCCGTGATGGAGCCCCGCGACGGGTGGAGCGCGGTGGCCGAGATCCGCCGCGACCCGGCCCTGGCCGACCTGCCGGTCGTGATGGTGACCGCCAGCGTGCAGGCCCACCAGCAGGCGCGGGCCCGCCAGGTGGGCGTCGACGCCCTCGTCTCCAAGCCCTTCGAGCCGGAGGCGCTGGTGGAGGTCGTGGAGGACCTCGCGGCCGGTGGACGTCCCTCCGTCCGCCGCTGACGCGCCGCTAACCTGGGGGAGTGACCCCCGAGGAGCTCTCCGCCGCCGTCCGCGCCTGCCTGCAGGAGGCCGTCGACGCTGGTGAGCTGGCCCTCCCGGCGGCCGCCGTGCCGCAGGCCGTGAGGGTGGAGCGCCCGCGCAACCGCGACCACGGCGACTGGGCCACGTCGGTGGCCCTGCAGCTGGCCAAGCCCGCCGGCCTGCCGCCGCGCCAGGTCGCCGAGGTGGTCGCCGGGCGGCTGGCCTCCGTCGCGGGCGTCAAGAGCGTCGACGTCGCCGGCCCTGGCTTCCTCAACGTCACCCTCGACGCCGCCGCGGCGGGCGAGCTCGCCCGGGCCGTCGTCGAGGCGGGGGCGGCCTTCGGGCGCACCGGGGCCCTGGCCGGCCGGAGGGTGAACCTCGAGTTCGTCTCGGCCAACCCCACGGGGCCGGTGCACCTGGGCGGCACCCGCTGGGCCGCCGTGGGCGACTCCCTGGCCCGCGTCCTCCAGGCGGCCGGCGCCGACGTCACCCGCGAGTACTACTTCAACGACCACGGCGCGCAGATCGACAGGTTCGCCCGGTCCCTGCTGGCCCGCGCCGGCGGCCAGGACGCCCCCGAGGACGGCTACGGCGGTGACTACATCGAGGAGATCGCCACCACGATCGTCGCTGACGCGCTCGCGGCGGACGGTCGCGACCCGCGCGACCTCCCCGAGCCGCAGGCCCTGGAGGCGTTCCGCAGCCGCGGCGTGGCGCTGATGTTCGACGAGGTGAAGAAGAGCCTCCACGACTTCCGGG